>SPJM01000243.1:0-32108 GCA_006844585.1 Methylococcaceae bacterium | reverse complement strand
CGCCTAAGCTGGTTTTGATTTGTTGAGCCGAAGCGCTCCACAAAGCTAAAAAGACAAAAAAGGCGACGATAGGCACGCCCATGATTAACCATAATTGACGTAGTTGTTGTTGTGGGTTATCACCGGCAGCGATTCTGACGAACGGCACAAACCAGGTTAACCCGGTTATATTAAAAAACTTGATTAATTTGTTACTCATTTTTCTTACCTATACGCATATCCGCACGCCGGAATGCCCTGAGTTAATTTTCCGTATGTTATTTATTGATATAAAGAAACATCCTTGTCATATTGTCCCTACGAGAGCTATTTTCTTCGCGCGGTCACGGTTGCGTTTTATAAAACAAAACCTTCACCCTTGACCGCGCGATATATTTTCTTTTTTTGATTTAAAGATTACTCGACAATTTTTCCGCCGACGACTTTTTGCTTATCTTTCAGACCGATGGAGAATTTGGCCAGGTATTCGTTTGGTTTCATGCCGTCGTAACTAATGCCGTCGATAAAGTGTGTTTGAAGCGGTTTAAAGCCGGTTTCGCCTGCGCCCGGAAAGTCGCTGGCTTTGGCTTTGCCTTCGGCGATTAACTCTTTAGCCGCCGCCATATAGATGTCAGGGCGATAAACTTTTTTCGCAATGTCCATGTACCAGGAATCAGGCTTGAATTCGTTTATTTGTCCCCAACGGCGCATTTGCGTTAAATACCAGATCGCATCACTGTAGAATGGATAAGTGGCGTTATAACGGAAGAATACGTTGAAATCCGGCAAGGAACGCTTGTCGCCTTTTTCGTATTCAAAAGTACCGGTCATACTGTTGGCGATAACATCGTAATCGGCGCCGACATATTTACTTTCAGACAGGATTTTTACCGCTTCCGGACGGTTTTTGTTGTTATCCGCATCTAACCACATGGCAGCGCGGATTAAGGCTTTAACGACCGCCATATGGGTGTTTGGATATTTATCCGCCCATGTTTTGCTGACCCCGAAAACTTTCTCTGGATTGTCTTTCCAGATTTCATAATCGGTGACAACCGGCACCCCGATGCCTTTGAAAACCGCCTGTTGATTCCACGGTTCGCCGACGCAGTAGCCATAAATCGTACCCGCTTCCAGAGTCGCAGGCATTTGCGGTGGTGGCGTTACCGATAATAATGCGTCTGCATCAATTTGCCCGCTGGTATCTTGCGGCGGCGCATAATAACCCGGTTTGATGCCACCCGCAGCTAACCAATAACGTAATTCATAGTTATGGGTGGAAACCGGGAAAACCATACCCATATTAAAAGGTTTGCCTTCGGCTTTGTATTTTTCCACTACCGGCTTTAAGGAATCGGCTTTAATCGGATGCAGCGGTCTGCCGTCGGCCATCAAAGGCACATGCGGTTTCATTTGATTCCAAATATCGTTGGAAACGGTGATGCCGTTACCGTTCAAGTCCATGCTGAAAGCGGTAATAATATGCGCCTGGGTGCCGAAACCGATGGTTGCGCCCAAAGGTTGACCGGCTAACATATGCGCGCCGTCCAACTCGCCGTTGATCACTCGGTCTAATAATACTTTCCAGTTAGCTTGCGCTTCAACTTGCACATACAAACCTTCATCTTCGAAATAACCTTTTTCATAGGCAATGGCTAACGGCGCCATATCGGTCAATTTGATAAAACCGAATTTTAAGTCTTCTTTTTCCAGGTCTTCAACGGCAAGAGCCTGTGACGAAACCGTAAGACTCAATGCCGCTGCTGCGCCAGTCAGCAACGTAGCGGTTAATGATCCAAATCTATTCATGTTCTTATCTCTATTAAAGTGTTACAAACAAAAAAAGGCGTCAACTGATTTTTATGAGGGGAAAAATCGGTTAGACGCCTTTGTCTTTGAGAGTCCGGCAACGGACGTGTGTTTTCTCTACGTTGAGAAGCTGTAATCTTTAAAGCAGACTTCGTGCCAGTTTTTGTGGAGCAGGTGTTTTTGAAAAATAATTATATAAATCAGTGGGGTAGGATAGGTAGGATAAAATATTCAGGCGTATGCTTAAAAATGGAGCATAAAAGCTTGTTTTTGGTTCAATTGAGATGGTGCAAATTCGGTAACTTTGCACAATTATGGTTTGTTCTATGTGGTTTTTATGCGACTCATGTATTATTTGAACGATTTCGCGCAACTTTTGGGCGATTCAATCAATTACTTACAAAGGATAAACTTTCCCCTATAGTTAAAAGTCAGAGATTAATAGCTTAAAAACAGGTGTGATTATGTCGGATCTTATTTTCCCCTCTCAATTTATGCCGCATGGCCAATGTTATCTTTGGGAGTCGGGATTGCTCTGGTCGCATGTGCTCGCTGATTTAATTATCGTCTTGGCCTATTTTTCCATTCCTTTTTTCTTGTTCTATATCGTTAAAAAAAGGGAGGATATTCAATTTGGAACTGTATTCTATTTGTTCGGATTATTCATTCTGCTGTGCGGCGCAACGCATTTAATTGCGATTGTAACTGTATGGAAGCCATTATATTGGTTGTCTGCTTATATTAAGGCATTGACCGCTATCGTTTCGATTTTTACAGCCTATTTTCTATGGCGTTTGATTCCGCAGATATTGATTATTCCCAGCCCATCTCAATTAAAAAAGGTGAACGAACAATTAAAAGATGAAATTGTTAAGCATGAAATCACCGAACAGGAATTAAAAAAGTTTTCGCTGGCTATAGAATACAGTCCCAATCTGGTCATGATCACTAATTATGAAGGCAATATTGAATACTGTAATCCGGCTATGTATAAAGTGACCGGCTATGAGAAAGATGAGCTTATCGGCTATAATCCTAGGAAAATGATGTCTAACTTGACCTCAAAAGAAACCTATCAGCATTTATGGGGCACAATTCGCCAAGGAAGACCCTGGCAGGGCGAATTATTGGATAGAAAAAAGAATGGTGAATTATTTTGGTGCTTGCATTCTATTGCCTCTATCAAAAACAATCTTAACCAAATTACCCATTATGTCTCGGTCGCGCATGATATTACCGACCGTAAAGATTCAGAAGAATTAATCAAAAGTCTGGCCTATTACGATCCCTTAACGCATCTGCCTAATAGAACCCTGTTCCAGGAAAGAATGGAGCGGGCGATTATCAGCGCAAAACGGAATAAACGCATTTTTGCCTTAATTTACCTGGATTTGGATCGCTTTAAATCAATTAATGATACCTTGGGGCATGTGATCGGCGACAAACTATTGATCGAAGTCGGTAAGCGTATTAAAGCTGTTTTAAGGGAGCGTGAAACCATTGCCCGATTAGGAGGGGATGAATTTGCGATCATCCTCTCGGATATCGATAAACCGGAATCCGCCGGGTTCGTCGCTGAAAAAATATTAAAGCAATTTTCAACCGTTCTTAATCTGGATAACCATGAATTGTTTATCTCAACCAGTTTGGGCATCGCTATTTTTCCGAATGATGCTGATAATATTGAAGCCCTCACCAAAGACGCCGATACCGCGCTTTATCATGCTAAAGACCAAGGCCGAGGCCGATATGCTTTTTTTGATAAAAATCTGGAAGAAAAGAATATACGGCATCTGGAGATAGAAATGGGCTTGCGTAAAGCCATCAGTGAAAATGAACTGAGTCTACTTTATCAGCCTAAACTGGATGCCAAAACCGGGAAGCTGGTCGGCGTAGAAGCCTTGCTACGCTGGCGAAATGAAAAACTCGGTCAAGTATCGCCGGTGGAATTTATTGAGATTGCCGAACACACGGGCCAAATCGAAGAGATAGGAAATTGGGTGTTATGCGAAGTCTGTCGGCAAATTAATCTATGGAGTCAGCATTTGAACAGTGATTTACCGGTTTCAATTAATTTATCGGCCAGGCAATTTAAGCAAGATACATTGTTGTCATCTATCGAGCGGCATATGCAAGAGTTTGCGGTTAACCCGGCAGCTTTAGAATTTGAGATCACCGAAAGCGCAATCATGGATGAGCCTGCGGTCTCATTAGCGATTATGCAGGAATTCAACAAAAAAGGATTAAAACTGGCGATAGATGACTTCGGGACGGGCTATTCTTCACTCGCGTATTTAAAACGATTTCCAGCGCATACCCTTAAAATTGACCGATCATTTATTCATGATATCGCTGGAGATAAAGGCGATGCGGCTATCGTAACCGCAACCATATCTCTTGCCCACAACTTAGGTTTGAAAGTAGTCGCGGAAGGCGTGGAAAATAAAGTCCAAGCGGAATTTTTAACAAAACATGGTTGTGATGAATTACAAGGATTTTTTTTCCATGAGCCGTTAACAGCGGATGAAATTGTTGCTAATTATGGTTTGGTATAGCCGTATAATTTAAAACGAAGCGTTTTTGAAAGTTGTTTGTTCAGAAACTGATCAATTTAATAAAAGTTTAATAAAACAGATACTTAAGAATATTTATGACATTTTATTCACAAAGTTATCCACAAAAGTTGTGATTAAACGACATCATGGGCAAGGGACTGGAGTATAAGGTTATGCACATATAGCCATTATTTTTTGTCAAGCTGTAAGTGAGTCAAAAAAATTTTTTTTTATCCTTAAATATTCATGTAAGTCATTGAATAATATATAGGGTCATCATTGTGTAATAATTGATCAATTTAACTAAAAAGCTGTTCTTTAGCGGTCTTGAGTGACTTGATGACATTCAATACACAGAGTTATCCACAGAAATTGTGCATAACGGGAAATATCAGCATTATTAGGTTTATAAGTGAGGGGATTGTTGGTGCTTTAGGAAAAAATAACTTTCAGGGCTTTATTGTTAATTGAATGTGGTTTTAGCGTGTATTTGTTAACTATTTGTCAATGAATAGGAGACAAATAAATGGCTTGGCTTTGTACAAAAAACGCTCAAAATATAAAAAGTCATTAAAATCCGTTGTTAACATCCTGCTTTGACAATAAATTCACAGACTTATCCACAGAAGTTGGGGTTAACTTTGTATAATGCTTATTTTCATTGTGGTCTAAGATGTCTCGCTAAAAATTTTCCCAATAACCATAACTGATTATTAACGATTCAGAAAAATTTAACAATCATCATGTTATGGTCCGATTCCCATTTCTGATTCGGGACTGTGAGAGCCGACCGGTTCGGTTTTTACATTGACCGTTAAGCTGTTTCCAATTAAGAAATATAATACGACCTATTTAAAATTATGGATTTATTACAAACATTTGCACTTGCTGTTTTACAGGGATTAACTGAATTTTTGCCGATTTCAAGTTCGGCGCATTTAATATTGTTGCCGGTGATTTCCGGTTGGCAAGATCAGGGGTTGGCGTTTGATATAGCTGTGCATGTCGGTACCTTGAGCGCAGTGGTCGCTTATTACCGTAAAGATGTTGGAGCGATTGTATCCGCTTGGTTCAAATCAATTTTAGGTAAAGGCATGTGTCAAGACGCCCGCTTAGCCTGGTATGTGATTTTGGGTACGATTCCGGTTGGCTTGGTGGGGATTGCTTTACCGGATACGGTGAAAGACTTTTTAAGGTCGCCTTTGGTGATTGCCGCCAGCACCATTGTTTTTGCCCTGTTGCTTTGGGGCGCAGAGAAAATGGCTAAAGAACAGCGAGAGACTATTGGATTGCGCGATGCCATATGGGTAGGTTTATTTCAGGCGATTGCTTTGATTCCGGGCACATCGCGTTCCGGCATTACCATCACTGCCGGATTATTGACGGGATTACAGCGCGAACAAGCGGCCCGCTTTTCTTTTTTATTGTCAATTCCGGTTATCGCTCTGGCCGGTGGTTTACATACTCTGGATTTGCTGCAAACCAATGAAGAAGCGGTTAGCTGGGATTTTATCGCTATCGGGGCGGCTGTTTCGGCTATCGTGGCTTATCTGACTATCGGCTGGTTTTTAAAATTGCTGCAAAAAGTCGGGATGATGCCTTTTGTTATCTATCGTTTAGTTTTAGGCGTCGTTTTATTCAGTGTTTTTCTGAATTAAAGGGTTCTTACAGGTCTATTCTATGAGAGAGGGAATGAAATAATTTAAACAATGAGATCATTTAACTTGTCTTAGTCAATAACGTTGACAAGGCTGATTTCACTGCTAAGCTTTGAGTTCAAATGATCAAGTTATGTTGACGTGTTTAGGTATTTTAGTAAAGTCGCTGGATGACTGAACCGATTGAGTTGAGAGCTATGTTATGTACAAAATTTTAGTAGTTGATGATGATAAAGTACCTCATAGTTTTATTGCTAAAGCGTTATCCGGGAGCTTCTTTCTAGTTGACGCTTATAGTGGTGAAGAGGCGCTGAAACTGCTGAATGAAGAAAAGCCGGATTTGATTCTGCTGGATGTGGAAATGCCGGGTATTAACGGCTATGAGGTTTGCGAGCAGATTAAATCAAATCAGAAAACTGCGCAGATTCCTATTATTTTTCTGTCCGCCAATGAAACTTTGCAATCTCAAATGCAAGGGTTCGAGGCCGGAGCTGATGATTACATTGTTAAACCCTTTCAAACCGAAACCTTGTTGGCCAAAATCAGAGTTTGCATTAATTATCTGGAAAACTCCAAACAATTATCGACTCGCGCGGCAGAAGCTGAAACCACGGCAATGTCGGCAATCGCCAGCTCCAGCGATTGGGGGCAATCCATTCAATTTATCGAAAAAAGCCATAATGTCAGCAGTGTTGAGCAATTAGTGGAGAATTTTTTCGCGGTGACTCGAAATATGGGACTGAAATGCTCTTTGCTGATTCAAACCAATGATGAGCCTTTGTTTTTTACCTCTTCGCCGGGACAAGTCAGTCCATTGGAATCCAAGCTAATGGAAAAACTGGTGAGTCATAATCGGTTTTTTGATTTTGATTGCCGCACTCAGATTAATTATCCTTACATTTCTTTATTGGTTAAGAATATGCCGCTGGACAATATGGAACATTACGGGCGGATTAAAGATATGCTGCCGGCTCTGTTGAGTACTTCGGATATAAAAATAAACCAAATCAATACATTATCTGCATTGTCTGAACAAACCAAAGAGGCGGATAATCTTTTTGTTTCGGTTACCCAAGAGCTGGAAGGCATCATTAGAACCCAAAAAAGCCAAAACGCCCAAGGCATTCAATTATTGCGCAATATGTTGTTGGAGCTGGATCAGCGGCTGCCGCATATGGGGCTGGAAGAAGATCAGGAGCAATATCTTCTGGACAGGGTTGATGTGGCGATTGCCGAAGCGCACGACACGATTTCTTCCACAAAGCAAACCCAAGAATCTTTTCAACTAATTATCAATCAATTGAAAACTTTAGTGGAAAGTCAGCAAACGGTTCACGACCAATTGTTTCAAACAGTGGAAAACCCGGCTGAAGAATCGGATGATCAGGAAGGTTACGAAATGGATGTGGTTTTATTTTAACCCGGCTATGTCATTGTATCGCTATAAGGTAAGAGGCCTTTAAAGATAAGGAATCATTCCTTTCTTAACGTAATCGCTGACAAGGCCGGGTTAATATTCTTCATATTCCTCATCTTCAAAATCGCTATATTTCTCGGCTAAACGCAATAAAACGAATACCGCGCCTGTTCCCCCCGCTCGCGGCGGCGAGGAACAAAAGGCCAGCACGTCTTTATGCTGCCGCAGCCATAGATTCAAGTCATTTTTTAATACCGGCTGATTATTCGGTGAACGATAACCTTTGCCGTGAATGATATGAACGCAACGACAGCCGTTCTCCTGACAGTCCTGAATAAAACGAATAAACTGTCTTTTAGCCTCTTGACTGGTGAGACCGTGCAGATCAATATGCGCATCCAGCCCAAAATAGCCTTTGCGTAATTTGCGTAAAACATTTTTTTGCAGGCCCGGCGCTAAATAATCAATTCTATCGCCTTGCATGACGGTTTCCGCGCTGACATCAGCGTTTTCCAGCGGATTGATCGCTTCTTTAAGTTGTTGCTTCGGGTAAGGGCGAGGCTTCTCATCCGGTTTTAATAACAACTTATCTTTTTTGATTGTTTTGACCGGACCGATGGCTTTTCTGAAAAGCTCGGAATCCGCTTCGCTTAAAGTTTTTTTTGTCACGCCGGATGCTTTGAATGGGTTTTTTTTGCTAATATGGACGATTTTATAGTTTTTTCAATCGCTATGCACATCCTATTAAGTAATGACGATGGTTATTTGGCGCAAGGTTTATCGACCTTGGCGGAAGCCCTCTCTCCCTATGCGGAAATTTCGGTGGTGGCGCCGGATAAGAACCGCAGCGCCGCCAGTAACTCATTAACCTTGGAAATGCCGTTGCGGACGCGGGAATCCGAGAACGGTTTTATCCGGGTGGACGGCACCCCGACCGATTGCGTGCATTTGGCGATTACCGGATTATTGCAGTCAGAGCCGGATATGGTATTTGCCGGCATTAATCACGGTTCAAATTTAGGCGATGATGTGTTGTATTCCGGCACGGTTGCTGCAGCTACTGAAGGACGATTTTTGGGTTTGCCGGCGGTCGCCATCTCATTGGCTTCCAGCGACCCTCAACACTTTGAGACCGCAGCTACGGTGGCTGTAGAACTGATGCAAAAAGTCATTGCTCATCCCTTACCCGAAGATACCTTGTTGAATGTGAATGTGCCTGATGTGCCGGTTGCCATGTTAAAAGGTTACCAAGCGACCCGCCTGGGACAAAGACATAAAGCCGAGCCGGTGATCAAATCGCAAGACCCGCGCGGCGATGAAATATTTTGGGTCGGGCCGCCGGGCAGTGAGCAAGACGCTGGCGTCGGCACCGATTTTTATGCGGTGAAAAACGGTTTTGTATCCATCACCCCTTTACAACTGGATTTAACCCGCTATGAGCGAATAGAAGCTGTTGAACAATGGCTGATGAGGGAGTGAGCAGATGAATTCAAGATTGCAAGGCATCGGCATGACTTCGCGGCGAACCCGCGAGCGCATGGTCAGAAGAGTGCAAGAACAAGGCGTTAGCCATCAACAAGTATTAACGGTGATGGCGGACACCCCAAGGCATATTTTTGTCGAGGAAGCCTTAGCCAGTCGCTCTTATGAAGATACCGCCTTGCCGATAGGGCATAACCAAACCATCTCTCAGCCCTACATCGTCGCCCGAATGACGGAATTGTTATTGGAGAAAAAGCCGTTGAGCCGGGTGTTGGAAATCGGCACGGGTTGCGGCTATCAAACCGCTATTTTGGCGCAATTGGTGGATAAAGTGTTCTCCGTTGAAAGGATCAGGCCGTTGCTGAAAAAGGCGCAGGCCCATTTATGGGAAATGCGTTTGACCAATATCAGCTTACAACACAGCGACGGCGGCTGGGGCTGGCCGGAATATGCGCCTTTTGACGGTATTTTGGCGGCCGCCGCGCCGCCGCAAATCCCGGAAAATCTGTTGCAACAACTCGCGGTCGGCGGGGTGATGGTGATTCCAGTGGGCGGCGAGGGCTTTCAAGAATTACATCGAGTTATTAGAACCGAACAAGGCTTTGAAGATGAAATTGTGGAAAAAGTCAGCTTTGTTCCTTTTTTATCAGGAAAACAATAATGTTCAAACCGCTATACGATAAAGTTTTGAATTGGTCGCGGCATCGTCACGCCGGTCGTTATTTGGCTGCGTTGAGTTTTGCAGAATCTTCTTTTTTTCCGATTCCGCCGGATGTGATGTTAGCGCCGATGGCTTTGGCGCAACCCAAAAAAGCCTGGCAATTAGCCTTGTTAACCACAGTCGCCTCGGTTTTAGGCGGCATCCTGGGCTATGCCATCGGCTATTTTATGTTTGATAGCATTTCCGATTGGCTGCAAACCAGCCGCTATTGGGAAAAATACTTATTAGCGGAAGCGTTTTTTCAAGAGTGGGGCGTTTGGGCGGTTTTCATCGCCGGTTTTTCACCGATACCTTACAAAGTATTTACCATCGCAGCAGGCGCTTTACAAATGGCGTTTTTGCCTTTTGTCCTGGCTTCAACCGTAGGCCGAGGGGCGCGATTCTTTTTGGTGGCCTTGTTGTTAGCGGCGGGTGGAGAAAAGCTGGAATCCAAGTTACGGATGTATATAGACCGCATCGGCTGGGCGACGGTAATTCTGATAGTGATTGGATTAATCGCTTATCAATTTTTTAAAACCTCTTGATTATGAAGGAACAAAAAAAAGCAAAATACTGGGTGGGTATAGACTTGGGCACCACCCATACAGTAGTCGCCTATAGCGCCATTGCCAAACCCGACCAGGCGATAAAAATTTTTGAAATCACCCAATTAGTAGCGCTGGGCGAGGTGGCTAAAAATAATTTATTGCCGTCTGTGCGCTATCATCCGGCGGAAGGCGAATTATCGGCGGAAGATGTCAGTTTTTCGCCAGCGGGGTCTTCAGCAGTGGTCGGCGCGGCGGCCAGAGTGTTGGGAGCGAAAACCTTAGGCCGTTTAGTGACCAGCGCCAAGAGCTGGTTATCGCACGGCAATGTAGACCCGACTGCCGATATATTGCCTTGGGGCAGTGGCGATGATATCGCCAAGGTTTCGCCATTGGATGCCAGCGCCGGTTATTTAGCCCATGTGCGAACAGTTTGGGGGCATCAATTCAATGATGCGCCGCTGGAAGAGCAGGAAATCGTTATCACTGTGCCGGCTTCGTTTGATCAGGAAGCTCGCTCCTTAACGCTGGAAGCGGCTAGTCAAGCGGGTTTACATCATGTGAGATTGCTGGAAGAACCACAAGCGGTTTGTTACGACTGGCTCAGACGCCATGCCGATCATTTAAAACAAGCCTTGCAAAAAATTCGCTTATTATTGATTTGCGATGTCGGCGGCGGCACCACCGATTTGACCTTGATTAAGATTGACGCCTCTAAAGCCGAACCGGAACTCAACCGGATCGGGGTGGGCGATCATTTAATGTTAGGCGGCGACAACATCGACTTGACCTTGGCGCGGATGGCGGAAAGCCGGATTAATCCCGGCGGCAATAAACTTTCAGTCGCTGAATTTACCCAATTAATTGAACAATGCCGTAGCGCCAAAGAACGCTTGTTGGCGGACGATGCGCCCGAACAAATGAATGTAACCTTATTGGGCGGCGGTTCTAAATTAATCGGCGGCTCCCGAACCACTGTATTGAGCCGTGAAGAAGTGCGAGAAGTGGCTTTGGATGGTTTTTTTCCTTTATCTAAGCTCGATGAATTGCCGGATAAAAAGCGTAGCGGGGTGGTCGAGTTCGGCTTGCCGTATGCGGCTGAACCGGCGGTCAGCAAGCATATCGCCGCCTTTTTAAAAATGCACGGCGAAACTGCTAAGCAAGCGCGGGGCGATGATTCCATTGTGCCGGACGCCTTGTTATTGAACGGCGGCGTTTTTCGCAGTAAAACCATTACCGAAAGAGCCATAGCCTTATTGACGCATTGGAGTGATCAGAAACCGGTGTTGCTGGATAATGAATATCCGGAATTAGCGGTAGCCTATGGCGCGGTCAGCTATGCGATGGCCCGACATGATAAAAAACTGCGTATTGGCGGCGGCGCGGCGCGTAGTTATTTCCTTCAAGTGGAAACCGCTGAGCAACAAACTCAAGGCGTTTGTATTTTGCCGAAAGGCAGTCAGGAAGGTCATGAATTTACCTTAACCCAACAGCAATTCGCCTTGCGGGTCGGCCAACCGGTGCGTTTTCATCTCTATTCGATCAGCGGCGACGGTCAATTTGCATTGGGCGAATTGGCGACGATTTCCGATCAATTCCACTCCTTACCGCCGTTGGCCGTGGCTTTGCAAGGCAGCGATCAGAGTGATGTGATTGTGCAATTGGCGGTGACCTACACCGAAGTCGGCACCTTGAAAATTCAATGCGTATCGGTGGAGGCAGATGGCCAGCGCTGGGATGTTGAATTTCAAATCCGTAAAAAACAAAGCGTCGGAGAGTCCGCGCAACTGCCCGCCCAATTTATTCCTGCTGCTGATTTAGTTAAATCGGTATTCGGCTCAAAATCCAAACAAGTGAATCCTAATGCGGTGAAGAGTCTGCGTCAGGACATAGAAAAACAAATGGGGATAAGCCGACTGGAATGGGAAACGCCTTTGTTAAGAGCATTCTTTGGCGTGTTATTGGAGCTAATGAAAAATCGTCGCAGAAGTTTGCAACATGAGCGGGTCTGGTTAAGTCTGGCCGGTTTCTGTCTGCGCCCCGGTTTTGGCGATGAATTAGATGACTGGCGGGTAGCGCAATTGTGGAAGAGCTATCCGCAAGGCCTGCAATTTGTCAATGAACGGCAAAATTGGTCGGAATGGTGGACCTTATGGCGCAGGATTGCCGGTGGTTTACCTGTCGAGGCGCAAGAAAAAATATTCAGCGACATCAGTAAATACCTCAATCCGGCGGCGGCAAGGCAAGCCGGGGTATCCAAACAAATCAAGACGCGCGGCTATGATGATATGGTGCGTTTGGCCGGGGTGTTGGAGCGTTTGCCGGTGGAGAAGAAAATTCAATTAGCGCAGTGGCTGTTGAAACGGTTGCAAAAAGCCGGAGAGTCTCATCAAACCTGGTGGGCGGTCGGCAGAATCGCGGCCAGAGTTCCCTTCCACGGCGGCAGTCATAATGTGATCGCCCCGGAAGTGGCGGCGCCGTGGTTGCAGCAGTTACTGAAAGTGGATTGGAAGAAAATTCCCCAAGCCGGGTTTGCCGCAACAATGATAGCGCGGATGAGCGGCGACCGCGCCAGAGAAATAGATGATAAATTGCGCGCGCAAATTGTCGACAAGTTAAGATTAAGTAAAGCGCCTAATGCCTGGATCAAAATGGTCGAAACCTTTCAAGAACTGGACGAGAAGGAAGAAAAGCAAATCTTCGGCGAGGCCTTGCCGCCGGGTTTGAAATTGGTGAACTGATATTAAGGAACGTACATGAAATTACTTGAACATTTGACTTGTCTTTTTTCTCGTCTTCAGCGTTGCACAAACAGTTACATAGCTGGCTATGCGCCTGTTTGTGCGCCTCGGCAACTGCTCCATGCGTTGCTCTACCTCCTGCTTCCTTGCAGTCGTTGAATACGAAAAAAAATCCTACGCCAAATGTCCAATTTATTTCATTCCCGTTCCTAAGTCCTGCCTACCCATTTGCCTATTGACGGTAGGTCGGACTTCAGTCCGACAAAAGGCTGCGGACATCGTCTATATTCAAACCGCTAATTTCAGCGTTATCAGGAAATAATTTGACATTGATAGCGCGAGACTTTCACGTTATCTGACCAATAATCGACCGGCAATCCTGCTTTCAATTTCAAATGCCGTAAAAAATCGTTAGGATCAGGCAAGGATTCCCAAACCGAAGGCAGGAAAGTACCGCGTCTTCCGCCTTCTTGAAGAATCAAACCATCGATGCCGGGGCGTAGTTGGCTGATCAAATCCGTTTCTGAGTCAAAATTCATCGGAACGCTGGGTTCCAGGATAGACAGATGTATGTCTAATTCAGGAAATTCGGATTGCTTCAAAGGCGGGAAGCGGGGATCTTTAAACGCGGCTGAATAGGCGTTTTCAACTATATCGATCGCTAAAGGCCGAACTGCTTCCAACATGCCGATGCAGCCGCGTAATTGATGTTTGATTTCCAGGGTGACGAAGCTGGCGCGAAGTTCCTGCAGATCCTCCGAATAATCGGAACTTTCTATAGGCATCGATTTACCATGCTGCAAACCATAGCCGATGGCGTTTCTCGCCAATTCCAATAATTGTTGTTGCAATGCTTTATTCAATGACATAAGCGCCATACCCGACTACTTGTAATTTGTTGCCGGCGGTATCGCCGGAGTTTCTTAAATCGATGGTTCTCACTTTGAGACCATGTTTTTGAGCCAGCGCCAATAGTCCGCTGATCGGCCCGCGTCCGCAGGCGCTGTCATAATCAAGATGTTGATAGTCCAAGTTTTCGATTTTTCGGCTGGTTTCCTTATCCATTTTTTGCGCGGTTAAATAGTCATGATAATGACTTAAATCAGAACTGATGACCATCAAAGTGTCGTCTCGGTTATAGAAAGGCTCCAATAATTGGGCGATTTGATTAGCGGGGCAGTTACCGACAACGATTGGCGTTAAACTAAACTCAGGCAGTAAGACTTGTAAAAAAGGCAGTTGTACTTCCAGGCTGTGTTCATGGGCGTGAGCCTGCTCTAAAAAATTGGCGAAAGGGAGTTTCGATAAGGCAGAAATGGTTCCGACATCCAGCGGAATATCACCTAAGGGGGTTTGAAAATATTCAGCTTCGGAAAGCGCAACGCCATTCAATGGAACACGATGTGACGGGCCTAATAGCGCCACCCGTTTAATTTGTTTGCTATGTGCTTTAATGAGTGCATAAGCGGATGCTGCGATGGGTCCTGAATAGATATAACCGGCATGAGGAACGATGATCGCTTTTAACGGGCTTGCAGGCGCTGGTTTGGCTTGCGCCAGATAATCATTGAGCATGGCGCTTAAAATCTCTGGCTGGTCGGGATAAAAAGCGCCGGCGACAGCAGCGGGTCGTATTGAACTCATAGTTTCCTCCTGAAAAGGAATGTCGTTATTCGACAAGTATAACTTTGTCGGTGAATCTATCAGATTAGTTTCCTTATTTGCCTGTTTTCGGATGAGATGTCTTGGTAAGGAATATGGAATATTGAGCGTTTAAAACGGTCAACATTCAAAAGCATTAACGACTGATCCATAAAATAAGTTATATAGTGCTAAATTACAAGTATTTGCTCAGGTTTACTAAAAGGTGATTTTTATGCAAACGCCCGATGCAGAAGGCTATGTACAAACAAAATATTGGCATGAATTGGATGATGAACGCATTCAATGCGATTTGTGCCCGCGTTATTGCAAATTGCATAAAGACCAGCGCGGCTTGTGTTTCGTCAGGCAAAACCAAGGCGATGGTATTGTTTTGACCAGTTATGGACGCTCCAGCGGTTTTGCTGTTGATCCGATAGAAAAAAAGCCGCTGAATCATTTTTATCCGGGTACCCCGGTTTTCTCGTTCGGTACGGCGGGTTGTAATTTGGCTTGTAAGTTTTGTCAAAACTGGGATATTAGTAAATCTCGGGAAATGGATACTTTGATGAGCAGAGCCGGGCCGGAAGCAATCGCTGAAAAAGCCCGGGAATTAGGCTGTTTAAGCGTGGCTTATACCTACAATGATCCGGTGATTTTTCATGAATACGCCATTGATACCGCACAAGCCTGTCGCGAACTGGGCCTGAAATCGGTAGCAGTGTCGGCGGGCTATGTCTGCCCGGAACCGCGCATCGAATTTTACCGGCACATGGATGCGGCCAATATCGATTTAAAATCCTTTTCGGAACGGTTTTATCACAAAATTACCGGCGCGCATTTAACGCCGGTTTTGGAAACCTTGGAATATATTTATCACCAGACTTCCGTGTGGCTGGAGCTGACTACATTAATAATTCCGGGCGAAAATGATTCCGTAGAAGAATTGGAAGCAATGACGCAATGGGTGGTCAGCAATTTAGGGCGTGATGCGCCCATGCATTTCAGCGCCTTTCATCCGGATTGGAAAATGCGCGATAAACCACGCACAACATTGGAATCTTTGCTAAAAGCCAGAGAAATAGCGATCAAAAACGGCGTGCAATATGCCTATGTAGGCAATGTTCATTATAAATCCGCAGACAGCACTTTCTGCCATCAATGCGGCGAATTATTAATCGGCCGGGATTGGTATCAATTATCGGAATGGCGATTGGACGAAAAAGGTTGTTGTCTGCATTGCGGAACGCCTTGCGCCGGTCAATTCAACCCCAAGCCGGGCGATTGGGGCGCAAAACGTTTAGGAGTAAGAATGTAGGGTGCGCGGGGCGTACCCTACTTGACTTCAACCGGGTCTAATTGCCAGATCTCGTCATTGTAATCGCTGATGGTGCGGTCGGTAGAGAACTTACCGCTGGCGGCGGTATTTAAAATACTCATCCGCGTCCATTTTTCCTTATCTTGATAAGCCGCTTCTACTCGCCGCTGGGCATCAATAAAGCCACGGAAATCGGCGATTGTCATCCAAGGATCATTTGGGCTTTTGATGGTATTGATAATGTCATCAAAAATGCCGGGTTCGAATTGGTTAAAATGGCCGCATTCCAATAGTTTCATCACCCCTTGTAAATCCGGGTCGTCGTTTATGAAACTCTGCGGATCATAATGTTTGCGCATTTCCACCACTTCGTTTTCAGTCAGACCGAATAAAAAGAAATTTTCTGCGCCGACTTCCTCCCTGATTTCGATATTAGCGCCGTCCAAAGTGCCGATGGTCAATGCGCCGTTCATCATGAACTTCATATTGCCGGTGCCGGAGGCTTCTTTTCCTGCAGTAGAAATTTGTTCGGATAAATCAGCGCCCGGGCAGATTTTTTCCATCGCTGAAACCCGATAATTAGGCAGGAAAATAAGCCTTAATTTATCACCGACCTCAGGGTCGTTATTAATCACATCCCCCACATTATTAATAAACTTAATGGTTTTTTTCGCCATCGTATAGCCGGGCGCAGCCTTGCCGCCGATTAAAACACAGCGTTTGGTCCAGTTTTCGGTATCGCCGCGTTTAATCCGGTCATATAAATGAATGACATGTAATACGTTTAAAATCTGCCGTTTATATTCATGAATACGTTTGACCTGTACATCGAATAAGGCATCGACATTGACTTCGATGTCATGCTCATCACGTTTGTAATCCACTAATCGTTGTTTGGCGTTTTGCTGTAAGGCAAACCATTTTTTTCTAAAAACGGGATCTTCCGCATAAGGTTTTAATTTTTCCAATTGCGATAAATCGGTAATCCAGGCGTCGCCGATGGTTTCGGTAATAAAGTCCGCTAATTCCGGATTGCAAGCCGCCACCCAACGTCTGGGGGTGACTCCATTGGTTTTATTATTGAATTTTTCCGGCCACAATTGATAAAAATCCTTGAACAAACCTTGTTGCAATAATTTGGAATGCAATTCGGCCACGCCATTGACGGAAAAGCTGCCGACTATCGCTAAATAAGCCATGCGGACTTGCTTATGAGCGCCTTCTTCAATGATCGACATGGCGGCCAGGCGGTTGCCGTCGCCCGGCCAGTGCGCGGAGACTTCCGCTAAAAAGCGGACATTGATTTCAAAAATGATTTCCATTAAGCGCGGTAACAAAGTCTGCATCAAATCCACTGACCATCTTTCCAGCGCTTCCGGCAATAAGGTATGGTTGGTGTAAGCCATAGTGCGCCGACAAATAGCCCAGGATTCATCCCACTCTAAGCCGTGCACATCCACCAATAAGCGCATTAATTCGGCGACCGCAATACTGGGGTGGGTATCGTTCAGTTGAAAACAATTTTTATCGGCGAACTGGCTGAAATCGCTGCCATGACGACCCACCCAATGGCCGATTACATCCTGTAAACTGGCGGAAGCCAATAAGTATTGTTGTTTCAATCTCAAGGCCTTGCCGTTTTCGTTGGCGTCATTGGGATATAACACCATGGTAATATTCTCTGCGGTATTTTTTTCCGCCACGGAATCGGCATAATCACCGGCATTAAATTCCTGTAAATCAAATTCTTCAGTAGCGGTTGCTTTCCATAAGCGTAAGGTATTCACCGTGCCGTTTTTATAACCGGGCACCGGGGAATCATAAGGCACCGCCAATACATCATGGGTATTCACCCAACATACATTGCGACGTCCGCTTTCATCCTGATAAATTTCGGTATGACCGCCGAATTTTATGCGTTGGGTATATTCAGGCCGCTCAATTTCCCAAATATTACCGTTGCGCAGCCAGTGATCCGGTTTTTCGATTTGTTCGCCATGCTCGATGCTTTGGCAAAACATGCCGTATTCATAACGCAAGCCGTAGCCGATTACCGGCAATTGCAGGGTGGCGCAACTATCAATGAAGCACGCCGCCAAGCGCCCCAGACCGCCGTTGCCCAAACCGGCGTCCGGCTCCGAATCAATCAATTCCTCAATTTCCAGACCCACATCATAAAGCGCCCGGGTCACCACATCATCCACGCCTAAATTCAACATGGCGTTGCTGAGTGAGCGGCCCATTAAAAATTCCATAGAAAGATAAAAGGCGGTTTTGCAATCTTCTTCACGATAAGTGTTATAAGTGTTTTTCCAACGTTCGACTAAACGGTCGCTAATGGCCAGCGATAAAGCTTCATAAGCGTAATGCGGCGAACGGCAATTAGCATCGCGTCCCAGCCGATTGCTGTAATAATGCTTAAAATCTTTGACGAAGCTTTGTTTATCCATGCCCAAGCTGGGCAATGTGGTAATGTCGGGCGCGGGTTTGCTTTTTTTAAAAATTCGGGTCGGCATGAGTTTCCCTCTGCTGGAATAGATGAGATTATTGTCTTTTTATTTTGTTTGAGTATACCCGATTTACGCGTTAGAAATCAGTAGTACCTCACCTCAAAAAAACGGGTATTTCAATAATTATAGTCATGTTTTTCTATCAAAATAAGATAGATTTTTTATAATAAGCGGCTTTTTTGTCTTTATAATTAAACAATGAAAAGAATTTTCAATAAAAGTTTTGTCACTAATTTACTCGCTGTCATCGTCATCGCCGCCGGTTATTGTTCGCCGGTTTATCCGGAGGTGTTGAAATCAATCGGCTTTTTCGCCTTATCCGGCGCATTCACCAACTGGCTGGCGGTGCATATGCTGTTTGAAAAAATTCCCGGCATATACGGCTCCGGCGTTATCCCCAACCGCTTTGTCGAATTCAAATCATCGATTAAAAACTTGATGATGGAACAGTTTTTCAAACTGGAAAATATTGAACAATTTATCCAAAAAGAAGAACAGCAGGGCGCGCAAATCCTGAATCTGGAACCGATATTAAATGCCGTTGATTACGATAAAATCTATGAAGGCTTGGTCAGCTCAATTATGGAATCCTCATTCGGCGCCATGCTGCAAATGATGGGCGGCGAAGAGGCCTTGGTTCCATTGCGCGAACCGTTTATTGAAAAAATGAAAATCACTCTGCAAAACACCGTAGAATCGCCGCGTTTTACAGAAGCTTTGCAACACGGCCTGGACGCCCATAAAATCGGTGAAGACATCATCGGCAAAATTGAAACGGTGATAGACAAACGATTAGAAGAATTAACGCCGCAAATGGTCAAAGAAATGGTACAGGAAATTATTAAACAGCACTTGGGCTGGCTGGTAGTTTGGGGCGGCATCTTCGGCGGCTTGTTGGGCGCGGCTTTCAGTTTCGCTTAACGGAGTTTGTTAATGTCTAAAACCGTAACCCTGGCTTATGAAGAAATGGGGGAAGCCGACGGCATTCCGCTGATTATCATGCACGGCTTTTTCGCCTCAGGGCGTAATTGGCGCTCCATCGCCCGGCGCTTGGCGGAGCATAATCATATCTATTTGCTGGATATGCGCAATCACGGCCTGTCGCCGCATGTGGCGGAAATGGACTACCCGGCAATGGCTGATGACCTCGCCGTGTTCATGCATCAACACCATATAGAACAAGCACATTTACTTGGCCACAGCATGGGCGGCAAAGCGGCGATGTGGTTTGCCTTGCAGCATCCCGATCATGTCGCCAAGCTGATTGTCGCGGATATTTCGCCGACGGTTTACCAACACAGCTTTGATCAAACCGTGCAAGCGTTGAAAAGCATCCCTTTAAAAACCCTTAACAACCGCAAACAAGCGGAGGAATATCTACAAGCAATGATCGCCGAAAGCGACTACCGGCAATTTTTACTGCAAAATCTACAACTCATTGAAGGCGAATATCAATGGCGGGTGGATCTGGAAATATTCCTGGCTGAAGCGCCGAATATTGTCGGTTTTCCTGAAACTCTGCCTGCGCTGAACTATCCGAAGCAGGCTTTATTTTTGGGCGGAGAAGACTCGGACTATATTCGCGACCAAGATGTCTACCGTTTATTTCCCAATGCGCTGATTAAACATATTCCCAACGCCGCCCATTGGCTGCATGTGCAACAGCCGGAGGCATTTTATCAGGCGGTGGTGGAATTTTTGTAGGAAATGTGTGATTGATTGTTTTTATAAAAAAATCTCATCCAGCTTTGTTGCCGTCAAAACGCGTTCCAGCCAAATATCTAATTGCTGAATATTGGCGGCATCAATTTTTTCAACAATACTGCCGGACAATGTACCAAATTTTAAGGTGAGCTGTTTTTTTAATATTTTAGCTTCACCTTTAATGAGGCCTTTCGCCTCACTTTCCGCCAAACTGTCTTTAATCAATTGTGGAAATCGTTTTGCCAGCATGGTTTTCATCTCCATCAAATTGTTGATTTCGGATAACTGGGATTTATCTTGGAATGAGTTTAACAAGACTCGTTTAATCCATAAATTAAAATACCGGCGAACTCTATCTTGTTCCGGCGCTTGCAGCCATTCTATCAAATTAGTCACAACGGCTAAAATATCCTCTGTAGTTTTGGCATTTTCCAATCGAAAAATTGCTGCAACAAGATTGTTTAAAGGCATTAACTGGTCTACATCATAAGCGCCTTCATCCAAAATCAGATATTTAAGCGAGGGTAAATATTCTTCAAGACCACCGGGAATAGGTGAGATTAAGTCTTTAAGTTCCGTTGCCGCATGCCAGCGCTTTTCTCCGTTATACAATACGACAGGAAAAATCGGCGGTAATTTTTTATCGGCTGTTAATTGCTTGGTTTTGATCAAATCTTGAAACAGCAACCCCATATAGGTCATTAATCTGACCGCCATAAAGGGATCAATTGTGGATTGAAACTCTATCAATACATAAATATAAACCCAATTGCGTCGATAGCGCACCCGCCATATAACATCATCTTCTCGGCTGCGGAGGTCATCACTAATAAAACTGCCGGAAACCTTTTCCAGGGTTTGAAAATCCAGTTCTTTAACCCATTCCTGATCGACAAACCCCCGCAACAAATCAATTATCAATTCAGGCTCTGAAAACAAAAGTTTGTAGGCTTGATCATGGGAGGCATTCATGGATTTATCGTATCATAATTTGGGTTTAAAAATTATGGGTTTCGGCCGATAATTTGTTTATGAATAAAAAATACAGATGTTTGGCTTTGTGGCTGCTGTGGGCTTTATCGGCGTTGCCGGTTGCGGCCAAGACCATCAGCGTACCGGTGATGTCCGCCGAGTGGCAAACCAAACAAAGCCGAACTGCTTGTCAATTAACGCAAACTATTCCGCAAATCGGTGTGATAGGTTTTTATCAATCCGGAGGAGAGCGCTTTCGCTTTTCCTTGCAGGAACGCCAATATCGCATGCCGATTACCCGCGCCAGTTTGTTGGTGGAGCCTCCGCCCTGGCGGGAAGATCGTCTGCAATCGGCTGAATATACGGTTTTTCTGGAAGAGGTGGGCGATGTTGATGTGCGCGGTCGCTTAAGCGTTTATGATGATGTGGCTGAGAAAATGCTGACTGAGTTGTTTAACTGGCGTTATCCGGTTTTCAGCTATGTGCGGCAAGGGCGGGAAATGCGGGTGGCGGCGTCATCGGTGAATTTCGCCCCGGCTTATGAAAAGTTTATTGCTTGCCGCAGTCAGTTATTTCCTTATAGTCGTCAGCAGGTGAGTTTTACCCGTTTGTTTTTTCATCAAAAAAGCACGGCGGTTTTGCCTGATTATGGCAAGCGTCTGGATCAAATCGCTTTATATTTAAATGAATTTAAACAGACGAAAGTGGCTTTGTTCAGCAATACCGATTTAGTCGGCAAGGCGGATAAGAAGTGGTTCGATAAGCGGGCGGCGCAGGTGCGGCAGTTTTTTGTTAACAAAGGGGTTGACGCCCAACGCATTGTCTCGCCGGGCAATGCGGAGTCGGAGGGGTATCTGCGGATTGATTTATTCGGCCCGGATGTGTTGCGTTATTTCTATTACCGCAAGGGCAGTATTCGGCTTAACAGCAAAGAAAAGCAGCGCCTGGATTTGATTGCTCAATATGCTAAAGAATTTTCCAAGGCCGGAAAAATTGTGATTGCCAGTCATACCGACAGCAAAGGACGCCGCGCCGCTAACCTGGAAGTTTCCCGCAAGCGTGGCGAGGCGATTAAGCAATATTTGCTTGATAAAGGAGTGAACGCCGATCTGATTAGCGTGAAAGCTTACGGCGAGAGCCGACCTGTTAAAAGCAATCGTTTTCCGCCGGGGCGGGCGCAGAATAGGCGGGCGATTGTGAGTTTTGTGCGTTTTTGAGTATTTTTAATGCTCGTGATAATTTTGCTTGAATTCACATCCGGTTCAGTGACATTAGGATATCCTGATAACAAATTGGGAGGTGTCCTATGAACAAGTTTAAATTATTAATGGTTGTGCTTTCGTTATTGGTGTTGAGCGGATGTCATCATTACCGCCGAGGCCATTCGGCGAGTTATGCGATTTCCGGAGCTTATAGCGCAGGCGCGTATAAGCCTTATTCGCGCAGTTATTATCCTTCACGACATGATCATACGACTTTTATTTATAAACAATATGATCTAAAGCCGTATAAACCGCATCGTTACCGTGATGATAAAATTTATCGGAATCGAGGGAATCGAGGGAATCGAGGGAATCATGGAAGTCATGGGAATCGCGATACTTACAGGCGGTTTGAAAATAACCGGGATCATAAACCGCGTGATGAACATAGACGTTTATCCAATGCGGATAGAAACAGTAAATATTTCAAAAATTATGATTTGAGAAATCAAAGACGTGATAATGCTGAGAGTGATAACCGAGGGCATCGAAATCAAAGACGTGATAATGCTGAGAGTGATAACCGGGGGCATCGAAACCAAAGACAGCATCGTGAAAATCGTAACAATACCTATAATTATGATCGTAGACGGAAAAGGGAACAGCGGTTTGCTTATAAATAACAATCCATTCTTTGCCTGTCTTTTGCTTGATCGGTGGTAGGTTGCGTTGTAGGTCAGACTTCAGTCTGACCATTCAGTCAATCCTGATAGTGAATAACTCACAATCCGGCAGTGAGTCGTTTACATTCTTATTTTTCCAGTGTTTGTATTCTATATCCAAGCTTTAAAAACAACTTCTTTTACAAACACAGGAAAACGATTATGAAAACTTTAACAACAGTAACTTTGGTATTGGCGACTACTTTTGCTTCATCTGCTTTTGCGCAATCGACGGTAAAAAAATCAGTATTGATCAATCAAGCCTTGAACAAAGGCAATGCGACAATCGCGACAGGTAAACATAATTTAGCCAGCACTGGTTCGATTAATTTAAAAGACGCCAAAGTGAACAAGTCTGTCATCGTTAACCAATCCGTCAATAAAGGCAATACCACAATCGCTTTAGGTAAGCATAATATTGCTACGACCGGATCGGTGGCGGTGCGCGATTCGAATGTGACGAAGTCGGTGATTGTGAACCAATCCGTTAACAAAGGCAATGTGACTATCGCGGATGGATTCAAAAATACGGCTTCAAGCGGTTCGATTACGATTGAATAGTAGTCAAAGATTACTTTTACCTTGCTCATTAAATAACGGGTAAATTGGGGCGCAGGCTTTAGCCTGCATAAGTAGCCGATAATGCAGGCTAAAGCCTGCGCCCCAAATTTCTATATGTAGCAGCCAAATGGCGCGTCAAAGGCAAGGCTGGGCTAAGAACCAGGTTAGCATCATGATTTCCCCGGATTTTGAATATAATTCGCATTTTTTCGAAACCACTGTTTCAGAGAATGGTCAAGCGCTTGATAGCGGTGATCCTTTTGATGTATCAGAAAAGTTGAGTGGAAATGTGATGAGGAATTTACAAACCTTACAAACTGAGCTTGATGATATGGATATGATGTTAGCCAAACTGAAATCCGAGTTGGCGAATATTGAAAACGGTTTATTTTAAGTCTAACCAGCTTACATCCGCATACTGCCGTCTTTAGAGAGCATCAGTGCAAGCCAACGGGTTTCTTCAAAGTTGTAAAGGACAATCATCAGCATCACCATCAGCGGTACGCCCAGAAACATACCCGGTACGCCCCACAGGAAACCCCAAAGCAATAAGGAGAGAACAATGACCAAGGGGCTGATGTTAAGTCTGTGCCCCATCAGGTTAGGGTCTAAGATATTACCGATTAATATTTGCGTGGTCCCTATGGTGAATAAAATGATAAAAAACGGCGTAAGCGTATCGAACTGAACCAGCGCCAGCATGGATGGCAGGATGGTTGCAACGATAGAGCCGATGCTGGGGATAAAATTCAGAATGAACACCATTAACGCCCAAAAGTCGGCAAAGTCCAGATCCACCAAACTCATAATGAAGTATGAAATGACAGCCGTTAATAAGCTGATTAAGGTTTTAACACCGATATAAGTGCGAATATCGGCATCGATTGAACGAAAAACCTTTAGTAGATTATCATGCTTGGGTCCTTCCTCTATAGCGCGGGCGATTTTCTTTAAAAAATAGCGTTGTTCCAGAAATATGAAAATCATGTAGATAGTAATCAGAATCATATTGCTGAACAGGCTTGCCATATTGGTGGCCAGCAATGCCATCATTTCGCCTAAATTAAGTTCTGAAAGCAACTGCGGAACCAGTTGTTTATCATCAATGCCCAGGTTATTCAACATGTTTTTGAACAGCAATGTCAGGTTTTTTTGATATTCCGGCGCTTCTTCAATCAGTTGATGAATATTGTTGGAAATCAGAAAAATGAGCGCCCGAACCAGAACTAAAAAAGTTGCGCCGGATAAGGTGAAACATAGCCAGTTAGGCAGTTTTTTACCTGCAATTGAGAGCTTGCCGTAAGTTTGCGCCAACACGTTGATGAGATACCAGAAAAAAATGGCGATGACGAAGGGGATTAGGAATTCCTTGCCGATTGCAAGCACAGCCAGCATCAAGAAAATAATAACAAGCCACAAAAATGAGTGAAATAATCTGGCGTTGATTTCCGGTTGGCTCATGAATTTAGTCCGAATTTTTTCTTTAAAATAGCACAGCCGGTTTAATTTTCACAGAAATTCCAGCGTGAAAAACAGGTATGGCTGACGATGACCGAAATATTTAATCCAAAGGTTCTACCGGCCGAGATTTATCGATATACAGTAAGGCGTCAAATTGCTGATGAATGACAGCGTTTTGATAATGGTATCGTTCTTCCTCATCGTTATGATAGACCACGCCGATAAAGCGCTCATAAAAGCGATCAAACAGGATATGTTCAGAAAGTCTTCGCAAATTGAGGATAAAACGGGGCAGTCCAAGTTGATGAAACAATGCGGAATAACTTCCCTTTATGGCGGGCGGCATTGTTTTAATCGAACCCGGTTCTCCCCATTCACCGGCGGCGAAAACTTCGCCTTGATGACTGATGGCTCCCATTAAAAATACCGACGCCTCCCCATAGGCTTGGCGCAATAATTGACCGATGCTGATGTCGCCGATTTCCGTGGCGCTGGTGGCGCGAGCATCGCCGACATGGGAATTATGCGCCCAGATAATGACCTTGCGATGACCGAATTGAATAATTTCATCGACGATAGACTTCATGGTTTGTTCACGATTATTCCAAACCAGATGCGCCCGTTCCGCTTGGTGCAATAGCCTAAAATACTGTTCCGCAGCGACAATAACGCGACTATTGATAAACAAATCAAAATACTGTGTGTTGTAGGGATGTTGTCTATACAGTTTCTCAAGAATGATAAACTGGGATTCAGCCTGTTTTTGACAAGAGAGGGAAGGGTTCTCGGCGACCTGCTCTCCATAGGCGTTCGCTATTTCCTGATAGGGGGAAAAACATTGCAGTAAGCCGGATATGATGTTTGCATCATTTGCTGAAATAAGCGACTGCTTGGCTAAAACCCGGTTAATGGAAGGATATAGACTGAATATGTCCATTCCATAAAAACCAAGCGGTCGAGTCGGATGCTTTAGATTGTAATCGCGTAACCATGGTATTAAATCCAGTATGGTTTGATTTCGCCAGACCCAGGGAAAATAAGCTTTAAAGCCTTCCATAGAATCTATGACCGAGTCTTGAGTTTGCCCATGAATATATGCATTCACGGATTGACCGCCGGGCCAGTTGCCTTCAACGATAACAGCTGAGAAACCCTGTTCGGAGATAAGATATTGAGTTAATTCTCGGCGATATTGATAAAACTCCCGAGTGCCATGGGTGCCGTCGCCCAGAAGTACAATGGACTTATCTTTAATCCATTGTCCTACGATTTCTACAGGAAAACGTCGCTCATCATAGCTGAGGGTGTAATTGGAAAGGGTGCGTGATTGATTATCGGGTACGGGGCGATCGGCAAAAGTCCACTGACAGTAAATTGAAAACAATACTAAAAGATATTGGCTTGATCTAAACATCGTCATGCTCCTGTTATGCCAATGGCGTTCATTAAACCATAAAGTGTCATTTTGGCAGGGATTGCCGAAATCCAGAAGTCAGGGATGGTGGGCCATCAGTACATCTATGTACACTGGATACCGGCAATCCCTTTGCGCCCTAGAGAGTATGCCGGTATGACGGCATAAGCAGTGGCTCAGAGCATGGGAATTATCGTTTAACAACCCCCATATCCTCTGCCAATTCTTCAATCTGCTGCAACAGGTTTTGATATTCCGGCGAATTCTCCGGGGCGTAATTGAAGTTTTTGCATAAGCCGGTCAGGCGGGTGAAATAGTCCAAAGCCTGAGCTTTATCATTAAAGGCATAATTCAAATTAATAAGTCGATAAAGCGCGCTGAAAGTTTGTTGTTGTCTTTTCATCGGCGATGTGGCGTCTACTTTATCAAAGGCGTCTTGTTGCAGATAAACCATATCCAGGAACAGCGCTTTTTGATAAATAATATAATCTTTCAATGTCACGCCTTCTTCGCCGGTTACCTGCATCATCTGCAAGACGGCATCGCCTTGATGCAACAATTCAATCATTTCCTGAACTTTTCGCGTCCAGCCGTCTTCAATGTGTTTTTCAAACCAGGGTTGTAATTGTTTTAAATAGCGTGACCAGGAAATCAACGGGTCGACGGCGGGATAAAAGCGTTTATAAGCGCGATCAGCGCTGAGTCCGATAAAGGTTTTGACGGTATTGAGAGTAGACTGGGTCACCGGTTCCTCAAAATTGCCGCCGGCCGGGGAGACCGTGCCGATCATGGTCAGGCTGCCGGTTTCGTCGTGATTATTGCGGATGACTCCGGCGCGTTCATAAATAGAGCGGATGGAAGAGTCCAAATAGGCCGGAAAGGCCTCTTCGCCGGGGATTTCCTCCATGCGTCCGGAAGTTTCCCGCATTGCCTGCGCCCAACGCGAAGTGGAGTCAGCTAATAGCAAGACGTTAAACCCCATTTGTCGGTAATATTCGCCCAGGGTTATGCCGGTGTATATAGAAGCCTCGCGGGCGGCCACCGGCATTGATGAAGTATTGCAGATAATAATGGTTCTATCCATCAAGGCGCTGCCGGTTTTCGGGTCGATCATTTTCGGAAATTCGGAAATGGTTTCCACCACTTCTCCGGCGCGTTCGCCACAGGCGACCACGATAACAAGGTCTACCGAAGAAAATCGCGAAATCAAACTTTGTAATACCGTTTTACCAGCGCCGAACGGGCCGGGGATACAGGCTGTGCCGCCCAGCGCAATGGGAAAAAAGGTATCGATAATGCGCATGGTGGTCATTAACGGCTGATCAGGATAGAGCCGATGGGAGCTGCGTTTTCTCAGTAAATGTTCGGGGATGGATTGTCTAACCGGCCATTTCTGCATCAGCGAGAGGTTTTTTTCATGGCCGGTAATCAGATTGCGTATGCGGGCGATGGGGGTATCAACGGTGACATTATCTTCAATGATCCAGACGATGGCGACTTGATCCGGCTCATCAAACGGAACCATGATTTTATGCGTATAACGGCCTTCCTGCACAGTGCCGATAACGTCGCCGGCGACCAGCTTGTCGCCGCTGCGCACGCAGGAAATAAAAGACCATTTTTGATAACGATCCAAGGCGTCGGCGTCGATGCCGCGAGGTAGGAAATAGCCGAACTCGGCCGCCATATTTTCCAAGGGGTTTTGCAAGCCATCATAAACCTGACCTAGCAATCCGGGCCCTAAACTCACCGATAACATTTCTTCGGTTTGTTCAACCGGGTCGCCGACCGCGACTCCTAACGTGCTTTCGAAGACCTGAGCGTCGGCGGTATTGCCGTGTATCCGCAAAATTTCCGCTTTCAACCTTTCTTGTCGCCGCTTATCGGTGCGGCTGGGTAAAATATAAATGACCGCATTTTTTTTTAACGGCATACTGCGGTCAGGATCATTAACGGCTTTAATGGTCACCAGATCATCCTGAACCATAATCACATGGGCGCTGATTTTTGCATTATCCATATGCTGTTTGCTCCTCGCCTAATGTTTCCGGAAACAGTGTTTTGAATTCGCCTAAACCACTATCGCTCATACTTTGCAAACGAGCCGCCGCCTTCTCGTCATCATAACGCGACCAGCGGTCGATTACATCCCAACGCAATACATAGATAATCACTGCTTCAAAATCAAAAAAATGATGACTTGAGAGGCGGTCATAAAATACCCAAACCTGATGTAACAGCATGCGCTCCAAATCCAGATGTTTGCCTGTATTCATTAAACGCTCCGCTTCTTCCAGCCAGGGAAATTGACGCTGTAGGCCGAAAGCGGGTTCTTCCCAGTGTTGAACTAATGTTTCGCAACGCTCGCCAAAGCCCCATTTTTGACCGGGTTCAGGCGCGCTTAAATCTAGCTGTTTACGTCTTAAGGCGGCGACCATTGAACGTTTTTCCAATCGCCATGAAATGATTTTTTTCATCAAATCATTGTTAATGGCGTTTAAAGTTTGTTTGCCCCGTTGAATTATTTGGTCGTCGCTGGTGGCGATGGCGAGACGATCCCAGTGAACCAGGTTTTCGATTAAATCTAATTTTTCACGGTGTTCGGGCTCCAGCATGGTCAGCCGTTGATTGAGTTTGATGCGGGAAATCGGCGGTTGTTTGGCGGCGAATAAATCAGGCGCATGGGGCGGCAAACTGGCCATCAGCATGACATATTGATCTTGCTTCATTTGACGATTCCTTCCAGCAAGGCGCGGAAACGGGGTTGCAGATGTTCTAACAATACGGCGGCAATGGCTTGATCGGTCAAGTCCACTTCCACATCGCCTTGTTTCAAATAGATTTTGATGCCGCGTTCGAACTGCTTATCGGTTTTTAATTCGATGCCGTCGCGCAATAGATTGGCCATTACCGATAATACGAAATGCGATAAAGTGCCTTCGCTGAGATCTTCCGGATTGCGGCGCAACTCTTCGATACCGATCACGCCTTCCGGCAGCTTTAATATGAAGTTTTCTTGCGCGGGTAAATCGGTTTGATCACTGACGCGGGCCGCTACTTGCAAGATTAATTTTTCCATAAAGGCTTCCGGTTCCATGATCTTGCCGACCAGCCTGCGCACCTCATCGCTAAAGCGTTGCATGATGGTTTCTCTCAGTTTCAAGTGGGCGTCGCGGGCGGCCAGTTGTAAAGCATCTTGCCCGGCCTTGATCAGCGCATCGGCTTCCATTTTGGCGTTATTCTTGATGAAATCGGCTTCCGCAGCAGCATGCGCTTTAATTTGTTCGGCTTCTTTTTGGGCCTGTTGGATAATCAATTCCGCCTGTTGTTCACCGGCTTCGACGCCTTCATTACGCAAGCGGTCTATCAGCTCTTCAACGCCGTGGGAAGCAAATTCCCCGGATTGCTCTTCAGTCATCAGTTTAATAAGGGCGATTGAGGGATAGAACCGGCTAAAACCAACGCAAAAACGAATGCGAAAACGGCGAAACCTTCAACGATGGTGGCCGGGGCCAGGGTTAAGCCGAATATTTCCGGTTTGGCTTTGATGGCGGTGATCGCCGAGGCGCAAGTTCGGCCTTGTAGTAAGGCGCTGTAAAATAAAGTGAGGCCGCATAAGATGCCGATGCTGAACAAAGGGGCGGCATTTTCCGGAGTGACTTCTCTTTGCAAAGTCAACATCACCACAATGCCGTAAATAACTTGCGAAGAGGGCATCACCGAAATGCCGATGTAACGGCCGTGTCCGCCGTCGGTTTCCAGCATGGCGCCGATGGCGGCCTGACCGGCCAGAGCGCAGCCGTAAATGCTGCCGATTGCGCCAAAGGCCATTGCAGCATAGATACCCAGCCAGCCTAATGTCATCATCAGTTCGTTCATTGTTTGATATCCTTCTTGGAAAAGGGTTTGAAAGGGTAGCCTTCCTCAGATAATCCCCAGTTAAAAAATTCGATACAATTGAGCCGCATACCGTGCAGCACCGCGCCCATCAAACTTAACAGTAAATTGAGCAAATGTCCTAACAGCATGATTAAAATACTGTAGAGCAATCCCAAGCCTTCAATTTCCCGGGTGCGCAAAGCCAGGTCATTAAAAGTATAGGCGAGAGACGCCCCGGCCAAACCCAGGGCGAATAAGCGCAAATAGCTGAGCACATCGCCGAATAAACGGGTGATTCCGGCCAGGTTGCGCAATCCGTCTAATATTTTCAATAACACGTCTAGCGGCGTTTTAATCGAGCGGCGACTGCTGAATAAGAAAACCAAACCGACGCCGAGACTGATCATAATTTCCGCTATGGTCATTAAGTCGCTATGGTCTGCGGCCAAACTTTGCTGATACCATAATAATAGTCCCCCCCATAACATCGACAGCCAGCCGAAGGCTTCAATTTTCTGAGTGGCGTTGCGGCGGCCGGCAAAGGCTTTGAAATAAATGGCCGCGCTTAAATGAATGACGCCCAGGCTGATAGTCAGGCGCATCATATTGTCGAAATGATGCAGGTCAATAACATTGAATTGACCTAATAAGGAAAAATCGGCGGGTTTAAAGCCGAAATAACTACCGATTAACATGCCCCAGACCATCGCGGCGGCAGTCATGCTGATCAGCAGATTTTTAAATTTATCGGCGGATGGCGAACGGCTGATTTTTTTCCAACTGAAAAGAATAATCAAGGCTAGTAAAAAAGCATAACCGGCATCCGAAATGATCATCGCAAAAAAAACGCTGAAAGAAAAAAACACCAAAATGGCCGGGTCCCATTCCCAGTAACCGGGCGTTTGATAAAAACCGATCAGTTTTTCACCGGCTTGCAGTTTTGCCGGGTTATCCAAAAGAGTAGGGGGAGCATCGGATTCGCTGGGTTCGGCCGCTAACATGGCTATTCGGTTTTGCTCAGTAAATTGGCGTATCCGGGGCAGGTCGGTTTCCGCCACCCAACCCTGCACCAGCGTCAAACTGTCAAGGTCCAGGGCATTATTAGCGGCCTCCATTAAACCGGCTTTGTTTTCGACGGCGGCCAGGTTTTTACTGATTAAATAAATCCAGCGCGTCAAGGAGGCTTGTTCCGCTCTTAAGTCCTCCAGCTTCAGCTCTATTGCATTAAGCTGTTTTTTTAAATCCGACAGGGAATGTTTGCCCATATGAGTTCTTGGAACCGGGAATTGGTCGGCGGCGGGTTCTTGTTTCGAGATCACTACCAGGTAAGCATAACGGTGGTCGCGGTGCACCACTTGCCAGACCAATTCCGTGGTCAGGGCGGCCATTTTACCGACCGGCACGATATAAAACCAAAATTTCCGGCCCGCTAGCTGCTCCGCTTGCGGGAATGTAAAATCACCCCAGGGTTCGACTTCTTTGATACGGGCGATTAAGGCATCGCGTTGGTCGGATGCTTCGCTGAGATTTTGTTTAACAGCTAAGGCATAGTGTACATAATATTCGATGTCAAAATCGTTCTCGTCGGTTTGCGGATGCCTTTTTTGTGGACAATCGAGGAGAAATTTTAAGGCTTTTAAGGTGTGAATCGGAGGTGTTTTAAGCTGCATTTCCGTCGCCTGCGGCTTGAGCGACGCCAAATGCATTAACCCCAGTTCCTGCAAATTGTTTAGCAGTTTTTCTTTTTCGGTATATAAACCGAACAGAGTTACTTTTTTTAATTTGGCGATGCTCATGGTTTTTGGCGGCGGTTACTATTAAATTGTCTAATCAATCAC
>SPJM01000242.1 GCA_006844585.1 Methylococcaceae bacterium | reverse complement strand
AAGTCGCGACCGCCGGTCAATGTGAAATCGGTTCTCTGTTCAACACCTTAGTTAACAAAGCCGACGAAGTATTGACTTTAAAATATGTTGTCGCCAATATCGCTCACGCATACGGCAAAACGGCGACTTTCATGCCTAAACCATTAGTCGGCGACAACGGCAACGGCATGCACGTTCACCAATCTTTGACAAAAGAGGGCGTTAACCTATTCTCCGGCGACTTGTACGGCGGATTATCAGAAACCGCGCTTTTCTACATTGGCGGCATCATCAAACACGCAAAAGCATTAAACGCTTTCGCCAACGCTTCAACAAACAGCTACAAACGTTTGGTGCCTGGTTTCGAAGCGCCTGTTATGCTGGCTTACTCAGCGCGTAACCGTTCTGCTTCCATCCGCGTTCCTTTCGTAAACAACCCGAAAGCGCGACGCATTGAATTGCGTTTCGGCGATTCTACCGCTAACCCATACTTGTGCTTCGCAGCCATGTTAATGGCCGGCTTAGACGGCATTCAAAACAAAATCCATCCAGGCGACGCTATGGATAAAGATTTGTATGACTTACCGCCTGAAGAAGAAAAGCAAATTCCTCAAGTAGCCTTCTCTTTTGACGAAGCGCTACAAGCTTTAGATGAAGATCGCGAATTTTTAACCCGCGGCGGCGTATTCACTGATGACGCAATTGATGGATATATTGACCTGAAAAACGAAGAAGTTCAACGTTTGCGCATGAGTACTCACCCGGTTGAATTTGACATGTACTACAGCTTGTAATACAGCAAGTAGCACTCAAATAGCATTAACGCCCCGTAATGGGGCGTTTTTGTATTATAAGCACCGTTATTGTGCATAATAGCATATAAATTCAGTGCTTTTTTTACAAAACACACTCACCTTTGCACCCAACATTAGTATTTGTTCAATTGTTCAAGAACAAACTCTTGCTCAAATCATTCCCACCCCGCTTTAACATCAATTTAAAGCAATTTTAAAGCACAGCCGACCGGCAATTCAGCCCCTCAGGCATAGTAATTGCTTATAGATCTATATGAGCCCAATTGATTCTTACACAATGCATAAAATAATGGATCACATGAATGGTGCGGTCCTATTATTCAACCATGAACTGTCCCTCAATTTTATTAATTCCGCAGGTGAAATATTACTTGATGACAGCGCCAAACACTTAATCGATCAACCAGCCGGTAAAATTTTCAAGCTTGCTAATTCGGATATATTACAAAATATCCAACAGTGCCAAAGAATGTTTGAACCGTTAATTGATCGCGAATTACCGCTTTATCAAATCGGCAATAGCATAACGGTCAATTTCAGTGCGACGCCTATCATAGAAAACGGCCAATTACTGCATGTCTTGGTTGAATTACAGCAGGTGGATCGACAAATCAGGATCACCAAAGAAGAACAATTGTTAGAACAGCAAAATACCAGCCGCATGCTGATAAAAGGCCTCGCACATGAAATTAAAAACCCGCTAGGCGGATTAAGAGGCGCAGCGCAACTATTAGATTTGGAATTAAAAGACCCGGAATTAAAAGAATACACCCAGATCATTATTGCTGAATCTGATCGCTTACGCAGCCTGATGGATAAAATGCTCGGCCCGAATAAACCGGCTGAAAAATCAGTCATTAACATTCATGAAACCTTGGAAAGAGTTCGTCAATTAGTCAATGCGGAAACCCATGATAATATTCAGATTGTGAGGGACTATGATCCGAGTCTGCCGAATATTTATGCTGATAAAAATCAATTGATTCAAGCATTTTTAAATATTTCCCGCAATGCGGTTCAAGCGCTTAAGGATAGCGGTGAAATCATTTTTCGCACCCGTATAAAGCGCTACATGACTATCGGGCGGCGTCATTACAAATTAACCCTTAAAGTAGAAATCATTGATAACGGTCCCGGAATCCAACCCGAATTAATGGGACAAATTTTTTATCCAATGATTACCAGTCGAGCGGAAGGAACCGGATTAGGCTTATCGATATCTCAATCACTTATTAACCAACATAACGGCCTGATCGAGTGCAACAGCCACCCCGGCCAAACCGTGTTTTCAATTTATTTACCTTTGGAGAACGGAAATGCAACTTCCTGATAAAGCATGGATCGTTGATGATGACAAATCGATACGCTGGGTATTGGAAAAAGCTTTACAAAAAGCGACTATCGAAACGCAAACTTTTTCCAATGCTTTTGATTTACTTAACCGCTTAAACAATGAAAAACCGGATGTTTTAATTACCGATATACGTATGCCGGGCATGGGTGGCTTAGAACTGTTGAAAGAGATCCAAAATGATTTTCCGGAGTTACCGGTTATCGTGATTACCGCGCATTCCGATCTGGAAAGTGCGGTTTCAGCGTTTCATGGCGGCGCATTCGAGTATCTGCCTAAACCATTCGATGTCAATGAAGTTGTCGAAATTGTGCAACGCGCCTGTTCTCACAGTAAACAACAAACCGAACAAGAAAGCGCCACTTTGGTGCAAGAAGAAACGCCTGAAATTATCGGCGAGTCTCCCGCTATGCAAGAAGTTTTCCGGGCAATCGGCCGCTTGGCGCGCTCGCACATTACTGTACTGATTAACGGCGAATCCGGCACCGGTAAAGAACTGGTCGCCAAAGCATTACACCGCCACAGCCCCCGAGCCAAAGAACCTTTCATCGCACTTAATATGGCCGCGATCCCTAAAGATTTAATGGAATCTGAGCTATTCGGCCATGAAAAAGGCGCTTTCACCGGCGCCCAATCGCGCCGCATCGGTCGCTTTGAACAAGCCAATAACGGCACTTTGTTTTTAGATGAAATCGGCGACATGCCTGCTGATTTACAAACCCGTTTATTACGCGTTTTGGCGGATAACGAGTTTTTCCCCATCGGCGCTCATTCATCTGTCAAAGTAGATGTCAGAATCATTGCCGCCACCCATCAAAATTTGGAAACATTAGTGACCGAAGGGCGTTTTCGGGAAGATTTATTTCACCGCTTGAATGTCATCCGCGTTCACATTCCGCCCTTGCGCGATCGCAGCCAAGACATCGGATTATTAATGAGGCATTTTTTACAAATCAGTTCTAAGGAATTAAACACTGAAATAAAAACCCTGAAACCGGAAACGGAAAACTTTTTATCACAGTTCAATTGGCCGGGTAATGTCAGACAACTGGAGAATATTTGCCGCTGGCTAACCGTCATGGCGCCGGGGCATGAAATCCACATTGAAGACTTGCCGCCGGAAATTACCCAACCTCAAGAAACAAGCGCTAACCCTAATAACGGCTCGGAAGAAAACTGGGAAGCATTGTATGAAAACTGGGTCAGTCACCAATTGGTCAGCGGCAAGCAGGATATTGCCAAACAATCTATTCCGGTCATTGAATCTATTTTAATTACCACGGCTTTAAGACACACCCACGGCCGTAAACATGAAGCCGCCAAGTTATTGGGCTACGGCCGGAATACATTAACTCGAAAAATTAAAGAGCTTAATCTTCAGGACTAGAAAATTAAACAAATAGCGGCATAACACCGGAAAATTGAATTTTTTTCAAGCGCGGCATCACCAGAATGGCATTTTCCGGTTAAAATAAAAGGTTTGTAGACATTAATCAGCAAACATCCATGGAAAAAACCTATTCTCCACATTCAATTGAACAACGCTGGTATCAAACCTGGGAAGACAAAGGCTACTTCGCCGCCAAACGAGAAGGCGAATCCTACTGCATCATGATCCCGCCGCCGAATGTCACCGGCAGCTTACATATGGGGCATGCTTTTCAAGATACGATTATGGATGCCCTCACCCGTTATCACCGCATGAAAGGCTATAATGCGCTCTGGCAACCCGGCACCGATCATGCCGGCATCGCTACCCAAATGGTTGTGGAGCGATTGATTAATGCTGAAGGCAAAAGCCGACATGATTACGGTCGTGACAAATTCATTGAGAAAGTCTGGGAATGGAAGGAACAATCCGGCGGCGCCATCACCCGTCAATTACGCCGCATGGGCTCTTCTCTGGATTGGGAAAAAGAACGCTTTACCATGGATGACGGCATGTCGGAAGCGGTGCAGGAAGTATTCATCCGCCTCTATGAAGAAGGCTTGATTTATCGCGGCAAACGCTTAGTAAATTGGGATCCGGTTCTGCATACCGCTGTTTCCGACTTGGAAGTATTATCTGAAGAAGAAAACGGCTCGATGTGGCATATGCGTTATCCTTTAGCCAATGGAACAGGACATTTAATTGTCGCCACCACCCGCCCGGAAACCATGCTGGGCGACGCCGCCGTGGCCATCCATCCGGATGATGATCGTTACAAACATTTGTTGGGCGAATTTGTTCAATTACCGTTAACCAATCGCTTAATTCCGATTATAGCCGATGACTATGTTGATCCTGAATTCGGAACCGGCTGCGTAAAAATCACCCCGGCGCATGATTTTAACGATTATGATGTCTGGATGCGCCATCGCGATATGTCGGCTATTGCCGATTTACCGCACAGCGGATTAATCAATATTTTCACCGTTGACGCCAATATCCGCGACAGTAACGACGATTTTAATATTATTCCTGAGAAATATATCGGCTTGGAGCGTTTCGCCGCCCGTAAACAAATTGTTGCTGATCTGGACGCGCAAAATTTATTGGAAAAAATCGACGATCATAAATTAATGGTGCCTAGAGGCGATCGCACCGGAACTGTGATCGAACCGCTGTTAACAGATCAATGGTATGTCAAAATCGAACCGCTGGCTAAACCGGCGATTGCAGCCGTTGAAAAAGGAGATATCAAGTTTGTGCCCGATAATTGGAAAAATACCTATTTTGAATGGATGCGCAATATCCAGGACTGGTGTATTTCTCGTCAAATCTGGTGGGGACATCGGATTCCCGCTTGGTATGATGACCAAGGCAACGTTTATGTCGGTCGTTCCGAACAGGCTATCCGCGAGCAACACGGCCTGACCGACGACTACCCGTTGCAACAAGATGATGACGTGTTGGATACCTGGTTTTCTTCCGCACTGTGGCCCTTCTCAACCCTGGGCTGGCCGGAAAAAACGCCGGAATTGGCAAGCCATTATCCGACCAGCGTATTGGTTACCGGTTTCGACATTATTTTCTTCTGGGTCGCCCGCATGATCATGATGGGTTTGAAATTCCAAGGAGAGGTTCCGTTTAAGGAAGTTTATATCCACGGCTTGGTGCGCGATGCCGAAGGCCAGAAAATGTCTAAATCCAAAGGCAATGTGCTGGACCCAATCGACTTGATTGACGGTATTGAGCTGGAAGAGCTGGTGCATAAACGCGTTTCCGGCATGATGCAACCGCATTTGGCGCAAAAAATTGAGAAAGCCACCCGTAAACATTTCCCGGACGGTATTCCTTCTTACGGCACCGATGCTTTGCGCTTTACTTTTGCTTCACTGGCCTCGACCGGGCGCGACATTCGATTTGATCTGGCGCGCACCGAAGGCTATCGTAATTTTTGCAATAAATTGTGGAACGCCGCCCGATATGTGCTGATGAATACCGAAGCCCACGATAACGGTTTCGACGGCGGCGCCTGCGAATATTCACAAGCGGATTTATGGATTCTTTCCCGATTAAATCAAGTCATCGCCAATACCAGCTCATCCATTGAAAGTTACCGCTTCGATTTAGCGGCTAACAGCCTTTATGAATTCACCTGGAATGAGTATTGCGATTGGTATTTAGAATTAGCGAAAATTTCATTGCAATCAGACAACGCCCAATTGCAACGCGGCACCCGCCAAACCTTGTTATCGGTTTTAGAAGCGATTCTACGTTTATCCCATCCGTTAATGCCGTTTATCACCGAGGAAATCTGGCAACGAGTCGCGCCGCTGGCAAACATTGAAGGCGAAACCATCATGCTGCAGCCTTACCCGGTCGCCGATGAACAACAAATCAACCCGCAAGCGGTCACTGAAATAAACTGGATTATGAGTTTCATTTTGGGGATTCGCCGAATTCGCGGCGAAATGAATATCGCTCCGGGAAAACCCTTGTCGGTGTTATTGCAGAACGGCTCGGATTCCGACCGCGCAATATTGCAAAATAGTCTAAACTATTTATTAAAACTCGGCAGACTGGAAGCCATTGATTGGCTGGATGATAGCGAAGCCGCGCCGGAATCGGCTATCGCCTTGGTTGGCGAAATGAAGATCTTGATTCCGATGGCGGGTTTAATCGATAAACAAGCCGAACTAGCCCGATTGGAAAAAGAAATACAAAAAATTCAAAAAGAATTACCGCGCATTGAGGGTAAACTGAATAATCCCAATTTTATTGATAAAGCGCCTGCTGCGGTCATCGATAAAGAAAAACAAAAAATGGCGGCTTTGCAATCTTCTTTAAGCAATCTTAATGATCAATTAAAAAAAATCCAATCACTGTAAATGAGTCATCCTGTTCACACGCAAAATCATCCTCGCTCCTTAGAGGATTGGAGCAAAATCCTGTGTGAACAGGATATGCCTATTTTTTCCAAAACCGCCTGCGATATCTGCACCATTTTGGACGATCCCAAAAAAGGCGCTATGGAATTAGGGGCGACCATCATGCAGGATCCGAACCTGACGACAAAATTGTTGAAGGTGAGTAACAGTACTTATTACAACCCTTCCAAGCAAAAAATGAAAACCGTTTCACGGGCCATTGTCATTTTAGGCGCTAAAAACATTCGTCAGCTCACCTTGGCCTGCTCTTTTCTGGAAGCGATTCTGACCGCAAAAAACAAAGAGCGCGCCAATCAGGAAATCGCCGACGCCATCCATGCCGCGACTCAAGCTAAAACCCTGGCTACGGCTACCAATGACCCCTGCCCGGAAGAAATTTTCATCGCCACTTTACTGCATAAAATCGGCTATATCGCATTTTGGTCTTTTAATAATAATTTAGGCGATGAAATTACCAAGCTGATTGACTCCGGTCACTTCAGCGAAGCGCAAGCTGAGAAAAAAATTCTCGGTTTTGAGTTACAAGAACTAAGCGAAAAACTTTGTAAAACCTGGTATCTCAGCGGCATTATCGAACAATCGATTACTCAGGGCGACCAGGAAAGCTCCGACAAACGCATTCAACTGGTGCAATTGGGCCATGAAATTAACGAATCATTGAAAGAAGGTTGGGAGTCTGAGGCCTTTTTAAATTGTATGGAAAAAGTGATAGCCTTTTCCAAACAAGGCGAGCGAACGGTGCTGACTATGCTCAAACAATCCAGCAAAACAGCCATCAACATCGCCAGACAGTTCGGCGCCGAAGACGCCGTAAAATTCATGGTCGGTCATAAAAAAAATGCTCAGAATCCACCGCTTGAGAACGAGGAACCCATTGAAGCCGAATATTATCGAGAACAAATAAACCGTCACTTATCCAATGAAAATATTCGACTGAATGTGGTGTTCGATTTAATTTTAAAAGGAATACACAAAGGTTTGGCGATGGATAGAACGCTGATATTTTTCCTCAACAGCCGACGCGACCAATTGCAGGAAAAACTTTCCTTAGGCTGGCATAATTCCACGCAAAGTGAGAAAATTCGAATTCGTAAACCTGAAAAAACCAATCTTCTTTTTCATGTATTACAAACTGCCGAGCCTTTATGGGTTGATCCGAATAAACATCCGGGGTTATATGATGAACAGCTGCTGACGCTGTTTGATAAAGAGAATAATTTTACCCTGCCTATCATTTCGGAAAATAAAAGATTAGGCGTCATATACTGTGATCGCTCCCGAAACACTAAGCCGTTGACTCAAGAAGACTTTGATGAGGCCATTGCTTTTGTTGAACAATTAGAGAGCGCCATGTCATTGTTTAGGAAACATAACCTTTAGGAACGTACATGAAAAAAATTGAACATTTTACTTGTCTTTTTTCTCGTCTTCGGCGTTGCCTACATGGATGTAGGTAAGGGGCGTGAGCAGGAGCGGAAGCTTTGCACAAACAGTTACATAGCTGGCTATGCGCCTGTTTGTGCGCCTTGAATACGAAAAAAAATCCTACGCCAAATGCCCAATTTTTTTCATTCCCGTTCCTTAATGCTAACGGTTTTTCCATAGACATTAACAATATTTAGCCTATAGTTGATATATTAATGCGAATACATTACCGACCATGTCCACAGCAGCCAGCGATTTAAAATTCAGCGGTTTGTCTAAATGTCTGATAAGAGAAGGATTATTATCAGAAGAAGATGCGCAATCCGCACTGGATGAGTCTTTAAAGTCGAAAACGCCTCTGGTGACATATCTGGTCAATGAGCTTAAAATTGACGGCGCTAAAATTGCTTCCCTGGCTTCCATTGAATTCGGCGTTCCTTTTTTTGACCTGGACGCGATTGATAATAATTCATTGCCTATTTCACTGGTTAGTGAAAAACTCATTAATCAGCATCATGCCCTTCCCTTATTCCAGCGCGGCAACCGCTTATTTATCGCTATATCCGACCCGACTAATTTTCAAGCTTTAGACGAAATTAAGTTTCATACCCGTTTAAATACGGAAACCATCCTGGTTGAGGAAGAAAAACTCAGTAAAGCCATTGTCTCAGCTCTGGAAGCGGCTGATACCTCAATGTCTGATTTATTGGACGATAGCCTGGATAATATCGATTTTGCCAATGAAGGTGATGAAACTCCTCAGCAGGAAGATACCAGCGATGTTGACGAAGCGCCCATCGTGCGCTTTGTGAACAAAATCTTGCTGGATTCAATCAAAAAAGGCGTCTCGGATATCCATTTGGAGCCTTTTGAAAAAAACTTCCGCATCCGATTTAGAGGCGACGGCATACTTTACGAAGCGGCCAGTCCGCCAGCTAATATTTCTAATCGCATCATTTCGCGCATTAAAGTCATGTCGCGTATGGATATTGCTGAAAGGCGCGTGCCCCAAGACGGCCGCATCAAAATGCAAATATCCAAAAACCGCGCCATCGACTTTCGGGTGAATACCTGTCCGACCTTGTTCGGCGAAAAAGTCGTACTCAGGATATTAGACCCGACCAGCGCCCAAATCGGCATTGAAAAGCTAGGCTTTGAAAAAGAACAACAAAAATTGTTCTTAAGCGCCATTCATAGACCCTATGGCATGGTTTTGGTAACAGGCCCCACCGGTAGCGGTAAAACGGTATCGCTATATACCGGACTGAATATACTCAACACTACGGAACGTAACATTTCCACCGCAGAGGACCCGGTGGAAATCACCGTAGAAGGCATCAATCAGGTCAATGTTAACCCGAAAGCAGGACTTACCTTCGCCGAAGCGCTGAAAGCATTTTTAAGACAAGACCCCGACATCATCATGGTAGGTGAGATTCGCGATCTGGAAACGGCCAGCATCGCTGTAAAAGCGGCGCAAACCGGTCACTTGGTATTATCCACCTTGCACACTAATGATGCGCCGCAAACCATTAACCGTTTGATGCAGATGGGCATAGAACCTTTCAATATTGTCTCTGCGGTCAATTTAATCATGGCTCAACGCCTGGCCAGACGACTTTGCGAACATTGTAAAAAACCGGCCGATTACCCCGAAAATGTTTATTTAGAAGCCGGTTTCAGCAAAGAAGAGCTGCCTGACCTACAATTCTTCACTAATGTCGGTTGTGACTTATGCAATAACGGCTACAAAGGACGGGTCGGCATTTATCAGGTTATGCCGATCAGTGAAGACATGAAGGCATTAATACTCAGAGGCGGCAACGCAATGGAAATGGCGGAACTAGCCGCCAGCGAGGGCATTAACGATTTACGCGCATCGGGCCTATTAAAAATTCGCCAAGGCATCACCACTTTGGAAGAAATTGACCGTGTAACTAAGGAATAAGTATGGCTGAAAAGAAAGATGACGAGTTAATCGACTATATCTGGACAGGAGTAGACCGGCAAGGCGAAAAAACCAAGGGCGAAATCTCCGCCAAAAATCCGATGATGGCTAAGGCCGAACTGCGAAAATTGAATATTCGCGTGAAAAGCGTTAAGCCCAAACCCAAACCGCTTTTTACCGCCCGCGCCAAACCGATTACGCCCGGAGACATAGCGGTATTTTCACGGCAATTGGCAACCATGCTGGAAGCCGGCGTTCCCTTGGTTCAATCCTTCGATATTATCGGCAAAGGCCATGAAAACCCCAGCATGTCGGAAATGTTATTGGGCATTAAAGCGGATATTGAAGGCGGCGATACCCTGGCCGAGGCTTTAGGACGCAGACCTTTATATTTTGACGATTTATTCTGTAATCTGGTCAATGCCGGCGAGCAAGCCGGGGTGCTGGAAACTTTACTCGATAAAATCGCTACTTACAAAGAAAAGTCCGAATCGATTAAAAAGAAAGTCAAAAAGGCCTTAACCTACCCGATTGCGGTTTTAGTCGTCGCTTTCATCGTAACGGCAATCTTATTAATCTTTGTCGTGCCGGTATTTGAAGAACTGTTTCAAGGTTTCGGCGCCGATTTACCGCCCTTTACACAATTTGTCATTGATATATCGGAATGGATGCAGGAATGGTGGTGGGCATTATTCGGCGGCATCGGCCTATTTGTTTACGGCCTCGGTTTTTTCAAAAAACGTTCCCGCAAGTTCAATCACTTTTTGGATAGAACTTTATTGGCTATCCCGGTTATCGGACAAATTTTAGACAAATCCGCTCTGGCGCGTTTTGCCCGCACCTTATCAACCATGTCGGCAGCCGGCGTACCGCTGGTCGATGCATTGGAATCCGTATCCGGCGCCACCGGCAACATCGTTTATTACAACGCCGTGATGAAAATGCGCGAAGATGTCTCAACCGGACAACGTTTACAATTCGCCATGCAACAAACCGGAATATTTCCGCATATGGTAGTGCAAATGGTCGCTATCGGTGAAGAATCCGGATCAATTGAAACCATGTTGGCAAAAGTAGCTGACTTTTATGAAGAAGAAGTCGATAACTTGGTTGATAATTTAAGCAGCTTGCTGGAACCCCTGATTATGGCCGTCTTGGGCGTTTTAGTCGGCGGCCTGATTGTGGCTATGTATTTACCGATTTTCAAAATGGGCGCTGCTGTTGGCTAAATCTACAGAACCCGTTCAATTCGTTTCATTGTGATAAGCAGGGGGCAGACGCCCCCTGTTTTTTCTGACCTATAGTCACTGCACATCATCTAAAACAAAGAACGCATGCAAGAAATCATCACTCTCCTTTCTTTTTCTCCAATATTAATTCCTATTACTTTTATTTTTGGCTTATTAGTCGGTAGCTTTTTAAACGTAGTGATCTATCGATTGCCGGTCATGATGCATAATGACTGGCGCATACAATGTCATGAATTTCTGGAATTGGAAACAGCGGAAATTGAAGAAGATATTAACTTATCAAAGCCCGGCTCGCGCTGTCCGAATTGCAAAACAGCGATTAGGTTTTATCAAAACATTCCCGTCATCAGTTATTTGTTTTTAAAAGGCCGTTGCGCTCAGTGCGGCGTCTCGATTCCGATACGTTATCCTTTAATCGAAGCGTTTACCGGCTTATGCTCGGCTATTGCGGCCTGGCGTTTCGGCTTTGGCTTCGAACTTCCCTTCGCCTTATTGCTCACTTGGAGTCTAATTGCGCTCAGCTTCATTGATATTGACGAGCAATTGTTACCGGATTCCATTACCTTGCCGCTGCTATGGTTGGGGTTGTTGCTCAGCTTGTTCCCAGTTTTTGCGGACAGCCATTCGAGCATTATCGGCGCAATTTCAGGCTATTTGATTTTGTGGACTGTTTATCAACTGTTCAAGCTGTTCACCGGTAAAGAAGGCATGGGCTACGGCGATTTTAAATTGCTTGCATTGTTTGGCGCTTGGTTGGGTTGGCAGTATTTGCATATCATTATTTTGTTATCCTCCGTGGTCGGCGCACTCCTTGGCATTGCAATGATTGTTTTCGGTAAACACGACAAGAGTAAACCGATTCCTTTTGGCCCGTATTTAGCAGCCGCTGGTTGGCTAGCATTGTTATGGGGCCAGCAGCTTAATGAGTTATTTCTTATCAGTATACAATAATGCTAAAAATTGGACTGACAGGCGGAATCGGCTGTGGTAAAACGACGGTTTCAGACTTATTTGCAAACTTGGGCGTCCCGGTCATTGATGCCGATATTATTGCCAGACGGCTTTTATTGCCTGGACAAGAAACCTTGATTCACATCAAGGCCAGATTTCCCGAAGTCTTTAACAGTGACTTATTGGATAAAGATAAACTGCGCGCATTGGTTTTTTCACAACCGGAAGAAAAAGCCGCATTGGAACAAATCATTCACCCAAGGGTCTTCATTGCTATTGACAAAGAAATAAGCGAGCTGGAAGCCCCCTATTGCATCCTATCCGTCCCACTATTATTGGAAAGCAATATGGCTCACAAAGTTGATCGCGTATTAGTGATAGACTGCCCGGTGGAACAACAAAAAAAACGTGTGATGAAACGCGACGGCCATTCAGAATCGTTGATTTCTAGTATAATCGCCACTCAAATCAACCGTGAACAAAGACTGCTTAAAGCGGATGATATTATTGACAATTCCAATTCAAGATCTGAACTTGCAGAACAAGTCAAAAACCTTCACAATTTATATGTTAATCAATCTAAACTAAAGGCGAAATCGGCTTGAACAAACAGATTACCTACGAATTTCCGTTAAACGAAAGAATTCGCGTTTTTATGCGGCTGGAACAACTGTTCCTGCAACTCAATCATTTTCTGGAAGGTGAAAGTGTTTACGAAAAACGGGCGGCGATAACTGTACTGTTAGACATTCTCATGATTTTTAGCCGCAATGATTTAAAATCGGAATTATTAAAGGAATTAGACCGGCATAACAAGGTGTTGAGACAGTTGAGCAACAGCCATGGCGTAGACACAGATAAACTGGAACAACTGTTATTGCAAATTGATGAAGTCAGCCAAAAACTATATCAATCCAACGGTAAAATCGGCATCAACGTGATGGAAAGCGATTTATTCCAAAGTATTTCACAACGCAACGCCATTCCAGGGGGCACTTGCTCGTTCGATTTACCTGCTTACCATTTTTGGTTGGAGCAATCTCAAGAACAACAACAAAAAGACTTACTGCGTTGGACACAGCCTTTCATCACCATTCAAGAAGCCATTTCACTGATCTTAGATTTCATTCGCCATAGCTCCGCCCCCACTCAAGAAACTGCAGAAGCGGGTTTTTTTCAGATGAGTTTGGATACCGGCCAGCCGATACAATTGATTCGCGTCTTGATGGACGCCCAAACACCAGCTTTCGCAGAAATCAGCGGAGGCAAACATCGCTTTACCATACGCTTTATGAACCCTTCTGTGGATGGAAACAGGCCCTCTCAGATTAACGAAGACATCCCATTCATATTAACCTGCTGCTTATTCTAATGAATACGCCTCTACAAATTAAATGCCCGACTTGCAAACAAACAGTCGAATGGTCTGAACAATCAAAATTTAAGCCCTTTTGCAGCGCCCGTTGTAAACTGATTGACTTAGGCGAATGGGCGACCGAGACGCATAAAATTCCCGGCGAGGAAGTCTTTTTAGATCATGACGATAAAATACTTAAGTAAAACGCTCAGTTTTGATATGCTGGGTGTTTTTGAGACTTGAACATAACGAGAATAAAGAATGTCGATATTAGAATTTTTTACGAGCAGCTGGAAAGTCAACGCCGGCAAAAAATTAACCACACAAGCTCGGGAAGCCGCCGAAGGTCAGGCGGATTCGCTATTTGCCTCCGCCTATGAAAATTTTGCCGCAGTGCCTGAAAATAATAAAAGCTACGCTGACGCCATGTATAACTGGGGATTTGCACTGCTGCACCAAGCTGACACAAAATCCAGCGATGCAGCAAAAGCGCTTTACGAACAAGCTGTGGAAAAATTCAATAAATGTTTAGCGACCAACCCTAACTATCTAGGCGCAGCTATCGACGGCGGGGTAGCGTTGTTGGCCTTGGCTCGCGAAACCGGCGCATCTTTGGATGACAAACTTTATCTGAGAGCAAAAGAGTCTTTTGAAACGGCTGAAACCATTCAAGAGGGCACCGCCTCATACAATTTAGCTTGTATCCATGCAATGAATAACAATGAACAAGAATGCATTGCAGCGCTTAACAAAGCCAGAGATTTAGGGCTTATTCCCGAAACAAAACAAATCATGGAAGATGAGGATTTAGACAACATTAAATCGATGTCCCGATTTAAAGAATTTATCGAATCATTACTGATCGAAGAGGAAGAAGAGGCTAAAGAAGATAAACCCGAAGAAGCCGACAGTGAAGAAGTCGCTGATTCTGAAGCCCCTGTGGAAGACAAAACAGAATCTTAATTCCTTAACTGCATACAGCCATCTGCGTAATCTGTTGATTAAAAAGGATTCTCATGATGATTATCCGCAGATGGCGCAGATTCTTGCAGTTTAAAAACCAGTCTTTGCGTTGCCTATAATCGCATCTTTCGTTCCTATACTCCAGAGAATATGAAAGAACAATGTAGCTTGGAGGATTTCAAAATATTGTCTGTCTCTTCTACATATAATCTGCGGATAACTCAGCAATCACATTACCCTCCATTTTAGTTGTTCCGGCCTTGCCCGCTAGATCATAAGCCTTTACCGCCGCTATCCCCGCCAGCGCGATGAAAATCAACCCGCTTACTTTATGTATCCAATGCAACGGAATTGATTGAAAAAATGTGCGCCCGGCCAACACCCCTAACACAGAAGTAAAGGTCAGCGCCAAAGTCGCGCCCAACCAAACAGCAAACACATTCATCGTGCTGCTTAAGCCAACAACAGCTAATTGCGTTTTATCGCCGAATTCAGCCACGGTAATCAAGAAAAATGCAGTAAAAAAAATGCCGTGACCACTACCTTCCCTAATGCTTTCTTGCTCCTCTTCCTCTTGGCTGAATAAGGCAATCAAACCGAAAATGGCGAATAAAACCGCCACCGATAAAGCCACAACGAAATCCGGCAGCCACTGAGAAATAGCTGCGCCGAAAATCACCGCCAGACTATTTAACAGCACAAACGCAAAAATAGCGCCGAGCGCCACCGGCATGCCTCTGTGTTTAGAGGCCAAAGTCATACAAACCAGTTGACTTTTATCGCCTATTTCAGCAGCCGCAATCAACATAAACACCGCTCCGCCGGTAGAAGCGAATTTCAATCCTTCATCTAAGGACTGGATTTGCAATAGAGTCTGTAAAAATTCCAATTGTTTAAACCGGTTTCCTATTTATCATTCCAATAAACGCTCCAAAATCAACATGATAATGAATCCACCCATCAAACTAAAAGTAGCAAACCGCGAACGACCATTTGCATGCGTTTCCGGTATGATCTCCTCACTAATAACGAATAACATAGCGCCGCCTGCAAAGCCCATGGCGATCGGCAATAAAGGCTCAAATACTGTGACTAAAGTGACCCCAAGCAAACCGCCAACAGGTTCGACTAAACCGGTTAAAGTCGCCAAACCAACCGCTTTCCATTTGTGGTAACCCAAGCCGACTAAAGGCAAGGCGACCGCCAAGCCTTCCGGAATATTTTGCATGCCGATGGCAATCGCCAACACCGTTCCATTTTTAATATCGCCTGTTCCGAAGCTCACGCCGACCGACATCCCTTCCGGAAAATTGTGGATGGTAATCGCGATGATAAATAAAGAAAGCTTTTGCAGAGTATCCATACTATGTTCAGGCGCGGTATCGAAATGCAAATGCGGCAGTTTTTCATCAGAGTAATGTAAAAACCAGGCGCCGATAAACATGCCTAGCGCAACAATCCACAAGCCTTTTTCAGGCCATAAATTATCGCCGTATTCAATGCCGGGCAACACCAATGAAAATGCGGTGGCGGCCAACATAACCCCGGCCGCCATGCCCAACATCCCGCTGAACAAGCGCTCGGATATTTGTTTAAAATATAAAGCCGGTAAGGCGCCCAAGCCAGTGGCCAAGCCCGCCAATAAACTGGCTAAGAAACCGATCACCACGATTTGGCCGAATATGACATACAATGCGCCCAAAATAACGACTTGAGAAATAAGGAACACCGCGAACCAGGCGCTATAACGCTGTCCTGTCGGCAGCGCTGATATTTTTTGATAAAACGAGGTATTTTGTATTCGGGAAAATTGCCCTTCTATCCTTTCTTGTATTGTCGCCATATTAGAAACCTTATATAAAAAAATTTTCAGTGATTATAACGAATAGATAAAGGTCAAGAGTACCTTTATTAAAACTAAGGTAATCCTTAATCCATTTAGAACGGTATGTTTCTAGCTTTAACCTTGAAAAAAACTGAACTCTTACTGTAATTCCATTATCAACAAGATTAACGGTTCATTACCCTGTAATTTACAAGGAGATTGTCATGCTTTCACGTCGCCGTTTTTTAGCCTATGGCAGCACTGGAATGCTCGCCTTATCAACCGGTTGCAAACCTCACCACCTCAACTGGCTAGCAGAACCGGACAGCACCGACGCTCCTTTATCATTATCAAACAAAGCCGAAATCGCTCACTTAAAAGAACGGTTTCTAGGCTACCCGATCAATATGAAAACGCCTCCGCAAGCATTTTTTGATTGGCGGGAACAACTTTACAAAGCCGGCATCAATCAATTTCCTTATAACAATGTCGGTGATCCTTTTAAAGATAGCCCTATTCCATACAATAGTCACGACTTTGAAAAAACCTTAATTGAAAGGTTTGCCGTCCATTACGGTTTTCCTCAAAACAACAGATGGGGATTTTTATCGCACAGCGGCACCGATAGCAATATGCATGGCATGTATATGGGCCGCACTATTCTTAAAGGGCGAACAGGGAAAACCCCAAAGGCTTATTTCACCCGCGAAGCGCATTATTCAGTACAAATTCTAAGAGATTTATTGGGCTTGGAAGGAATAGAAGTCGATACCTTGGATAGCGGCGCAATGGACCCGCAGGACTTGGCCGATAAATTAGCTCAGCACAAAGCACAACCGGCTTTAGTGATTTTAACCTTAGGCACGACCTTTAAAGGCGCAATAGACCCAATCGATGATATTCAAGCGATTCTATCCGATTATTCCAGTTACCTTCATTTGGACGCAGCGTTATTCGGCGGTTATTTACCCTATACGGCCCATGCACAAACTGCATTGCAGCAAACTACAAGTGGAAAAATTCGTTATGATTCTATCGCGGTTTCCTGTCATAAATTTTTCGGTTTTGTATCCCCGGCGGGTTTGTTTATTACCCGCCAATCACATTTTGAAGAATTTCATGACTTATTCAGTCAAATTCATAATCCGGAATACATCCATCATGTGCCGGGCACGATTACATGTTCTCGTGATGCGGTAAAACCCGCCGAATTCTATTTTTATAGTTCAGATGAGTCTATCGCTCAAATCAAAACAGACGCCAAACAAGTTTTACTACAAACCGATTGGTTAATGAAACAACTGCAATACCACTTTCCTGAATATTTAGCGACTCGCGCCAACCCGCTTTCCAATACGATTTATTTCAGAAAACCCGCCGAACGCTTGATCAATAAATATTCATTGGCAACCATGCAACTAACCCGTAAACAGAAAAAGTTAGACTTCGCCCATGTCGTCATTATGCCTCATGTAAGCAACGCGATTTTGAACGAATTTTTAACCGATTTGAGTGATCAGAAAAATCTCTCTTGAACAGCATAGCGCTTACAAGTATGAAAACCGATAAGTTTTTTAAACCAAATAAATAGGTTATACATTTTATGGCGCTACAATCTCAAAGCGAGGCTAAAACAAATTTGCTTCAATACTGCGCTACCCGCGATATTAGAGTGATACAACTAACGATAATGGCCGGGTTGTTGTTCAGTGGCGTGATTTTGCGCGATTTCAGTCTCAAGTTTGAACAAATTCTGGCTGTTTTTGCAGCGGGGCTTTTTACCCAATTCATCTTTCTAAAACGCTTACATCTGGAACAAAAGGGTTATTTAAGCGCTTTGATCAGCTGTTTCGGCATCAGTATTTTATTACGCAGTTCCGAATTATGGCCGTTTCCGCTTGTCGCTTGCATCGCTATCAGTTCAAAGTTTCTGATCCGCCCGAACGGCAGTCATTTATTAAATCCTGCAAATTTCGGCATTATTTTCGCGCTCACTTTTATCCCCCAAACCTGGGTCACCAGCGGGCAATGGGGTAGCGATTTAAGCACAGCCTTGTGGTTAATCGTTCTCGGCGCATTCATCGCCGACAATGCCCGCAGTTTGCAACTAGCTTATTGGTTTTTGGGCGTATACGCTCTGTTAATCTTGATCATACGCCATTTATGGATGGGGTATCCGTCGGCGGTTTTCTTACATCAATTCCAAAACGGCGCATTACTGCTCTTTGCTTTTTTTATGATCACCGACCCCATGACCAGCCCCAAACACAATACCGCCCGCCGCCTCCATGCTATATTAGTCGCCATCCTGGCTTACCTATGGCAGTATTTCTGGTACATGAATCAAGGGGTTATTTGGGCGTTGTTCTTTGCAAATCTATTGGTTCCCTTTTGGAATCGCTTATTTCCCGCTTGTTCTCCGCAATGGCGCAAAATTAAAGGAAAACCGTTATGAAAACATTGATTTTATTATTATCGATGCTGATTCCGCAAATCACCCAAGCATTCTGCGGCTTTTACGTCGCCAAAGCCGATAGCTCGCTCTATAACCAAGCTTCGCAAGTAGTCATGGTCAGAAAGGACGATAAAACCGTCCTCAGTTTAATGAATGATTACCAGGGCGAGTTAGAAGACTTTGCGATGGTTATCCCGGTGCCGGAAGTTTTACAAAAAGGCCAAATCAATATCGGCGACGCCGAAATCATTAAACATCTGGATGCTTTTACCGCGCCCAGGCTGGTCGAATATCATGACCCGAATCCATGCCGACCACCCATTGCCTTCATGGACAGTATGGCCAAAATGTCTAGAAATAAAATGCCGATGCCGAAAACCAAAGCAAAACCAGATCTGGGCGTCATCGTGGAAGCCGAATACACCATCGGCGAATACGACATCGTTATTCTGTCCGCCAAAGAATCGACAGGCTTGGAAAGCTGGTTGCAAATCAACGGCTATAACATTCCCAACGGCGCCAGCCAGGCGCTGAAGCCTTATATCAAACAAGATATGAAATTCTTTGTCGCCAAAGTCAATCTGAAAGAACACAGTAAAACAAAACTCAATTTTCTGCGTCCGATTCAATTCGCCTTTCAATCGGAAAAGTTCATTTTGCCGATTCGACTGGGAATGATTAACGCTAAAGGTCCGCAAGATTTATTATTATACGTCTTAACCGAAAAAGGCCGCGTTGAAGCCACCAACTATCGGACTTTAAAACTCCCCAGCAATATGGATCTGCCGGTATACATCAAAAAAGATTTCGCCCGTTTTTACCAATCCATGTTTGACCATCAAGTCAAACAATATGATCTGCGCGTGGTTTTTACCGAATATTTTTGGAATATGGGTTGGTGCGACCCTTGTGCGGCGGACCCATTATCATCCAACGAGCTGACGAAACTAGGCGTGTTTTGGTTAAGCGCCAATGCTCCCGCACTCCGCCAGGGATTGCCGGTACAAGTCACCCGCTTGCATGTCCGCTATACGCCGGAAAGCTTCCCCGAAGACTTGCGTTTACAAGAAACCGGCGATAAACAAAATTTTCAAGGTCGTTATGTGTTGCGCCACGCTTGGCAAGGCAAACCTGAACAATGTGACGCGGCCCGGCAATATTTTGACAATTTGCCCATACGCCATCAACAAGAAGCAAGAAACCTGGCTAAATTAACCGGCTGGAGCCTAACCGAAATTCACCGGCAAATGGATCTGCCTAAATTGAAGAAAAAACCTGAAGAAATATGGTGGAAAGGGTTATGGTAATTTTTCACTGTTTTTCATCGGAAAAACACTATAATAACAGTCTGAATCATTCTCAGATATAATATAAATAGTTCTAAGACGTTGAAAAAGCCAACAGAAACAAACCATCAACTTGTTGAAACATCGTGCTCCAAATTTCAAAAAATAGTGCTCTCAATCCATATCGCGTATTTTTCCTACTCATCATCTTTTTGGTATGGCCGATAATCAGTCAAGCCCAATGCGTATTTAATCAACCGCAAGACCGTATCGCTTTAGTGATTGGCAACAATCATTACGAACATGTAACGAGTTTGA
>SPJM01000241.1 GCA_006844585.1 Methylococcaceae bacterium | reverse complement strand
GGTGACAATACAGCGTCCGGATTATCATTTTCCGACTGATGGTACGGCAGTCAGCAGTGTTTTACAATTAGATCTAAGTTGTGATGATAAAACTTGCGAAGGGGAGTATAACAATTTCAATATTAATGATTTTTATCCGGTGAGTTTTTATGTGCAAGACCGGGATAAAAATGTGTCTTTGCCGTTTACCCTGGATTTGTATCAAAGCGATGTTTCTAATAATGCCGAGAAGAAAAATACGCCGACTGTTTTTGAAGAACAATCCGGAGTGTTAACATTAAAAGATGTGGCAGTCGGCGATCAGCATTTTTATGTGGAAATGTTTTACCTGGGCGACGGCAAGTTCAGCATCCAAAATTACTATCCAATGAGTGATGCGGCGAGCGATGCACCGGCGGTTTTTGACGGCATTAGGGTTAAGGTGCCGAAACTTTATGCCTTGGGTAAGTTTTATCGGTTTGAATTAATTTTTGGTGAAGGCTTTCAATTTTTGATTGATTGGGAGAGTTTTGAAGAATTGTAGGTTTTTGGCGGGAACAAACTCTAATAATTGTATGCTTATACATCATCGCTGTTTCCCAAGTGCTAAGCTTGGGAAATACATCCTGGACGTTCCTTCTTTCCGAATTTGATTGTTCGGGAAACTGTCGCTTTTCTATATATTCCTAGTTTAAATTTGAGATAGAGCAGACTCATAATAAATTTCCAGCATACGATAATTTTTTGATGTTATTGTGATCGTAGCCATTTTTCGGCTGCGAAAGTTTTTGCCATTTCTTTTAGATGTTGGTTATTATCGGTCATATTGAATCAAAAACTCAGGATAGATTCTAATTAAATTAGAGGTGTATGATTTCAATATAGGTTGCATGAGTAAATCCAAAGATGGGAGGGGGCGAGTATGCGTATTTTCACTTTTTCAATTCAGCTTTCGTTTGTATTTTATTGTTTTTTGTTAATTCCTCCGGCCCAAGCGGAAAAGGTTTTTAAACCGGATATCATGTTTCCGCAGACTTCACAGAGTGGACGGTATTTCAATTTCCCGAAAGGTATCGCAAGAGATAAAGCAGGGAATTTTTACATTACCGATGCTGGGCGTCACCGTATTAAGGTTCTGAATGAAGGTGGGGAATTGTTAAGAACATGGGGTGGTTTTGGTTCAGCCCCGGGTCTTTTTAATGATCCAATAGGTATTGTGGTGTCAGAAGAAGATGAAGTTTTTGTTGTTGATAGCCAAAACGGTCGAATTCAAGTTTTTGATACCCATGGTCGGTTATTACGGACATGGGATGGTTCAACGAGTGTTGCAGGCAAATTTAATTCACCATTTGGAATAGTTTTTGGTCCTGATGAATTAGTGTACGTCAGTGATACATTAAATTTTCGTATAGTTGTTTTTTCCAAACAAGGCGAATGGCGTAGGACAATTGCGCAACCTGAGGGAAATGTTATCCCTGCCGGGGAGGGGCTTCTTCACCCAAGAGGATTGGCGTTTAATTCCGAAGGCTTGTTATTTGTAGCCGAAGGGGATAATAGGCATCAAATCAGTGTTTTTGATTTGCAAGATAACAAAATTAGGAGTTTTGGGGGAAAAGGGAGTGAAAATGGACAGTTTGATACTCCGGTCGCTCTTGCATTTGATCAAGAAGACAATCTATATGTAGGTGATTTAGATAATCACCGAATTCAAGTGTTTAATAAAAATGATCAATGGTTACATAGCATTTCATTTGGAGAAGAAACCTTTAGATTTATTCAGCCGTTTGGTTTGTCTATTGATAAAGAAGAAGATGTTCTATATGTAGTTAATACAATCGGACATGAAATATTACGTTATTCATTGGGTGGAAAATTACTGGGATTTTGGACTACGCAAAGTGAACAAATGGGTAAATTTAGTATTCCTAAGGCAAAATTCAGTCCATGGGGTGAAATTTATGTCGTTGACGAGGCAAATAATAGAGTTCAGGTTTTTAATCAACAGGGGGGATTTTTATTTAGTTTTGGTGAGACTGGAAGGGCTAATGATCAATTATTTCTCCCTACATCAGTCGCATTTGATGATCTAGAAAGAGTTTATGTATCGGATTTAGGAAATAATCGAATTAAAATTTTTGACCGATCAGGAAATTATCTGACTCAATGGGGCTGGCCGGGGGAGAATGGACAGCATTTAGAAGGTCCGACTGACATTTTCATACATAATAATTTTGCCTATGTGACAAATCATTTTAGCAATAAAGTTCAAATCTACACGGTGGATGGGCAATGGGTGAATGGTTGGGGAGGTGAAGGAGGTAGTAGCGGTCAGTTTAGTTCTCCTATTGGAGTGGTTGTTGATAGTTCCGGGACGATTTTTGTGTCGGATCGGGGTAATCATAGAATACAAACGTTCGATAGCCAAGGTAAATTTTTAAGGGAATGGGGGGGCGTAGGAACCGCTAATGGTGAATTAAATAGGCCAATGGGATTGGGAATTTCTTCTAACGATTTAATTTATGTTGCAGATGCGCTTAATAACAGGGTTCAAGTGTTTCAAACAGATGGGGCTTGGGTTGAAACAATTGGTGGAGCGGGAACTCAGCCAGGCCAATTTGGGCAGCCTTTTACGGTTTCATTACTGGATGATGATACGATTGTTGTCTCAGAGTTTGCTTATAACAGAATACAACTGTTGCGTCGCAAAGAAAAAAATAATATAGCCTATAAAGGTATCATTCTAGCTGGTGGCGGACCCAGTGAAGAGGGTTACCATAATCATTTGTGGGATAGCACACAATTGATTAGTAATAACGCTTTTTTTGCCTTGCGCAGCCAAGGGTTTGACAAAGAAAATGTCAAATATTTAACCGCCGGAAATATTTTAAATGATTTGGATGAAAATGGATTGTCGGATGATATGGAAGACGCTACGTTGGCAAATTTGCAAAAAGCGATAACGGAATGGGCCGGGGACGCCAAAGATGTTTTACTTTACTTAAGCGATCATGGTGGGCCGGAAACATTTAAAATTAATCGTCATGAGGTATTAGGGCGAAAACAATTGACGGATTGGTTGGACGAATTACAGCAACAAATCACCGGCAAAATTACTTTGGTGATTGAGGCTTGTCAGTCAGCCAGTTTTTTTGACGGCATGGGGCGGGATCAACGAGTGTTAGTTGCGAGCGCCAGTCGCGATCAACCGGCGGTGCTTGCTAATGGCGGTAGTCATTCCTTTTCCTATTTTTTCTGGTCTGAAATTCGAGCTGGAGCTACTCTACAAGAGGCATTTAAATTTGCTTTGCAAGCGGCGAGTAGCAATACAATTTTGGTCAAAAATCAGATTCAGAAGCAAAAGGCGCAACTGGATGCTAACGCCAATGATGTATTTGATGAGGATGATTATGCGGCGCTGGGCGATTACTGCCTTGGTGAGTGTAAGCTGATACAGGCGGGAGAACCGCAAGTGATTCCGGTGACAAAAAGCGCCAGATTAGATGGCGATACGCGTCGTGCACTGGAAATGGAAGTCACTAGTCTAGTCCCGGTTGTCGATGCCTGGGTAATTGTCAGCCGACCGGATCAAAATTACATCGATCTGAATACGCCGATCAGCGACTTGCCGAAAGTCGATTTGCAATGTACTGAAAAAGAGGTGGGTCAATATCATTGTCAAGGGGAATATGCAGGGTTTGATGCCAATGGTGATTATTATCTCACTTTTCATGCGCGAGATAATCAAAATGCTTTCAGCTTGCCGAGCGCCGTCATTAAGCTAACTCAAAAAGGTGGCAAAGATAACCCCTTGCTTGAACAAACGCCCACACTACAAAATAACTTTGACGGTAAGGCCGGTTTACTTAATTTAGTGGATGTTCAGGTCAGCGGAGAACATTTTCAAGCTACATTGTTATTACAACAAGGACAATTCATTATTCAGTCTGTTGGACAGACATCCGAACGACTTGAAAAACCGGCGCAGTATTTCCCTGGAAGCAGAATGCTGATTATTCCGGAAGTGTTTTTTCAAGATCGTATATATGAAGTGACTTTGCAGTTGGCGGAAAACAGCTCTTTTAACTTGATAACGGTTGTGGACTTGAGGGAAGCGAAGTAGCGGTGCTATAGAGCATTAATTTCTTAGGATTATGGAAATGACATATTATGATTAATAAATTTGACTTACGGAGAGAGTGATAAATCCATGAAAATATATTGCCTGTTTTTTATATTTTTTTGAGTTGTGGGGTTTTTGCTGAAAATCATTCAAAGTATCCTTACAAAGTTATTATTGTCGCAGGTAGCGGCCCTGAGATAAACGGAAGGAGCAATCATATATGGGGTGCTATTGTTGAGCTATCAAGTATGGCTTTTAAAGTACACAAAAATTTAGGTATGCAAGACCTTGGGTATCAATTTAGAATCTGCAAATCTGATAAATTTTGAAAAAAAAAGCATTACTCATTGGGCTGCTGATGCTCATGATGTGCTTTTGTATATGGTGGGTATTGGCGGGTTAGGAAGCTTTCGTTTGGATGGAACTGAAGTTCTGAATGGTGAAGTGTTAAACCAATTCCATCGCGCCACTTTACAGCATTTGGGCGGCTATGTTTTTAAGTTGCTCACTGTCGATCAAAAATAAGCGCTAATTTTAGGTTTCCCAAACTGGAGTTTGGGAAACAGCGAGGCAGCGAGCAGGCCAGACTTTATTCCGCCAAGAAGAAATTGATTAATCTGCCTCTTGTTATTCATAAACAGGTAGAATAATCTTTCATTGTGGCTGAATAATAAGAGGAAATAATATGCCCGTTGATATATTGCTGACCGTTATCGTAACGTCGATCATCCAATCCTTGTTCGGCGTCGGTGTGTTGCTGTTCGGAACGCCTTTGCTGTTGCTTTTGGGATATGACTTTGTGGTGGCCTTGAAAGTGTTGTTGCCTATCTCCATCGCTATCAATGCTTCGCAGATTCTGAAGCATTATGCCTTCATCGATACGGTTTTTTATAAACAAGTTCTTATCTATACTATTCCCTTCGTTGTCTTGTTTTTGTTTATCGCGACTAGCGGCGATATCAATATCAGTTTGCTGGTCGGCGCATTTTTAATCTTTGTGGCTTTGAAAACCGTGATTCCGGCAGTGGAAAAGGTTTTACAGAGCATGGTGCGTTATCAAAAGCTCTATTTAGCGGTGATGGGCTTGGTGCATGGCCTGACCAATCTGGGCGGCGCTTTGTTAACTGCAATTATCCACGGTAAACAATATGATAAACACGCCACCCGAGTGACGGTGGCCGTGTGTTATGCGACCTTCGCCTTATTTCAGTCGGCGACCTTGTTAGTGTTGGGCGAGCATTCCATTTTTTCTTTCTCGCAACATGCGACTTTTCTGCAAATCGGCGTGATCGTGTTTATGCTGACTGAGGAAATCGTCTATAGTGAGATCGATAATAATAAATACAAGCAATTTTTTGCGGCTTTTTTATTGGCGTCAGGCGTTTTGCTGATTTCAAAATCAATATGAGGTGAGATGATGAAAAAAATATTTAACTACTTTTTAATCGGGGTTTTTGCATTTATACCGGTCGTTGTCATTTTTCAAATCGTTTGGTTTGTGAAAGACAGAATTGGTGATTTATTTGCTTTGGTTTATGGTTATGCGGACAACTATTCGGTGACGATTTTCTTGTTTGCCCTCAGTTTTAGCTTATTTGCTTACGTCGGTCATCGGGTGAGCGTGGGGCGCTCCTTCATTATCGGCGTTATCGATAATGTTATTAACCGTATCCCGATTTTAAACACCATTTATCGGGTCACTAAAAAGGTTGTGAATATGTTTTCCGGTCACGAACAGCCGGAAGAGCGGGAAGTGGTTTATATTGAATACCCCAAACAAGGCTTATGGGTGCCTGCTTATGTAACGAATCGGGAAAACGAACACTATATTCTTTTTGTGCCGACTTCGCCGAATCCGACTTCCGGGTTTACCGTGATTACGCATGCATCCAATGTGCGCAAGTCGGAAATGGATATTGAGCAGGCGACCAGCTTTATTATCAGTGTCGGCGCGGATTATGATAGATCTGCCGAAGCTAATCAATTGCCGAAATAACGATAATGGAAGCAATCTTAAATGAATTGAGCGGCCTGGTTTGGGGGCCGCTCATGTTAGCGCTGTTGCTGGGCGTCGGGGTTTTCTTGACGATTGGTTTAAAGGCGTTTCCCTGGCTGTTTACTGTACAAGCATTTAGATCATTAAGTCAGCCGCCTGCAACTGAAAATGGTGATATTTCGCCGTTTCAAGCTTTAATGACAGCGTTGTCGGCCACTATCGGCACCGGCAACATCGCCGGGGTGGCGACGGCGATTGTGATGGGCGGGCCGGGCGCGGTTTTTTGGATGTGGCTGACCGCTTTATTCGGGATGGCGACCAAATATGCGGAAGCGGTGTTGGCGGTTAAATACCGTGAAACCGATGAATTAGGTCAGCATGTCGGCGGCCCGATGTATTACATCAAGAATGGATTGTCGGCTAAATGGCGTTGTTTGGCTTGGGCGTTTGCTTTATTCGGCGCTTTGGCCTCGTTCGGCATCGGCAATATGGTGCAAGCGAATTCGGTGGCCGAAGCGATAGAAACGCATTTTGCGATCAATCATTGGGTTTCCGCCGTTGTATTGACTTTGTTGGTGGCGGTGGTGATTTTAGGCGGCGTGAAAAGAATCGCTGTGGTTGCGTCAAAATTGGTGCCGTTGATGGCGGCGGCCTATTTTTGCGGGGCTTTCACCTTAATCATTATTCACTATCAGCAAATTCCACAGGCTTTTGCTTTGATCTTTAGCAGCGCATTCAGCGGTAGCGCCGCAGCCGGGGGATTTGCCGGGGCGACAGTTTGGGCGGCGATCCGTTTCGGGGTGGCGCGTGGGGTATTTTCCAATGAAGCCGGTTTGGGCAGCGCCCCGATTGCGCATGCGGCGGCAAAGACTGATCAGCCGGTGCAACAAGGCATGGTGGCAATGCTGGGTACATTAATCGATACTTTGATTGTCTGTACCATGACTGCTTTGGTGATTCTGGTCAGCGGCGTTTGGAATCAAGGCGAAACCGGCGCGGCCTTGTCCTTACTGGCTTTTGAGCAGGGTTTGCCGGGCTGGGGCGGTTATATTGTGGTATTCGGATTGGCCGTTTTTGCGTTTACCACGATTTTAGGTTGGAGTTATTACGGCGAACGTTGCGCCGAGTTTTTATTCGGCGTTAAAGCGATTTGGCCGTTTCGCATGTTATGGTTAATTGCGATTCCGTTAGGCGCTTTAGGTCAGTTAAACATGATTTGGTTAATGGCGGATGTGATGAACGGTTTAATGGCGGCGCCGAATTTAATCGCTCTGCTTGTGCTGAGCCCGGTGGTTTTTAAGGCGACCCGGGCTTATCGTAAAGCGTAAGATACCGTAAATTTGATGACTACGCTCTTTATAGGAAAAGGAATTATTTGAACTAAAAATACCATATATTTTCTAATGTAATATGGGGTTCAAAAAGATGTTTTTCGTCAAGGGGGAAAGATGAAATCATATCCGGTCAAAGGGCTAGTTGTCGCTTTATTATTTTTTTATTTCCAGTTCGCTTTCGCAGAACAGTTTGAGTATCGTTATGCTCAAGAATGGTCCAGGGTGCAAAAACCTTGGTATTTTGATCGACCTTTTGCGATAGCTTTCGGCCTGAACGGAGATATTTATACTGTTGACTTGGGTTATCGGCGTATTCAACAATTAAATGCTGAAGGCGACTTTATTCGAAATTGGGGAACTAGAGGCAGTGAAGAAGGAAACTTCAATGCCCCTCGTAGTATTGCGGTTTCCCCGGCTGGCTATATTTATGTTGCTGATGGGGGCAATTACCGTATTCAACAATTTTCTGCGGATGGAAAATTTGTTCGAAGTTGGGGGAGCATGGGTACAGGGAATGGACAATTTAATACGGCTTTTGGAGTTGATGTAGCGGCGAATGGCGATGTATATGTTGTTGATGCTTTCAATCATCGAATACAACAATTTAATGCCGAAGGTGGTTTTATTCGCAGCTGGGGTGGAATTGGTTCAGCAGAAGGTGAGTTTCATGCGCCGGAAGACATCGCCATTGCTCCAGACGGCAGTCTGTTTGTGTTAGATAGTCATAATCAGCGTGTACAGCAATTTACTGCGGATGGAGACTTTATTCAATTGTGGGGAAGCTTTGGCGAGAGCGATGGCTTTCTTAACAGACCTAATAGCATTGCTTATGGAAATGGCAGTATTTATATTACCGACGTAAATAGATTGCAGAGGTTTACAACAAACGGCGATTTTATTCAGGCTTGGGGTGGAGCAGGGAATGCTAGTGGAAGGTTTTATTCACCAGCTGGCGTTGAAGTGGATTCTGATGGTTTCGTTTATGTGGCGGATCAGGGAAACGAAAGAATACAAAAGTTTACTGAAAATGGCGAGTTCATTCTATCTTTAGGGGAAAAGGAAAATGAAGCTGGTCAAATCGGTTCGCCTCGGGATGTGGCGATTGGATTGAATGATAGCTTTTTTGTTTCTGTTTATGATCTTTTGAATGATAGTATTCATTATTTTAACAGTGAAGGCGAGGTCATTAAGGCATGGAATACTCATGCTACTTACAATATAGCATCAGCTTCCGATGGCAGTGTTTATGCGGTTAATTATAACGGTAATACGGTCTATCATTTCAGCGCTGAGGGTGAATTGATACGCCGTTGGTCAGGTTTTGGTTACCAAGATGCGGAATTTAGAGCCAGCGCTATAACCGTCATGTCGGATGATAATGTTCATGCTCCATGGTATGGCGGCGTTTACATAGCGGATACAGACAAGCATCGCATATTGCAATTTAGTAAACTTGGAGAATTTGTGCAAGCTTGGGGGAGTGAGGGGAGCAATGAAGGCCAATTTATTTCACCCAAAGGAGTAGCGGTTGGGGCTGATGGAAGTGTTTTTGTTGCTGATTCCGGAAATAATCGCGTGCAGCAATTCAGTTTAGATGGAAATTTTATCAGGGCTTGGGGGAGTAGGGGGGCTGAGGAAGGACAACTAAATGATCCGCAAGATATTATAGTTTCAAAGACTGACGATATTTTTGTGTTGGATAGCGGTAATAATCGTATTCAGAAATTTAGCGCTAACGGCGAGTTTCTCAGTTTCTTAGGCAGTTTTGGGGCCGAAGCCGGGAAGTTTAAGAATCCGCGGGGTTTTACTATAGACTCTCATGATAATTTATATGTTGCTGATTCATTAAATAATAGGGTGCAGAAATTTATTCCAGTAAAGACTAAAGAAACTGAGCATCCGTACAAAGCCATTATTCTTGCAGCCGGAGGGAAGGAAATTAATGGTAATCCTAACTTACTATGGGACGCGACATGGCAACTGACTAAAACAGCGCGTCAAGCATTATTGCGTCAGGCTTTTGATGACTCGCGTGATGAAATTAAATTTTTGACTGCGGGTAGCATTCAATATGATTTGGATGGCGATGCTAAATATGATGAGTTAACCTTCGCGAGCAAAAATGGCTTGCAGAAGGCCATTACAGAATGGGCTGCTGATGCTGCTGACGTTATTATTTATTTGGTTAACCCCGGAGATAATGGTCAGCTTCAAGTAAACCCTGGTGAGACTGTCACGACCTCTGAGTTGAACGGTTGGTTGAATATTTTAGAAAATAATATTTCTGGGCGGCTTGTCGTCATTATCGAAGGAAATCATTCAGGTGATTTTCTTGAGCCTTTATCTAAGCAGGGACGGTATATATTAACGAGTACGGAAGCGGGCCAATCCTTGCCGGATGTTGATAAAGGACTTACTTCTTTCTCTTCTTTTTTATGGTCGAAAATTTCTATTGGAACTCCATTAAAAGAGGCATTTCAAGCTGCACAACTTGCTGTCAGTAAATTTAAATTTTTGGAAAAGAGTCAAAATGCGCAAATAGATGCAAATGGCGATGGTATTTTTGATTCCCAGGATTTACAACAAGTAGAAGATTATTGTTTCGGCAATTGCAATCAGCAAGTTTCTGAATCGCCTGTCATTGAATTAATTGAACCGGATACAACTATTCTGAATGATGAAATAAGTCATGAGTTCAAAATTAAGGTAAGCCATCCACAATATCTTTCAGAAGTTTGGGCGGTCATTCTACGGCCGGATAGTATCGATATTGATTCTAATCAAGTAGTGGATTCAGCAAAAATTAAGTTAGTTTGTGAAGATGTCAAAAACGAACAGCGTACACACGAGTGTCATGGTCGTTATGATGAATTCGGAATAATAGGCGAATATCAAGTCTATTTTTACGCAAAGGATATTCTGGGCCAAATCAGTTTGCCGACAATGAAATCTGTATACCGGACTCAGGAATACACGCTAAGTCCAGCGGTATTGGAATTCGATCTTACCCTTTATTTGCATGATGTTGTTTTTAATGGCAAGCATTATCAAGCTGTATTGAAGTTTCAAAACGGACAGTTTGTATTAAATTTCGCTGAGGAAACCCAACAACGTTTTTTTCCAGTTTCACAGTTTGATCATGTAACTGGTCTTGTTGATATTCCCTATGTGATATATAAAGATGTAGCTTTTAAAGCGACATTAAAATATATAGGCGATTATAAATTTAAATTGGCCTCAGCGAAGGCGCTGTAGGCATAATTACTATAAGTGTGCGGGGTTATGAGGATATTAATGAATGAGAATGTTTCCTAGGCATCAATTTAGCTTGCTTATTACTATTATCTTTCTGGTTTTTTCTTCTTTGGGGTTCACAAAGGAGACTAGTAAAACAGTTAAGCAACTTCCTGATCTAGTATTAAGTGATTTATCCGGTCAGGTACACAATTTAACAGAATGGAAAGGGCGAGTAATTATGCTGAATTTCTGGGCAAGCTGGTGCGCGCCCTGTCAGATCGAGATTCCGGATTTCATTGATTATCAAGCTCAGTATCAAGATCAAGGTTTACAAATTATCGGCGTTGGTTTGGATGAGGTGAAGAAATTAAAAAATACGGTAAGAACTTTGGGGATTAATTACCCAATATTACATGCCGACCCCGAATCTCAATATGAGCTATTGAAAAAATGGGGGAATTCGTTTGGCGTATTGCCTTATACGGTGGTGATTGATAGAAATGGGGGGTTGGCTTATTTGCAGCACGGCATTGTGCGAAAAGAAACCTTTGAACGGATGGTTAAGCCGTTATTGTAGAAAGATGTTCCCGCATTGCTTGTTATAAATCAACAGTGCGGGAACAGAACAGAATAGAAGGGTAAGTTAGATCTTACCGTCTAAACCCATTTGAAAATATTTATGGGTGATTTTGTCTTGGTTTTCCAATAACCAGTCGATATCAGGCTTATTGTTCATCGCCTTATGGATTGCTTCTGCAGTCGCTTTACGATGAATATCGAATAAGATTTGGTGATCCAGGTTGTCGTCCTTAGCTACGCTAGGGTTCAACCAGACTGAGCAGATAATGCCTAAATCATTGGCTTTTTCTTTTGGAATGTCGCCTGCGCGAACAGCATCCAACACGCCGTTGGCGATTGCGCCTTGCACGGTGCCCATTAAGATATTGGTGTAGCGGTTGTTGTTGACCGTAACTTTACTCACCATCAAAGTAACCGGACGCACTTGGATATCGGTGTTTAAAATAGCGAAAACTTTTGAGTGACCCTTAGTTTGGTCGCCGGTTAGAGTGGCTAAAGCAGTGCCCACCGGGCCGTCTAACTCACCGATTACAATTTCCGGCTCCGCCGCTGTGCCCGGAGGCCCGCCGGCTACCAATGCTTCGCCTGTACGCATGACAATTCTTTCGCTCATAATTATCTCCGATATAAAACGTTAAAAAAAATGCTTAGCCGCGTAGAATAACATGTTTTAGCCTGTTTCTTAAATCGATATGAGTCAAGCATTATCCATCACAGATCATCGCCGCGATATAGCCGGTTTAAAATATGTATACCCGGTGTTATCCCGTAGAGCCGGGGGGCTTTCCATCGGCATCAATTTCAATACCAATAATGCCTGCAATTGGCGTTGTGTTTATTGCCAAGTGCCCGATTTAAAAAGGGGGGCTGCGCCGAGTTTAGATTTTGCCTTGTTGGAAGCTGAATTACGTTTTTTTATTGATTTTGTTCAGCACGGTGATTTTTTTGATCAATTCAATGTGCCTAAAGCGCAGCAATCAATTAAAGATATTGCCTTATCGGGAAACGGCGAACCGACCAGTTTAGAAGGGTTTGATCAAGCGGTGCAATTAATCGGCGATATTGCGGTAGAGAAGGGCGTATTTCCGGGAAGTCGCTTTGTGTTGATTAGCAACGGTAGTTTAATTCAGCAGCAGAAAGTGCAACAGGGTTTGCGAACATTAAACGTATTTGGCGGCGAAGTATGGTTTAAGTTGGACAGGGCGACGGATTCAGCTCGAAAAACTATTAATAATTGCGTTGAAAGCCGGGCGAAGATTTTGGAGAAGATACAATGCGCGGCTTCTTTGTGCCATACCAAAATACAAACCTGTTTGTTTGATTATGCTAAAGCGCCTTGGAGTGAATCAGAGCAAGGTAGTTATATTGAGATGCTTACTGAAATTAAGGTTGTCGCTAATGTTAACGAAGTGATGCTATATTCTCTTGCTAGGCCGTCCCAACAGCCGGAAGTCGATCAATTGATTGCGTTAAATGGTGATTCCTTTTTTATGTTAAAAGAACGGCTTGTTAAGGCGGGTTTCAAAGTTTTATTAAATGTCTGAGGTGAACTTTTATTGGAAACTTAAACTTTGGTTCTGATCTGTCAGTTTTTTTTACACATTAATGCGCTAAGTATTGGCGAGGTGGGTTTCAGAAGTTGCTGGCAATATTTCAAAATTCTTTGCCAAACGACGCTGTTTTCCAGACTTTTACTTGAGTCGTTTGTATTTTATGTCCTGTATAGAGTCTATAAAGATTGGGATTCTAACCAATATAGGTGCTTTGTTGTTAACGTTTCTTTAATCTTATGTTAAATGTTGATGCTTGGTTGTTAGCTTGGTAGTTGGGGAATTAAGGTGTCCGTTTTTTTTACAGTGGTTTATTGGGGCTAGTGAGATACATGAGTCTATTAAATGGCTTGGTTTTCTATATTTACTCCTTTATAGTCAATAGGTTGTTACTTTTATAATGATCAATTTCGTTTTTGAGCACTCAATAAAAGCTTTACGGATAGTCCTTTTTTCTAATTTTATTGTCAGTTTTATTTACATGTTGCAAACATATTACTGAAATAATTTATTAGATAGTTTCTAGGTTATTGGTTTTTATTAGATATTTATTTGTGGCTCAAAAAATGCCTTATAAATAACATGGAAAATTAAAAATAGAACTAAACAAGGAAGTGCTTAATGAGTAATTTTTATAGTGGAGAAAATTAATGAAACCATTTAGATATTTAGCGGCAACCGTGGCGGTTTTTGGTTTGCCGTTTAGCGTTCATGCTGGACCGCTTGACGGCGCACATGATTTTTCTTTGGATGCTGATAGTGCTCCAGGCGTTATTCATCATACTGATGAAGATGGGACGCATGGTCCTGCTTTAACCGTTCCTGTGGATACAGGCGATCAAGTGGATGCTTTATCGGGGGCGCATCCTCACCATGATACAACTTTGTGGCATATGTATTTTGGAAGTTATTATTTAAATCACTCTATAGATGGTGATTCGACTATATTTGAAGGCATTGTTAGGGGTCCTCTTCCCGTGCCGCTTGGTCCCGGGCGTATTTATTGCTGTGAAGGAATACACGATGAGGCTGATGAGTTAGGTCTGGTTGGTGAAGACCTGGATGCGCTTGAAGCTCATGATCATCAGGATGATAGTTTTCATGCTCATGTCCATGACTTTCCTGGTTTTCCAGGTGATGCAACATCCAGTTATTTTTCAACGGAAAGAGGGGTTTCGGACGAGGGGGATATTTTCTATACTGATTATACTAATTTTATTGACTCATTGTTATATTTAGATGATGCGATATTTGCCCCAGGAGAGAATGTTGACGGGCTAGTTGTCTTTGATGTTCACGGGGGCGACTCAACTTTTAGCGGGGTTGATACTGGTTTTATTCTGGATGATATATTACATAGCGATGCAATTTTTTATTCATTAGCTCCTGGCGCAACAGATTCTATTGGGGACAATATGTATTGGTATAGCGCTGCCGGAGGCGGCATTGGCGGTTTATATCTAGATCCCGGTCAGCTCGTTAATTGGGATGCTTTAGACGTTCATGTTCCTGAACCACATAATCTAGCGCTTTTTACTTTGGCAATGGCGGGAATGGGGTTTGCGCGTCGCAAAAAAAGCTAAACGGTTATCTTTGTTGTTGATAGATCTAAAAACCTGTTAAACAATTTTTCTATAAAAAACCGGGGAATATTAACTTATTTTCCGGTTTTTTTATGCTTATATGTTTTAGTTTTCCGACTAAAAAATAATGTTAAATGAGGTTTTATACTTCGCGCAAACGTGTTCGCGCGAAGTATATTAGCATTCCTACCAAAAATCTTTTTTCAGCAAAACTATTGTGGTGAATAGTTCACAAAATCACCGTGAACCGGACACTTATCTTTCCTCCCCAGTTCAGTAGACTAAAACCATGCAATCAGCAAAGCATTTTTTTAACTATTTTGGGGACATTACCATGTTTAATTTAAAAGTACATATATCCGGTTTCATTGTTTTATTCTCTATGTTGCAAAGCGTTTGTTTTGCAGAAGAGGTAAAAATGTTTTCCAATAGAGCGCCGTCGGCGCAAGAAATGGCGGACATTTTGTTTAAACCGAAAATGAAAACGCGCTCGATTAGTTTCGGTAAGCCTAAAACATCCGCTCCGGCAGTCAGTCAAACGGATGTCGTAGAAAACAACCGCGCTGCGATAGGGTTGCCGATTAAATTTGCATATAACTCGGCAAAAATAATGTCTAATTCTAAACCGTTTTTGAATGAAATCGGCAAAATGTTGAGTATGCCGGAATATGCCCAAGAGCGATTGGTGGTGGAAGGTCATACCGATGCTTCAGGTTCTGAAGGCTATAATCAATATCTTTCAGAAAAAAGAGCTAAAGCGGTAAAAGTTTATTTAGCTAAAAAATTTAATATCGCTGAAGACAGATTATTTGTAAACGGTATGGGAGAAAGCCAACCGTTGTCGGGTGAAAACCCATATGCGGCAGTCAATCGCAGAGTACAGTTCTATAAAGCGCCTTAATAAATTGCCTCTCATTAATGTGAGGGGCTGCATCGCTTAATTACTTTCGGCTCTTTGTTTCTTTTCAATGACGAGATAAAGAGCCGAATGATTTGTGTATTTTTATCTATATTTATATTGATCAATCTTTCGGTAGGAGAGCATAAATGAAAACATATTTAGCGATTATCGCATTAGTTTTATCCGCTGGTCTCAGCGTTGCCGGAGACCTGGACGACGGCATCGGCATAGACCAACCGATCAATGACGACCTGAGTCTGGATAAAAACATCAAATTTATCACCCGCAAGGCCATCGCCAAAGCGAAGAGCCAGCAAGGCGGCGGGACCAGCGCCTGCGGCTCGGGCAACGTAGTGATCGGCCCCGGCAGCAAAGTCAAAGAAGTCATCAACGTCAGCACCAACAAAGGCACCACTGCCGTCTGCGGACAATAACCCAACCGTTTAGGAAGCCACTATGAACACCACACCACTCAGACAACAGCTCAAGGCCGGGCTGCTCAGCTGCAGCCTGGCGATACTGGCCGGCGCCTGCGGACTCAACCCGCAAAACGCCGACATCGACATCAACAACACCCTGCCGGAAGCCAAAAGCACCATCTATCAAGATGCGGTGAGCAAGATGGGCCTGATGGCCGAAATCTATCAACTGCCTTATCTCAATATCATGAGTAAAGACATCTCCGATAAAACCGGCACCTCAAGGCCGACCAGCGGCGAAATCCCCAATGACATCACCGAAATGGTGAAAAGCACCCTGAACGGCATCGGCGGCAATATACAATTTATCCCCTATGACCCCAGCTTTTTTCTCAACTCCGCCAACACCGGCTACTCCGAATTTACCAACAAAGCCATCCCCGACCTCGTCGTCTCCGGCGGCATCACCGAATTCGACCGCGGCCTGGTCACCAAAGGCGACTCCACCGAAATTGAAGCCACCTCCGGCGACTTCGGCCTCAGCTTTGAAGACCAAAGCAAAGGCTCGCTGGCGCAAGTCACCCTCGACTTCAACATGATCGACTTCCAAACCCTGGCCGCGATACCCCGAATTCAAGCCATCAACGGCATCAAACTGCACAAAGCCGTTAAAGAAGACAGCTTCGCCTTCACCGTCAAAAGCGTCACCCTCGGCGCCAAAGGCACCATCAAAAAAGTCCAAGGCCGCCACGCCGCCGTGCGGCTGCTGGTTGAACTCAGCATGGTGCAACTGCTGGGCCGCTACCAAACCCTCCCCTACTGGACCCTGCTGCCGGGCGGACAAGCGGACAACGTCGTCATAGACCAGCTTAACCGATTCTACTACAGCGTCACTGAACGGCAAAAAATCGCCTTTATACAACGCCTGCTCTACCTGCACGGCTACCAAGTCGCCGCCGACGGCCGCCTCAACGGACCCACCCAAGACGCCCTGCAACAAGCCGCCGGTAAACTCAACCTGACCGCCGCAGGTATTGACTTCGACACCTTCCTGGCGCTCTATGAAAACGTCCCCATCGACTACGCCACCCGCTACCGCAGTGAAAAAATAGACGGCGTCTTCGCCCTACTGGAAGACGACGGCCAAGCCCCGCTTGAATCCACCCAAACAAGCGTCGAACAAGTCGCCGTCAGCCCGGAAAGCAACACACCGATCATCGACGACGGCGTTATCACTCTCAACACCGACAGCAACAATTACGCCATCGGCGACACCATGGGCATCCGCTTCAGCGTAGACCAACCCATGTTCGTCCGCCTGGTCGTCATCAACTCCAGCGGCGAAGTCAGCACCCTGTTTCCGAACCCCTACCAAAGCGACAGCTACTGCAAACCGGGCGTCGAATACCAAATACCGCCGCGCAACGCCGACTTCACCCTGGACATCGGCGGCCCCGTCGGCACCGACAAACTCCGCGCCGTCGCCAGCAGCAAACCAATAGCCGCCGAAGCCCTGCACTTCACCCCCGACGGCGAATTTGACGAACTCAAAATGGCCGGCCTGCCGGTGCGCGCCGGCGTCAACATCAACATCCGCTAACCGAGGAGAACCCGCATGAAAAAGCTAATCACGCTGCTCGCCCTGACCACCCTGATGGCCTGTGAATCGCCGCCGGTTAGGCGCGCCGAACTGATCGCCCAACACCCGGAATGGGACGAACAAACCGTCAAAATCATCACCGCAGGCTACCTGGTGAAAGGCATGAACACCGACCAAGTCAGAGCCGCCTGGGGTCGCCCCTGCTACACCTGCACCGGCACCGTCAAAGAGCAAAGCGGCGAACGCTGGCTAGCCTGGGAATACCAAACCCAAATCGTCTTTTTTGACCACAATGAAAAAGTCCTCCGCTGGACCCAAAAATAAGAGGAACGACAATGAACACACTCAAATACACCCTGAACACACTACTCATCGCCGCCGCCCTGCAACAAGCGCCGCTGCACGCCGAACAAAAAATTCAAATGATCACCGACCGAGTGCCCTCGGCGGCGGAACTGGGCAACACCCTGTTCTCCAAACCCGCCCAAGCCACCAAACCCAACTACAAAGCTGGCGGCCTCAAAACCCGCTCGATCAGCTTCGGCAAAGCCCCGACCCCCGCGCCGAGCGCCCCGGAAACCCAAGCAGCGGCCAGCGACAGCGGCGCCAGCATAGGCCTGCCGATCAAATTCGGCTACAACTCGGCGAAAATACTGCCGGAATCGAAACCGTTTCTGGACGAAATCGGCAAAATGCTCTCGATGCCCGACTACAACCATGAACGCTTAGTCATAGAAGGCCACACCGACGCCTCCGGCTCCGACGGATACAACCAATATCTCTCGGAAAAGCGCGCCAAATCGGTAAAAAGCTACCTGATGAAAAACTATCAAATCGGCGGCGACCGACTATTTGAAAACGGCATGGGCGAAAGCCAACCGTTGCCGGGTGAAAACCCCTATGCTGCGGTTAACAGACGTGTGCAGTTTTATCGGGCGCCTTAAATTTGTTGTAAGTTGGCAACCACTTATCCCTTTAAAAAAACGGGTGCAAAGCATTGATTAATAAATGCTTTGCACCCAATCAGTGCCGGGCGGGCGGTTGTGCAGGTTTGTTCCTATGGGAGGTTGGTATGAAAAGATTATTGATGATAATTACGCTGACTTGGTTGATGTCGGTTAATGCGGAAACGGTTTTCAATATTGGGAATAACACCGTATCAAGCGGCAAGGTGATTATTGATGGTAAAGACGTGAGTTCCGAGTACGGCGTTTCAGGGTCTGGAAAAATGACGACCATCTCTAAGAAGATATCGTCGTTTTCAATGATAGACGTTATTGGCGGCATTGATCTTATTTTTAGGCAATCTTCAACAACTGAAGTAAAAATCAAGGGTGATGATAATTTGGTGGGCTTGGTGTCCGCTAAAGTATCCGGAGGGCGTTTAAGAATATCGATGACTGAGTCGTATAGCACCCGCAACCCTTTAGTTGTGAGAGTTTCTTCGCCACGATTAAAAGCTTTGAAAGTGAATGGAAGCAGTCGCGTCAGTCTCGAAAAAATAAATATTGAAAGTTTGGATTTGGACTTGGTGGGCAGTGGTGATATTCTTGCGCAGGGTAAAGTAACTAAACTCTCTATTTTATTGGATGGCGCTGGAGATGTTAACGCCGGACAATTGTTTGCGCAGCAGGCTAGTGTTGTTTTAAAAGGGGCTGGTGATGTAGAGGTGTATTCGGGTCGATTGTTAAATGTTGTCTTAGAAGGCTCCGGTGATGTTATTTACTATGGGCGGCCAAATAAAATTAACAAAAAAATTCATGGCGTAGGTGATGTAGAAGCGGGCGATTAGAGGAAAAAGGTATGAATGAAGAGGGTATTGATGTTTTAAAGGCGGTTGATATTTTTTCGGGACTTAGCGAGGAGCAGTTTGATGTGATTTGTTCTGTCGCAAAGTCAAAATTTGTCAAAAAAAACACCTTGCTTTGTTCAAAAGGTGATGATAATCGCACCATGTATATTATCAAACAAGGCACTATGGATGTTTCCGTTTATACGGAATCCGGTAAGGAATTGATTTTGTCTACCCTGCAAGCAGGCGATTATTTCGGTGAGTTATCAATGTTGGATGGCGAGCCGGTTTCCGCTAATATCACATCAACAACTAATGGTGAAATTATTTTTGTGCATAAGGAAGATTTCTTTAAGGCGATGAATTTGAATCCGTCAATCGCCTTTAATGTCATTCATCACCTATGCAGCAAAATACGCGAATTGACAGATAAGGCGGAAGATTTTGCTTTGAAAGACGTATACGAGCGTTTTGTGCGACTATTAGGCGACCTTTCAGATGAGGCGGAAAACGGTGAGCGAATAGTGGGTACGCCATTGACGCATAAAAGTATAGCATTGCGCATCGGTTCTTCTCGAGAGATGGTCAGTCGGGTGATGAAAGAATTAGAAGTCGGCGGCTATATAGAAACAAAAAATAAAATTATTACCATTAAGAAAAAATTGCCGACCGCGTGGTGATTGAGTGGGTAATTCGATTAATCTTATGAGGATGTTTTTTTTTGCGGTTGTGCTGAGAAAAAATCATAAAAATTGAATTGTTGCTTGTACATTTATAAATTATTGTGTATTATTCGCGTCCCTTCTTTGTGAGGAGCAAGAAGCGGGTTGAAAAATGGTTGACAAGGCGCTGTTGTCCTGGGATAATAGGCGGCTTGCGGTTTAGGAGGGGTTCCCGAGCGGCCAAAGGGATCAGACTGTAAATCTGACGGTTCTACCTTCGGAGGTTCGAATCCTCCCCCCTCCACCATCTCATTTGGAAAAGCGGGTGTAGTTCAATGGTAGAACTCCAGCCTTCCAAGCTGATTACGTGGGTTCGATTCCCATCACCCGCTCCATACAATATCCGATTTGAATGCTCATATAGCTCAGTAGGTAGAGCACTTCCTTGGTAAGGAAGAGGTCACCGGTTCAAATCCGGTTATGAGCTCCATATGCGCTTAAATAGTAAAGTGTCTGTAAGTAAGGTTTTTTAAAGATGGCTAAAGAAAAATTTGAAAGAACTAAGCCGCACGTAAACGTGGGCACGATTGGTCACGTTGACCACGGTAAAACAACTTTGACGGCGGCGCTGACCAAAGTAATGGCTGAAATCCAAGGCGGAG
>SPJM01000240.1 GCA_006844585.1 Methylococcaceae bacterium | reverse complement strand
CACGGCTTTATTGAACGCTTTATGAAAGGTTTTGATCTTGAGCGCGCAACGGTAGAAGCACTATTTGATCAAGTAATTAATCAGCCGGAAGCTTGTTTTGAAGCCAGCCCATTGCCCAAAACCTCTCTGTTCTATTTTGATGGCGGCGCCAGAGTCGCCGATGCGACTTGCGGATTTGTAAAAATCAAAGCGGGCAATATCTTTCCCGCCCATCAGCATCAAGGCAAAGAATGGGTGTTGGTATTGCAAGGCAAGGCTATTGATAATGAAGGTGTCCGATACTTACCCGGAGACATTATGTTTTCCGATAAAGGGAGTAGCCACTCATTGCGCGTCAGCAAGCAAGAGGACTTAATTTTTGCCGTCGTCCTTGAAAAACCCAATAAATGGCTAACCGGCAGAATTATTTTGGATTACTTGTTTCAGAATAGGCGATTTAAAGAAGTAAAATAAAATTATGAGCCATTTTTAATCGACACTAAAAAACATATCGCCGTAATAAGCAATAGCCCTACCTTTTGTATTATCGCTGTCGGTCATTATAGCGACAGCGTCGATATAGTCGATGGCTTCGCCAAACAGCTTTTCCAAATCCGCTTTGATATTCCGTTTTTCTTGATACCAATGATTAAGGCTATCTCCTCTATCCCGAAGCGCCAACATTTGAACATTATTCCCGGCATAGGCATTGGGCCAAACATCGTCCTTTTTTTGACTATAAGACCAGACGTAATTCACCGCTCTGGTCCGCCAAAATGCTAATCCGCCGGATACAAGCACATACACCCGAGCGGCATAATCATCATCAGCCTTTTTACCTTCATTATCGGTTTTCAGTCTATTTTCTATCCGCCAACGCCAATTAAGATAAGGCGTTTTGTTTAAATCTATGCGTTGCTTCTTAACTAGGCCGGAAGCGGATTGCCGACTATCCGCCCGTAACACACTGAAACCTTCCAGGTTGATCAAACGATATTCCGTCTCACCTGTAAATTTTTCCGGCGACCAACCGTTCAGATTTCCATTTGAAAACTGACCGATCACAATAGGCTTTATTTGGTCCGCGCTTACCGCTGGCGATATAAACAAGCAAGTCATCGCGCTTAGCCAGGCGAGGTGTAATATCTGTTGTTGGATGAATTCTTGAATGCCCATGTTAGTGATCAGATCAAATAGATATATTTGCCAGCCTTACTAATTCGATTAAACCGTCAATCATCTCGACGGTTACGCTTCCCCATCCATACTCTCTTGATAAAGATACTGCTGAAATCCTACGAATACCTCCCTGATATTTGCAGGCGCACCTAACTCGGCAACGGCATCATTCACATTGTGGTATTTCAGTTCCAATAAATCCGTGAGTTTATCTGTCGCCAATTCGTCAACACCTTCCTTGATGTATTGCGCTAGAACAAAATCAATGAACTCTTGCTGCTGGTAATCATACTGAGAAAATATTTTTCCTTTATGAGTATCAACACGTTCAATTCGGGTTATCGTCGGAAAAGCAAAGGCTACAAATGCCAGTACGTCATAAACATCACTGTCCTTTGCATCAACAATAGCTTTCATTTCATCGAATTGGGTTTTACCAAAGCCTTTTTCTTCCAGTTGTTCCAATAGCTTTTGGCGTGTATCAGGTTGGCTCCATATTTTTCTCAAGTCATCCTCATTCTTGAATAACTCAGGAACCTGTCCATAGAGATGCTCAACAAATTGTGCCGCAGACATTGGCTTGCCGTCTGGCCCCCAGAACGTGGTCACGATAATATCCTTTATGTTTCTTGTCTTACCGTCACTTAATTTTACTTTTACTTTGGGGCGTTTCTCACATTCACAAGGATACTCGCCACACTTGGAACAGGGTTCTGGCCCTATTTTCTCACAGGTGCAAGGCAGGTGGCCACAGACTTTACACGGCTCAGGTGGGTTTTTAATACATTCGCAAGACAGTTTGCCACAACGATTGCATGGTTCTGGCTCTAGTGGTTCACCATCCCATTCTGGATCATTGAAGTGTTTATAGGCTTCGACAAAGTCGTAAATCGTAAAATAATCTTTACCATCAAATAATCGCGTACCACGCCCTACGATCTGTTTAAATTCGATTATTGAATTAATGGGTCGCATTAATACGATATTGCGAATATTCCTGGCATCCACACCGGTTGAGAGTTTTTGAGATGTAGTCAAGATTGTAGGGGTGGTTTTCTCATTATCCTGGAAAACTTTAAGGAATCGTTCGCCCTCTGAGCCATCATCGGCGGTAACGCGCACACAATAATTAGGCTCGACGCTGGTCTTAACCTGGTTAATAATATCCCTAACTAGTAAGGCATGGCCCTGGGTGGCGCAAAACACCAGTGTTTTTTCCTTCTGGTTGATCTGCTGCATAAAGAGATTGACCCGGTATCGCTCACGCTCTTCGATGACGATGGTGCGGTTAAAATCATTCTCCTTATAGACTTTACCTTCTTCAATCTCCCCCTCAATGATTTGATCATCTGATGTGTAAACATAATCATCCAGCGTGGTCGCGATCTGCTTCACTTTAAACGGGGTCAGGAAGCCATCGTTAATGCCTTCTTTGAGGGAATAGATATAAACCGGCTCACCGAAATAACGGTAAGTATCGGCATTGTGTTTTCTTAATGGGGTGGCGGTTAAACCCAGTTGAACCGCTGTCGAGAAGTATTCAAGGATGCCGCGCCAATTACTCTCATCATTGGCGCCACCGCGATGACATTCATCAATGATAATAAAATCAAAGAAGTCTTCCGGGTACTCACCAAAATTCGGCACGGGATTACCTTCTGCATCACTCCCCGACATGAAGGTCTGGAAGATAGTAAAGAAGAGACTGCCATTTTTAGGCGCCGAGCCTTTCTTACGAATCTCATCCGGCGAGATTCTGATCAGCGCATCTTCCGGGAAGGCAGAAAAACTGTTGTAAGCCTGATTAGCGAGAATGTTTCGATCCGCCAGAAACAGGATGCGCGGTCGGTGCTTGGGTTCTCTCGATAAATTCCAACGGCTATGGAAGAGCTTCCAGGCTATCTGGAAGGCGATGGCGGTTTTACCCGTGCCCGTCGCCAGCGTAAGCAGGATTCTTTCTTTGCCCTCGGCAATGGCTTCCAGTGTTTTATTGATGGCATTGTGCTGGTAAAAACGTGGCTGCCAGAAGCCGCCCTTGTCTTCAAACGGCACCTCACCAAAACGATCACGCCACTCGCTTTGTGTGGCAAAGGTCATTGCCCATAGTTCATCCGGCGTTGGGTAACGATTGACATGGCCTTCCTTGCCTGTCTGCATATCCACCTGATAGAGTCCGACACCATTGGTAGAATAAGTGAAACGCGTTTGCAGGCGTTCTGCATAGCGTTTGGCCTGTGCTACCCCTTCGGTGTCTGACAGGCTTTTTTTCTTCGCCTCGATAACGCCGAGCTTTTGTCCCTTGTAGAATAATACATAATCGGCAATATCCTGCTTGCCACGTTTACCCGCACCTTGCAAACGCCCCAAGGTAATGACTTCGCGCCGTACCCGGCTGGCTTCCATTACGCCCCAGCCGGCTTCTTTTAGCGCGGGATCAATTAATTCTGCTCGGGTTTCAGCTTCATTCATCCTTATTATTCCTATGTAAATCAAAACCCAATCAAGAAAAAACCGATCTCACATAACACACTAATATATTGTATTTATTGAGTTTTATTTTTTGCACTCTTATTACACGCCCCTAACAATCAAAACCCGGTCAAGAAATCATGCCCAAATAGGCAAATATCCCGCACGAGGGTGATCAGGATCTGCGACTTTAATATACTCTGCCTGTAATGACTTCTTAATCACCGCTGACGCCTGTGCTGCATTTTTAGAATCAATACCAAACCTTGCACAAAGAGTGGCATTTTTCATCCTTTCACCACTAAGGAACTGTAGCACTGCATGGTGATAACAGGCGCGAATACGCTCGTCCTGCGTCATTTCTGCAAACGTACGTGGTCCATAGAGTATTACCTGCATAGACCCATCGCCTTCTCTAAACAAAGGCGGTGGCAGCTGAAAAAGCTCAACTTGAGCTATTACCTTATCAAGACCACTACCCTGTTCCTCACACATTCCCATACGACGCATCATAGAAGCCAGCGCTTCATTGCGGGAACGCGGCGGGAGATCGATCATTCTATCTGCAGAGACCAGAGGCTTACCAGGATTAGTAATTTCGATACGATCTTCAAAAAGCTCGATCTGCGGTCCACTACCAGTGACGGTCATATCTTGATGGATTAGCGCATTAGCAACCAGCTCACGTATCGCCAGTTCAGGGAAGAGGGGATGAGCCGCTCTAAGCGCCTCACCGATATGCTCGTTTTTAGGTAGCAAATCATTAATATACCCAACTAACCCTTCAAAACCGGCAGCATAGCCTCGCTTACCATCAATTCTGTGCGTGACAGCTGCTGCTTTATTCTTTCCATCATACGCAACAAAGCGTACGGCCTTTCGCGCCAACGAAGGATCAAAACGCTCCAGATCCATTGCTAATAAAATTGCGCCCAGGTTGGTGATATTCCACTTACCGCCAACATCCGGCTGAATAAGCTGATCAGCTTCAAGATGCTCAAAAATACCTGTGCGATTGTCGGGTAATGGCTGATGCACCAAACGGAAATACTGCGTGTAATCAAGTAAGTCCAGAACGACATCACCGGACACATGCTGTTTTGCGACTCCAATCTCCCAACGATACGGGCGCATAGATTCAATCAGCTTCTGATAACGTTCTGGGTAGTCAGTCAATTTAGGCGTAGTACTGCCAATGCGAATATACTGAATATTATTAAACGCAACAGGAGAAGAGGTAGCAGCGGGTATTTCCAGAATAACCACCCGGCCTTCCGGATGCTCAACTACACGAAAACTGAATGCAATACTGGGTTGTAATCGCTGCGCAAGCCATAACTGAAATTCCTGCCCTCCCGCCTTATGTATATCAGGATTGAACCGGGTACCTGTTACAGCATGGGTATCATCCTCAATCCCCCACAACATATAAGCGAACTCTTTACCTTCGATACGTACCGCATTAGACAATGCTGAGCAGCGCTTACCGATAGATTCAGGATCAGTGTTATCTTTTTTAAACTCTACCCACGTCGATTCCGCAGGCAACTGACGAAGGTCGTTGATCAGATCAATATCTCTGCTTTGACTCATGCCACGGCCTCATCCATGAGTTTGTCACCCTCCGACGTTAATTCACCTGAGAAGGCTTTTTGTAGTAGGGATTGCTTGAGTTCTTTTAGGGAGTTCAGCTTTTGTTTATAAATAAATTCTAGCCTGGTGGACTCCATTGTAAATGAATTAAGCCTCTCCACAATCCTATCTCGCACCTCTTTAGGAGGCAAAGGAACTAAATATTCTCGCAGATCTCTTAAGTATAAATGCTTCAATGCTGCGCCTTGAGGATTAATCTGGTTTTGAATAAGAGGAGATTCGAGCACGTATCTCAAATAAGGTGTAATACTTTTATCGATGGGCTTTATTAAGGCGACTGATACAAAAATTGAGAATTCAACATCCGTATCAATAATTCTAACTATACCGATTGTTCCGTCTTTCGTTATTAGTAAATCGCCTTTTTCTGGCTTAGTTCTTTTACAAAATAACTCATGATCTTCATTAGAAATATAACTTACATCCTTAAAGGAAATACCTGGCCCGACGGTTAGGTTATTTATCTTGATGAATGGGACACCATTATCCACATAATGTGGTTTTTTATGCACTCCGTCTGTTATCTTCGTAGATATATCCTTAAGCCTTACGCTCTCCCAACCCTTAACGTCATTGGTAAATACGACATCCAAATAGCTTTCAAACAACTCGCGGGCATTGGTGAGATTTTTTTCAGTGTTGGCAATTGCTGCATCAATCCCGACAAAGGTTTCATCAAGAATGGCGACTATGCGTTTTTGCTCTGTGACAGTAGGCACAGGGAGCTTGATTGATTTAAACTTCTTAAGAGAAACCCCTCCGATGACGCCAGTCATCAAACCTTTGAAGGACTCTTTAAACTCTCTACTTAGTGTATAGTAATATAGATATTTACTTAGCGCAGCGTCACTAGGAACGATTGCAAATAATTTGTTCCCAAAATGAGTATTACGAATATTATGCGCTACTTTACGACCGGCACTCCCCCCCTCAGAACAAACAAGAACTGAATTAGGTGGTGCTATTTTGAAATCTTTTGCTTTTGATTCTGGTATAAGTACACCGTTGTCATATTCTATTACATGATCAAACCCAACATCTTTTGTACCTATATAAGGCACTCCATCTGTTAGTCCAGTGTAAAGCGTCTCTTTGTCTTTTTTTGAAATACTATTGCCATTGAATATTTCCGCTATCTCCGAAAACTCCTTTAAGCTCCATCCCCCAGTCATAACATCCCCCGAATCCCTTCCAGAATCTCAACACTCTCGGCATCCAGCGTTTCGATCTCGTTGATAATCACTTCCGGGTCACGCAGTGGTTCTTCATCTGCCTTGTTGGGATTATTCACCGACAGGTCAAAGGAATCCTGATCTATGTCGTTGATGCTGACTGTCCAGGATTCATCGGAATCGGCAAAGCCGACTTGCAGTTCGACAAATTCTTTAAGGTCGTGGTCATTGAGTGGATTGGTCTTGCCCAGGCTGCGGCCGGGGTCGAGGTGGTAGTACCAGATGTTGCGAGTCGGTGCGCCTTTCTCGAAAAACAGCACCACAGTTTTGACACCCGCGCCTAGGAAGGTGCCGCCGGGACAATCGAGGATGGTATGCAAGTTACAGCTTTCCAGCAGTTCCTGGCGCAATGCTTTTGATGCGTTGTCGGAATTGGAAAGGAAGGTGTTTTTAATCACCACCGCCGCACGGCCACCGGCTTTGAGGTTTTTGATAAAGTGTTGCAGGAACAGGAAAGCGGTCTCGCCGGTTTTGATGGTGAAGTTCTGTTGCACCTCCTTGCGTTCCTTACCACCAAAGGGCGGATTGGCGAGGATGACATCGTAGCGGTCCTTTTCCTGAATATCATCTGAGTGCTCGGCCAGCGTATTGATGTGAATGATATTGGGCGCTTCTATGCCATGCAGAATCAGATTCATGATGGCAATGACATAGGCGAGGCTTTTCTTTTCCTTGCCGTAGAAGGTTTTAGTTTGCAGGGTTTTCAGCTGGCTGGTGGTCAGTTCACCTTGGCCACTCCCATGCCTGAGATAATCATAGGATTCACACAGGAACCCAGCCGAGCCACAAGCGCCATCATAGATACGTTCACCAATCTGTGGATTCACCACCTGTATCATGGCGCGGATGAGTGGACGCGGGGTGTAGTACTCCCCACCATTACGACCCGCGTTACCCATGTTCTTGATCTTGGTCTCGTAGATATGAGATAGCTCGTGCTTTTCTTTCTGCGAGTTAAAACTGAGCGCATCGATAGTCTCAAGCGCATCGCGCAGTGAGTAGCCACTGGTGAATTTGTTTTTTATTTCACCAAAGATCTCACCGATCTTGTATTCGATGGTGTCCGGGCCGGATGCGCGTTGCTTGAAGCCGTGCAGATAAGTGAATAACTCACCGTTCACATAGACAATCAGATCATCGCCGGTCATGGCATTATTGTGGTCAAACTCGCCTGCCGGGGTTTTGGGCGCTGCCCAGGTGGACCAGCGGTGCTGCTCGTCAATGATGTATTCATAGAGCTTGCCCTTAAGCTCAGCCTGCACGGCCTTTTCCTGCTCCAAATCATCCAGATATTTGAGGAACAGTATCCAGGAGGTTTGCTCGGTGTAATCCAGCTCCGTGGTACAGCCCGCCTCTTTCCAGAGGACATCGTCGATATTTTTAAAGGCTTGTTCAAACATTTGTCTTTATTCTCGTTATTGTCTAGACTGAGTTACTACGACTGTCTATTTTAGGTAGCGGTCGGTTCAAATCGTCCATAGTTATGCCATGTGCATAGGCGTTGTATTGCCACACAACAAACTGAGCCAACAAGCTCTCTTGTTCTTTCTTTTCATCGTTCCCAAGCTCCTGCGTGGGAATGCAGACTGAGGCAGCAGAAAAAACCGTATGCATTCCCACCGAGGACGGTGGGAACGAGAAAAAACCACAGTCGGCAGGAAAATGCCGCCTGTTTGCAGCGCATTCATCCATTGTCGAGAAGCCAATTCAGCCTGTTGCGGATCATCACCTAAAAGTATGCGCACAACCGCATTGGTATCAAAGGTCTGCACTGTCAATAGCCCCTTTAACAATGGCTTCTTCCATTTCTTCTAATGTTACTGGAGGCCGATTCTTGGGCCATTCCGGTCGGCTAGCTAAAAATTCCTCAAACGTCAGTTTTTTCTTTTCCTGAGCTTCATTGATGATGGTTTGAATTTGTACGGCTTGTTGCATATTCATTTCCTCTCAAATTGTCAGCAATAAAAAAGCCCTTATCAAAAAGGGCTCTCATGTATTTCTTTACACTTTACAAATAAGATCTAAGGTAGGTATCAAAATGGAATATCATCATCAAAATCATCATAAGCAGCCGGAGGCGGTGAATTAGGAGCCGCCGGTTGTTGCGGCGGCGTAGCAGACGACGGTTGCGACTGGGGCTGGGGTTGCTGGGGCGCTTGCGGCTGTGCATAACCGCCGCCTTGTTGCGGCGCATTATCGGCAAAATTGCCGGTGCCGCCGGTGCGGCTGCCTAACATAGTCATTTCATCAGCAACAATTTCCGTCGTATAACGATCCTGACCATTTTGGTCTTGCCAACGCTGAGTGCGTATGCGGCCTTCGACATAAACCTGACTGCCTTTTCTAAGATATTCGGCGGCAATTTCAGCCAGACGGTTAAAAAACACCACTCTGTGCCATTCCGTCTCTTCTCTTCTTTCGCCGCTCTGTCTATCTTTCCAGCGCCGGGTTGTTGCTAATCTGATATTGGTAACCGCTCCACCACTAGGCATGTAGCGCGTTTCAGGGTCCGCCCCTAAATTACCGATTAACATCACTTTATTCAGCATTATAAACTCCCTAATTGAATAAGCAGATATTATACACTGCTCATTTTGAATTTTCTTTGGCTGATTTTTTTATATTGTGCGCAAATCATCCCAAGTCAATAAATTGCTTAGCCTTTACAATTTAGCAAACTGTCCGTGGCCGCACGAAGTATAAACCAACTTGATTTTTCTGAGCCTGTGAGTGAAATCGTTTTTCACAAAAACTATCTGAGTGACTAAACTTAAATCAATATTCATTCTTAGCCGTTTATGATTTATGCGCAATAGATTTTTTTTATGCTTCCTAATATCCATTAGCTTTTGCTCTACAAGTTCAGCCCAACAACCCTGGCGCTTAAAACAAGCATTGGGATTACCGGAATGGCTGCATTTTTCCATCGCCCATAGAACCCGCTATGAAACATTGGACGAACAATATCGTTATCGCATTCAATCCAAGCCGGGCGACGGCGGCGATCAGGTGCTGGCGTTACGCACCTTGGTTCACGCCAAAGTAGACTTGCCTTATTTCATAATCGGCGCAGAGATGATGGATTCAAGAATTTACTTAGCCGACAAAGGCTCAGCGACTTCCAATAGCAGGGTTACCCCTGCTATTGTCAATCCTTTAGAGTTATTACAAGCTTATATAGAAGTTCCGTTTAAGCACATTCTGACAGATAAAGATCAAGGTCGAATCCGCGTCGGCAGAATAACCATGGATGTCGGCAGTCGCCGTCTCATCGCCCGCAATAATTTCCGCAACACCATCAATGCTTTCACTGGCGTTGATTTGCAATGGCGTTCAGCTGGCCGCCAATTAAGAGCATTTTATACTTTACCGGTCAAACGCTGGGTCGATGCGGATATTTTGGAAAACAAAGAACGCTTTGATGAAGAAAGCGAACAAATTCGTTTTTGGGGCATTAACTACAGCCAAAACTTGATGAATACAGCCAATAAAGGCGAAGTTTTTCTTTACGGTCTCAACGAAAACGATACCCGGGAAATCAAAACTAAAGACCGGGAATTGTATACCTTTGGTTTTAGAGTTTTCCGTAAACCGGCTACTGAACAATTTGATTTCCAACTCGAATCCATTTATCAATTAGGCGAATCGCGGATTAATAATAATTCTACGCTGGATTTAGAACACTGGGCGCATATGCAGCATATCGAAATCGGCTATAGTTTTGATCTGCCCTGGTCGCCGCGCTTGATTGCCCAATATGATTACGCCAGCGGCGACGATAATCCCAATGATGGCGGCAATAATCGTTTCGACACTCTATTTGGCGGGCGACGTTTTGATTTCGGACCGACCAGTATTTTCGCTTCTTTTGCGCGCAGTAACTTAAGCACGCCGGGATTACGTTTACTACTCAAACCCAGCCGAACCATTTCATCAATGTTTTCCTTTCGCGGATTTTGGCGAGCCGATACCGATGACGTCTGGACAACAGCCGGTTTTAACGGAACAGAGTCTTATATCGGCTCGCAACTGGAAACTCGCTTACGTTGGGATGCCTTGCCCGGCAATTTACGCCTGGAAAGCGGATTAGCGTATTTAATCGCGGGCGACTTGATGAATGAAATGCAAAAACAAGATTCTACTTACGGCTATTTACAAGCCCTTATTAAATTTTGATAGTTGCCCCCCCTTTTTGACGAATAACCGAAACAGGTTTGCCACAATGAAAATTAAACCCTTTATTTTTCTCGCTTGTAGCCTTTTAGCATTACCTATCAACGCTAAGGAATTCATATTCGGCGTTGTACCGCAATTTGAAGCGCGCAAACTTTACCAAACCTGGAAGCCTATTTTAAAAGTACTGCAAGAGAAAACCGGCCATACTTTTACCATGCAAGGCACGGAATCGATACCGGAGTTTGAAAAAGAGTTCATGAACGGCAGCTATGATTTTGCTTATATGAATCCCTGGCATTCACTCATGGCTTTTAAACAGCAAGGCTACCTTCCTCTGGTTAAAGACGGCGTTCGCAAACTTCAAGGCATTCTTGTCGCCCCTAAAAATAGCGATATAAACTCTATCCAACAACTCGACGGCAAACAAATCGCTTTTCCTGCGCCAAACGCCTTAGGCGCCTCATTACTGATGCGCACCGAATTACAGAATAAACACAGACTCAATATTCAGCCGATTTACGTAGGCACCCATTCATCGGTTTACCTTAATGTCATTTTAAAACAAGCGGCGGCGGGCGGCGGCGTTATGAGAACGCTCAAAAAACAAGATCCGAAATTGCAAAGCCTTTTACAAATTATTTATAAAACGGAAAACATTGCGCCGCATCCGATCAGCGCCCATCCGCGAGTGCCAAAGCCAGTCATCGAACAAGTCAAACTGGCGTTTTTAGCCATGAAAGACGATCCGGAACAGCAAAAATTAATCGAAAAAATTCCCATGAAATCGCCGGTAATCGCCACCGTTGACGACTATAAACCGCTAGAAGCAATGGGCCTGGACTCCTTTTATGTCGCGCATTAATTTTAGTTTTGGGTTACGCGGTAAAAGTGTTTTTATCGCTTTTATTTCCTCTTTCATTATCATCGCCTTTTTTTTGCTTTATGCGATACCGGAACAAGAAAAACAAGCAGTCGCTTCATTAAAAAAAGCTTCCGAACGACATTTGAAAACCCTTGCCATCGTCGTCACCAGCCCTTTATTAAAACGACAATACGCCTATTTACACGAAATTTTAGATGCTGAAAAAGACGCCAACAAGCATTGGAAAAGTCTGAAGTTAATCACCGGCGAGGGTTTGATGGTTTATCCGTTGATCGCGGAAGGCATTGCAACAGGTGAAAATGAAATTGCTATTGAAACGGATATTATCTTTTTAGATCAAAAACTGGGTACGCTCAGCTTAATCAGCAATATCGCGGACGAATTAAAGATACTACGTTTACAAATTTATAAAAATATCCTGGCGATCCTCATTTTATTGCTCATTCAATTAATTATTATCCTTTTATTTATTGACAACAAAATCACCAGCCCTCTGGCAAAATTAAATCACGCTTTTAATCAGCTATCCCAAAAGGAGTTTAATTATGCATTGCCGGAATATCGCAAAGATGAAGTCGGAGAAGTGATCAACGGCTTTAAAGTCATGCGCGAAAAAATTTTCAACCATCAGGCTGAAATGAATGATCTATTGGAGGTTGAGAAAAAAATGACTCAGGAATTGCGGGGGCTGATGAAAGAAGTGGAAGCCGCCCGTTCAAAAGCGGAAAAAGCCAGCGAAGCCAAATCCCAGTTTCTGTCGTCTATGAGTCATGAACTGCGAACGCCTATGAACGCTATTTTAGGCTTTGCCCAGCTTTTGGAAATGAATGATGAGCACAACTTAAGCGCAGAGCAATTGGAAAATATCGAAGAAATCATGAAAGCCGGCAAGCATTTATTAAACCTGATTAATGAAGTATTAGACTTAAGCAAAATTGAAGCCGGAGAACTTAATATTTCCATGGAAAGCATTCAATTTAGCCGCATCATCAAAGAATGTATTGTGCTTATATCGCCTTTAGCCGCACAAAACCAAATCAGTATTTTTAACAATATCGATCCGAATATGGATTATTATTTACACGCTGATCACATCAGAATTAAACAGGTGTTGCTGAATTTATTATCCAATGCCGTTAAATATAATCGCAAACAAGGCAATATCACCATTACCACGGAAGAAATCGGCAATGATCGATTAAAAGTTTTCATCCGCGATACCGGTCATGGTTTAACTGAGGAACAGCAACAAAAACTCTTTCAACCATTTGAACGGCTTGATTCCGAATTCAGCGAAATTGAAGGCGCCGGCATCGGTTTGGTGATTTGCAAACGTTTGATCGAATTAATGGGCGGTGAGATCGGACTCAACAGTGCGCCAAACATCGGCAGCACATTTTGGATAGAATTAGCCGTCAGCAAACAAACCGCCCAACAAACAGTTATCGAAACGCCGAATTTTAAAAATATTCCCGCAGACAAAGCAGTGTTGCTTTATGTGGAAGACAACCCGGCTAATTTAAAAGTCATCGAACAACTGGTCAATAAACTGGACTTTGTCACCCTGATCACCGCGCCGACCCCGCATTTAGGATTAGAACTGGCGCAAGCGCATCAGCCGGATTTGATCTTATTAGATATTAATTTGCCGGAAATGGACGGTTATGAATTGCTGCGTCGATTACGCACCTTCGACTACTTAAAAGAAACGCCTATCGTTGCGATTAGCGCTAACGCGACATCCAAAGATATAAACAAAGGCTTAGATGCGGGATTTATCGATTATCTCACCAAGCCCATTGATATTGCGCAGTTTTACAAAATGATCAATCGCTTCATCAGTCATTAAAACTCACGCCCTTAGCGATCATTTCAACCGTTTTCGCCGGCACTTCGCCTAGCACGACAACTTGATATTGACCGATCACATGCGAAAAAGAATTTACCGAACCTAAAGATTTCAAACCGTTCTCTAGATCCTCATCATGATGACTAAGATAAACCGAAACTGAAGAAAAGCCGTCGCTTAGTAATAAATGATCGGCCTTATCTTTGGATTCTTGCAAATCCATATTAGTCGAAAAAACTTTTTTAAACCCCACAGGCAAAGCGTTGAATGAAAAGGCCGCTGTGTTGAAAAAAGCTTCTTGAGATTGGTTCAAATGCTGAGTGTCGGCTCCTTCACTTTGTTCATCGACATGAATGAAATCAATGTGTGGCTGGACTTTCAAGTCAGTAAAAACAATCTGCTCTAAGGTATTGCCGCCCAAGTCATAAACTTCAATCTTCAACGGCAAATATTTAACTTTGTCCAACCAAATTGTCCGCGAGTAGCGATAAGGGTCTTTGGCTTCAATCGTAATCACCCAAGCGGGCCTCATCGCCACCGATTCTTCACCCAGTAATTTCACCTGATAGGCTTGATCCATCAAGGCCAAATTATCCGGCAAATCCATAATGAAAGAACGGTTTGCGGGTTGATGATTCACCATCCGCTTATTGGTTTGCGTATAGGTGCAAATAACCTTGCCGTTATGCCTGACCACCTCGCGCATAGGCGTATTGAGAGAAATTAAGCGTTCTTGTTCCAAGCCATCTTTGGCGGCGTGAATATACTGCATGGTATCAAGTTTGCCGTTTTTCATAAACGCCACGGTGCCTTGATAATTGAGCATTTTCATGGCTTGTTCCATTTTTTTCAGCCATTCAAAACTATTGTCTTTATTAGCGTCATTCGCCTTTGCAAATGAAAAGCAGAGAAAAAACAAAAACAACGTTTTAATGATCACTGTTATCTTCCCTGGCTATAACCCGCCACTCGCGCATAAGGCGTATAGCTCATAACACCTGTTGCATCCACGCTATTTTGATGGGCTTGCAAATATTCTTTGAAGCGTTGATTCAGCTTGGCGCGTTTAGCTTTTTCTTCAGCGCTGGCGACAACTGTATTTTCCGATGTTTCCACAGAGGCCACAACGGTTTGCGAGCCATTACCCGGTTGAGTTCTTTGCGCAGTCAACGGCGCGACAATCGCAACCACGGCTATTGAAGCGGCAACCGCCATTGATGCGGCTTTCCAGTCCGGCGACTTGCGGGCGCTCGGCAATAAATATGCCGGTTCCTGTTTGATTTGTTGACTAACCTTATCCGCCAGATCCAGGTTGGCGATGGGCTGGCTATCGGCTCTTATCGCTTGACCGATAATTTGATAGCGCATCATGGCTTCTTTCACGGCGGGATCTTTTTTTACAGCCCTAAGTAACGGCTCGGCTTGCTGCTTATCAAGCTGGCCATCGAGAAATTGGGAAATTTTGATATTAATTTCTTCTTGCATTACATTACCTTCTTAGTCAAGCAGTGGACTTAATTTTTTATCTATCGCTTCCCGCGCTCTAAAAATACGAGAGCGAACAGTTCCAACCGGGCAGTCCATTGCTTGAGCAATTTCTTCATAACTCATTCCTTCAAATTCTCGCAACATAATTGCGGTGCGCATTTCTTCCGGCAATTTTTCAATTGCGGATTTAATCACCAATACGATTTGTTCGTTCATTAACACATTATCCGGCGTTTCCATGCCTTTTAATTGAGGGGCGTTTTCAACTTGTTCAGCATCTTGAACATCAACCTCAAAATCGGAATAACGCCTGGATCGGGAGACTAAATAGTTTTTAGCCGTATTTATGGCTATGCGGTATAACCAGGTATAAAAAGCGCTGTCACCTCGAAAATTACCTAATGCGCGATACGCTTTAATAAAGGCTTCTTGAGCTACATCTTGCGCTTCGCTGGGGTCCTTAACAAAACGATTTACCAATTGAACAATTTTGTGCTGATATTTGATGACCAGTAAATCATAGGCGGATTTATCTCCTTGCTGCACTCTTTGCACCAATTCTTTATCCAGCTCAGCGTTGGTCCTAGATTGTTCGTTCACTGTTATTGTTTATGGTTGAATGGACAAATATGAAGCTTATAAGTTCTACCGATATAAAAAAAATTGCTATCGCGAAAAAAAAAGATATGATTTAAGGTTTCCATTGATCATTTCTACAAACTATCGTGTCACTCCGAAAAATATTCGCCCACAAAAAAATCAACCAGCATTACGATGTCCTGATTATAGGCAGTGGAGGCGCCGGCTTAAGCCTGGCTTTAAAACTGGCGGATCAATTAAATGTAGCCGTTTTATCAAAATTTTCACTCACCGACGGTAGTACATTTCACGCACAAGGCGGTATTTCCGCCGTTTTCAGCAAAACCGACTCTTTGGAATCTCATGTAGAAGACACCCTCAATGCCGGCGCTGGCTTATGCGACCCGGAAATTGTTTCCCTCACTGTTGCTAAAGGCCGAGAAAGCATTGAGTGGCTACGCAAGCAAGGCGTCAATTTTACTGAAAAAGAATCCAGCGACGGCAGCCGCAAATTACATCTTAATCGCGAAGGCGGTCATTCACATCGCCGTATTGTACATACTGATGATGCAACTGGCAAAGCCGTTTCCTATTCTTTGATCGAAAGAGCGCAACAGCACCCGAATATCGCTTTAATGGAAAATCACAATGCGATTGAATTGATTACCGCCCGAAAATTAGGCGAAAAAAATCAGCAAATACGCGGCGCTTATGTTTTAGACACAATTTCCGGCAAAATCAAATCTTTTTCGGCAAAATGCGTGGTCTTGGCAAGCGGCGGCGCCAGTAAGGTCTATCTTTACACCACCAACCCGCACAGTTCTTCGGGAGACGGCATCGCATTGGCCTGGCGCGCCGGTTGCCGAGTCGCCAATATGGAGTTTATGCAATTCCACCCGACCTGCCTTTATCATCCGGTCGCCCGATCTTATTTAATCAGCGAAGCGGTTCGCGGCGAAGGCGCAAAATTAGTGTTACCCGACGGCTCCACATTTATGCATCGTTATGATGAACGCGGCGAACTGGCCCCGCGCGATATCGTCGCCCGCGCTATCGATAATGAAATAAAAACCCACGGTATTGAATGCGTATATCTGGACATCAGCCATAAACCGAAAGATTTCATTTTAAAGCACTTCCCGACCATTTATCAGCAATGCTTATCGTTGGATATAGATATCAGTAAACAACCCATCCCGGTCGTCCCCGCCGCCCATTATACCTGCGGCGGCATCCTCACGGATAAAGACGCCAGAACCGATATTCCGGGGCTTTACGCCATCGGCGAAGCGGCTTGCACCGGTTTACACGGCGCTAATCGAATGGCCAGCAATTCCTTGTTGGAATGTCTGGTGTTCGCTGAACAAGCCGGTCATCACATCCTCAGCGTAATCGATAAACTGCCGGATACCATCACCTTACCGAAATGGGATGAGTCTCAAGTCAGCGATTCTGACGAAGAAGTCGTCATCTCCCATAACTGGGATGAATTAAGACGCTTTATGTGGGATTATGTCGGCATTGTGCGCACCCGCAAGCGCCTCAACCGAGCCATGAACCGATTACAATTATTAAAAGAGGAAATCGCCGAATATTACGGTCAATTCAGGGTCACCAGCGATTTATTGGAATTACGCAGCCTGGTGACAGTGGCTGAATTGATTATTCGCAGCGCGCAATTGCGCAAGGAAAGCCGGGGCCTGCACTATATAAAAGATTACCCTAAAACCGATACGACTCTTAAACCCGCCAACACAGTTTTAACCCCGGACAACTATACTCAATAACCATGCCGAAACCAGTCACTCCACTACTTGCCGCAGACGCCATCATTGAACTGATTGACCAGGTCGGCCGCCCTATTGTATTGATCGAGCGTGCTAATCCGCCTTACGGTTGGGCTATTCCAGGCGGTTTTGTCGATGTCGGCGAAACCATAGAAAAAGCGGCTGTTAGAGAAGCATTAGAAGAAGTTTCACTGGAGGTTGAGTTAAAAGCTTTGTTGGGGCTGTATTCGAACCCGGCCAGAGATCCGCGCAATCATACGGTAACCGCAGTTTACGTTGCTGAGGCGCACGGTTTACCCATCGCCGCAGATGACGCCAAAAATTGCCAAATATTCCTACCGAAGGACATCCCTGAGCAATTGGCTTTTGACCATGACTTGGTGCTCGCAGACTATCTTAAATTTCGCAAACAAGGTTTAATTGCGCCTTTGCGTTAACCCAGCCTTGTCAAAGTAACACCATACGAACGTAAATTATAACTTTATCCAAGACAAAGCCGGGTTAAATTTATTCCAAAACTCGGTAAAGGATTTCTTTGACGGTCATCGGATCAAAAGGTTTGTCTAAAATAGCCGAGACCCCGGCCTTCTTGATGCTGCTCAAGCGCGCCTGATCTTGTTCGCTGGTCACCATTAAGATCGGAATATAAGAATTGTGTAGATTATTGCGCACATATTCGATCATTTCACGCCCATCCATTTCCGGCATATTGTAATCCGTAACAATTAAATCAAAAGCTTCTTCCTCATCAAGGAAAACTTGAATCGCCTCTTTGCCGTCACGCGCTTCGACAATGTTATCAATGCCTAAATCCTGCAAAACACGATGAATATGTTTACGGGTAAAACGACTATCATCCACCAATAAAACCCGAATAGCTGAAATATTGGTATATTCCAGCTCCAAAATTTGCGGATCCACATATTCAATAGTCGTCAATAAAGCCCTTTTTAAATCTTCATGATCAAACGGCTTGGGTAAAATAGCCACCACCCCGGCCTGTCTAATAACTTCTAATACTTTTACCCTGGTTTCGCTGGAAATCAACATAAAGGGAATTTCCTGAGTCTTTTCCAAACTCTTGATACGTTCGACCAATTCAGTCGCCATCATATCCGGCAAATACATACTACTGATAATCAAATCCGGTTGATAATCTTCCAAAAAACTTAAGGCCTGCGCTCCGCTTTCAGCGCCTTCGATATGGTTGATGCCTTCTGCTTTTAAATGTTTCATGATGACCTTCAATTGCGTGCTGGAAGGCTCTATTAATAAAATTGACAGTTCTGAAATATCGATTTTTTGCATAAAAAGTGACTTAATGAAATGTAGAAATAAATCCCAACCGATTAGGCATTTGTACTTGTGGTAATGAAACAGCATTGATCACCGCTGTCTCACTGATAATATCATTTAAGTATAGTAGATAGGCAGTCACCGCATAAATCTCATTATTTGATAAAGAACCCGGAGCGCTTAAAGGCATAGAGCGGCTGACAAAATCAAATATGGTAGTCGGGTAAGGCCAATACGTTCCAATCGTTTTGTCCGGTGGATTGTCGATCAGATTATGCTCAGCGCCCGCTAATTCTTCAGCGCTACCACCGCCGCCTTTTACGCCATGACAGAGCAGACAATATTGTTGATAGACTTGTTTTCCGGCAACAGCATTTCCTTGACCGGCAGGCAGTCCCTCACCGTCCGCAAATATATCCAAACTCCAGTTTTCTATCATGGTTTCGGATGCCTTAACGCCCAACCCCGGCCCGGATTGTTCTGCGCCAACCGGCAAGACGATTAATGCCGCAAAACAAACCAAAAACCTAGCGATAAACATGCGAAATCTCTCCCGTTTCGGAAACCGCCCAACTAACGACCGCATTGTAATGAAAGTAACCATGCCGTCCGCGTTGTTCAATTAAGGTTTCCCGCTCCGGTTGCAAATAGCCCGTTTCATCGGTAGCACGGCTTTTCAAGACCGCCATTCCTCCCCGCCATCGCCAGGGAATTCTGAAACGAGTAAAGCATTTGGCTAACACCGGTTCTTGCAATGCCGCTTCCGCCCAAGTCTCGCCGCCATCTGCTGAGACTTCCACCTTAACAATCTTACCGCGACCGCTCCAAGCCAAACCGCTGATTTGATACAAACCGGGCTGTGCTAATTGATGTCCAAAAGAAGGGTTAGTAATTAAAGATTTAGCCTCCATCACGAAACTAAACTGACGCGCTTTGCCGGATGGCAGCAATTCGGTATATTTTGCGGTTTCATTACGCGCCATCACCGGCTTATCAGTCAATCTCAATCGACGCAGCCATTTGACATGGGTGACGCCCTCCCAACCCGGCACAATCAAACGAAGCGGATAACCATTTTCCGGACGGATGCGTTCGCCGTTTTGATATAAAGCGATCAAACAATCATCCAAAATTTTGTCCAACGGAATACTGACATTCATCACCGATGCATCGGCGCCTTCAGCAATCACCCACTGAGCGCCGCTTTTTGTTTTTGCCTCATCCAATAAAATACTCAGGGGCACGCCTGTCCATTCGCTGCAAGACGCCATCCCATGAAAATATCCGGCCTGGGTTTGAATAGGTTGTTCTCGCCAACCGGCGTTACTGTTCCCGCCGCATTCGATAAAACCTAAAAAAGAAGTCATCGGGTAACGCAATAAGGCGTCAACACTGAATACCAGAGCATTATCCACCAATCCGTGAATCAATAAATGATGTTGCTTTGGGTCAATTTTAGGGACGCCATTGTGATGTCGCTCAAAGTGCAAGCCATTGGGAGTCATCATTCCTTCTAAATCATGCAAAGGCGTCCAGGAAACGCCGTTGCCCGGCGCCATAGAATTAGCCATCACCCAGCGAATGGTTTTTCGTTCATGTGAAGAAGGTCGTCCATAATTCGAGAACGGTTCTCCCGGCTCATTCATCCAGGGCGAGCGTGCTTGTTGCCAGTCCGCAGCAGAAGCAGAGTCAACCGTCAAAGCAGCTACTGAAAAAGACAAGCCTTTTTTTAAAAATAATCGGCGATCCAGTAATCCTCCACCGGCAACCGGCTTTTCGAGATCAGCACTCACAGCAACCTTCCTGTTATTTATTTTCCGAAAAATAGGCAATCAAAAATTCAATAAAGGTGGACAATTTAGCGGGATAAAAGCGTTTTTGCAGATACGTCGCATACACACAAAGAGAAGGAATCCGGTAATCCAGTAATATTTCGGTTAATTTACCCTGCTCCAAATAATTAACCACAGAAATTCTCGGCGCTCGAATAATCCCCATATCCAACGCAGCTGCTTGAGACAGCGCCCGACCGTTATTGGTGGCGAAATGCCAATCGATTTTTACTTTTTCCGTTTCACCGTCTTTATAAAAGATCCAATAATCGCCATGCGGCGTATTCACATAATGCAAACAGCGATGATCGGCTAAATCTTGTAAAGTCTCAGGGCAACCGTGCTTTTTTATATATTCAGGCGAGGCGTAAGTCCCCAACTCCGTCGTTGCAATTTTGCGCGCCACTACGCCCAGATCCAATTTATCGGTCACCAAAATGACAATATCGAACTGACCATCGCGCAAATTCTGGAATTTATTTTCCAAACACACGGAAATCCTGACATCCGGGTAAAGCTTTTGATAAGCCTCAATCACCGGCACCAGATAAATGCCGCCGAAATCCACCGGCGCACTGATTTTCAAGACGCCTTTAACCGACTCCCCCATTTGCGCAGTAGATTCATCTAAAATCTCCAAATCCTCCAAAATTTGCTTACTGCGCGTGTAATAAGCTTGCCCGGCTTCGGTTAAATTGAGACTGCGAGTGGTTCTATTCAATAACACCACCCCTAATGATTTTTCTAACTGGGCTACGTATTTGCTGATCATCATCGCCGACACATGCATCTCTCTCGCAACAGCTGCAAAGGTTCCAAGCTCAACAATCCGGCAAAAAACTTTCATGTTATTAAACTTATCCATGGCTCCTCTCTTTTATAAACCCAACGGTTATTTATTACAAACTATTATATGATTTTTGATCTGCGTCAATTCTATTATAATTTTACTCGGAGATAGTCGAGGTTCCAGCCGGTTTTTCAATTTTTTTTTAACTGCTTTGCATCCCAGCAAGGTTAATAAGAAATTTGATACCGGTTGGAAACTCAAAAAATGCTATTTTAAGCAAAAATTCAACCAAAAAGACTGGCAAAAGGAAATCGATTAGGGTATTATACCCGCTCTTACGGAGAGGTGGCTGAGCGGTCGAAAGCGGCGGTCTTGAAAACCGTTGAGGGTTTGTAGCCCTCCCAGGGTTCGAATCCC
>SPJM01000024.1 GCA_006844585.1 Methylococcaceae bacterium | reverse complement strand
TGAAAAGGGCGCGGAAATTGTGCGTATGTTGCACACACTGTTAGGCGCTGAAGGCTTTCGCAAAGGCAGCGATTTATATTTTCAACGCCATGATGGTCAAGCCGTTACGTGTGAAGATTTTGTGAAGGCCATGGAAGACGCCAATGAAGCGGATTTTTCCCAATTCAAACTTTGGTATGGGCAGATTGGTACGCCGGTTCTGGAAGTACAGGAACAATACGATGCCGAACAGCAAACGCTGACGCTGACGATTAATCAAAAAATCCCTCAAGTCAGAAATCAAAAGAATCGTTACGCTTTGCATATTCCGGTGAAGGTGGGTTTGGTGGGGTCGGCAGGACAGGCCTTAGCGCTCAATATTGAAGGCGAGGCGCCGACGGATGAAGTGACTTTACAATTGACCCAGTTGGAACAGAGTTTCGTCTTCAATGATTTAGCGGAAAAACCGGTGGTTTCCTTGTTGAGAGGATTCTCGGCGCCCGTCATTTTGAAAACCGAACAGAGTTTGCAGGATCACGCCTTCTTGTTAATGCATGATTCGGACCCCTTCAACCGTTGGGAAGCCGCGCAGCAATTAGCGGTGCAAATTATATTTGCTTTGATTGAAGATATTCAACAAGGTCGTACATTAGCCATCAACCCATTGATTATTGAAGCTTATCAGACGGTGATGAGTCAACAATGGGATGATTTATCTTATTTTGCATTATTGTTGAAATTGCCGGATGAGAGTTATCTGGCCGGGTTGATGG
>SPJM01000239.1 GCA_006844585.1 Methylococcaceae bacterium | reverse complement strand
GCGCCCAAAAATCCGCCCAATCGTCACTGCGGGTATTGATTTGCGGCGTGCTGCCGATGGTATTATCGGTATGCCAACCGAAATAAGCTTGTTTTTTTTGATGCAAAGCCGCCAGTCGTTTGCCTAATAAATGATTAGAATTAGCCGTTAAACGCGTTAGCGGGATATATTCAAGCACCAGGTAGGCGGCATCGTCATTTTTATCGACATGCACTACTTCCGGCACCTTGATTGTGTATGTATCGGCAAGTTCTCCTAATGCAGCTGCTTCGGCTATAAACATGGGCGCTAGTTCGGAGCGGTTGACCTTAACAAACCAATTGATTTCTTCGCTTTCCAGATGGTAGGCGCTATTGATATCGCCGCCGCTAATTGAAGAGATTTTACAATGATCCAGATTTTTGCCGGTTTTGGAAGTCAGTTGCGGCAAGATACGTTTAATAATCATCAGGAGATTCCGCCTTTATCGTTTACGGTTGTAAATCTTGCCAAAGCGCTTGCTGCGATTGATAACCCAATATGCTTTGGGAAGTTTTTATGCCGGATAAACATGCGCCATAAACCCCGCTGCCGGGCGAACACCAGTGACCGGCAAAATAAAGGCCGCTGATCGGGGCTTGATTCGGTAAACGAAATGAGCCGATCTGATTTGGCGTTACATTCCAGCCATAAGCCGCGCCTTGGTGGTTTTGCGTATAGCGTTCCATTGTCGCCGGAGATCCGCCTTCAATGAAGCGGATATGTTCTTTTAAACCGGGAATGATTTTTTCCGCCATTGCGACCATTTTGTCGATATAAACGGGTTTCATTGCCTGCCAAGTATTAGTGATAGTATAGGGTAATAATGTTGTTAAAAGCAATAAATGTTCGCCGTTAGGCGCTAGGCTTGAGTCAATTAGAGTCGGCGAAGTAATGCTGATCCAGTTGACCTGACCATTAAGGGTTTGCTGATAATTATGCTCGTGATTCCAGGATTGGTAATAAAAAGATTCATGATGCAGGGCGAAGCGGCTTAAATCCAGATCGGTTGCGATATAGACCACGAAAATTGACAGCGAGTGCTGCATGGAAGTTATTCTTTGCAAATAGCGTTTAGGAAAGTGTTGCGCCCCGACCATTTTAAAGAGCGTTTGTTGTATATCGGCATTGGAAATGACAATGGGCGAGGTAATGATTTGTCCGTTGACGCTGACGCCTTTGACTCTATTCTGATCCAATAATATCCGGTCAACGGTGGAATTGAATTGAATTTTGCCGCCGTTTCTTTTGAGTCCTTTTGCCAAAGCATTGGCCAGTTTTTGAAAACTGCCTTTGCAATAGTAAGAGCCGTCCATCATATAACCGATTAACATGCATGCCCAATAAACAAATGAGACCTGCGAGGGCGGCAAGCCCAAATAAGGCCAATTGCTGGCGAATGCCTGACGAAGTTTGGGGTCTTGAATGAATTTGCAAGAGACTTCGGAGAGGGTGGCTTTCCGGTATTGAAACAATGCCGATAGTTTTTTTTCAGCGCTTTCATAGTCGCTGGTTTTCAACATGCTTTCCGCAAGACTGGTTTGTTCGGTAATTTGTAGGCAAAGTTCGGTCAGTTGCCGCAAGCCGTTGGCGTCTTTGGGGAAGTGTTCGGATAAGGCATCCACAAAAGCTTCGATAGTCTGTGGAAAAGCGACTTTATAATCCGGATAAATGGCGTAACTGAAGGGGTTTATGTTAAAAAAATCGAGTTCATTTTCCAGCCCCAGCGTCTTCAATAATTTGTAGATGGCCTGGCCGCCTTGATAGCCTTGAGATCCGCAGCCGCTGACCAAATGCACCCCGGAGTCAAAACGATATTGTCGGCGTTTGAAGCCATGCGCATAGCCGCCCGGTTTATCATGGCTTTCCAGCGCCAAGACTGATTTTCCGGCTTTGCTGAGCAGGGCGGCTGTTGTTAATCCGCCTATGCCGCTGCCGATGACGATGACATCATAATCCATCAGCTTTTAGGCAGTTTGAGTTTTTGTCGAAGTATGTCCGGCGACTCATAACACATGGCGTTGCCTTCTATGGATACAGCGACTTGTTGGGTGTAGCCCTTTGTCAATCGGCGACCGCTTTGTTTGTCATTAATTTGATATTTGATTTTCAGGTAATTTTTCCATTCAACGATGTCGGCGGAGATAACCAGGCGTTGGCCGAAGCGAGCCGGATGGGCGTAGCGGATATGTAAATCATAAACAGGCCAGGTATAGCCGGACTCGCGCATTTGCATATAGTCGTAATCGATTTTGTCCAGGACTGCGCAACGCGCTAATTCAAAATATTTAAGGTAATGTCCATGCCAGACGATTTCCATTAAATCGATGTCAAAAAAAGGCACGCTGATTTCAATTTGGGCGCTGGCGAAATTTTTACTCATAAAGCGGCCAATGTTGATTTTGAATTAAGGTCATGCAATGTCTTAATTCTTTGTCCAGCGCCCGGTCAACAGATAAAAAGGCAATATGCTTTCTTAATTCGAGTATGGTTGATTGGATGTTGGCGGTTAAAGTGTCCGGTTTTCTCATCTCCACGCCTTGAACGGCGGCGATTAGCATGGCGGCGGCGCATTGCTCGGTGAGTTCAATAATCCGTAAACAATCACGGGCGGCGATGGTGCCCATGCTGACTTTATCCTGATTGTGGCATTCTGTTGAGCGTGAAAACACGCTGGCCGGCATAGTGTGTTTCAAGGCTTCGGCAGCCCAGGCGGAAACAGCGATTTGTACGGCTTTAAAGCCGTGATTCAGCGCCGCCTGTTCCGCTTTTGCGCCGGACAGATTTGCAGCTAGTCCATGATTGAATTTAGGATCCATCAGCAAGGCCATTTGCCTGTCCAGCAAGTCGGCCAGATTGGCGACCGCTGTTTTCATGCTGTCCATGGCAAAAGCGATATGGCCGCCATAAAAATGTCCGCCGTGGAGAATATGCTGGTCTTCCGCATCAACTATTGGATTATCATTGGCGCTGTTTAATTCGTTTTCAATCAATTGCCGGAAAAAGGGCAGGGCGTCTTCCAAAACGCCGATTATATGCGGCGCACAGCGAATGGAATAACGATCTTGCAGACGATTGTTATTACGCGGCGTAGTGTCGGGGTGTAAGTCCTGTCGAATGCGCGCGGCGATTTTTTGCTGGCCGTTGTGTGGTTTAACCTGAAACAAGCGTTCATCGAAATGATAAGCATTACCGGCCGTGGCAATGGACACCAGGCTGGTGATGCGGCTGCATAAGCGGGATAGGTATTCAGCGCGTTGATAAGCCAGGCAGGCCAGCGCCGTCATTACCGCAGTGCCGTTCATAATGGCCAGACCTTCTTTGGGTTTCAGGGTCAGCGGGGGGAGTTGATGTTGCCTTAAAACTTGGTCTGCGGCCTGATATTCGTTGTTGTGCCAAACTTCCCTTTCTCCGGCTAAAACGGCGGCGACATAGGACAGCGGGGTTAAATCGCCGCTGGCGCCGACGGAACCTTCCTGGGGAATTTTCGGCAGTATATCATGAGTTAGTAATTGACTGAGCCGTTGCAGTAATAAATAACGCACGCCCGAAAATCCTTGGGCAAGACTCACCAGGCGCGCCGCCAAAATAGCGCGGGTTTGTTGAGGCGAAAAGAATGCGCCAAGGCCGCAGCCATGAAAAGTAAAAAGATGTTTGGACAGTTCTGAAACATCCTGAAGAGGAATAGGGACTGTGCAGGAGTCGCCGTAGCCGGTGGTGACGCCGTATACGCAGCCTTCCTCTTCCAAAAGGGAGTCTATAAAAGCCGCGCCCTGATTAATTTTTTGGATAAAATCTTCCGAATCGCTCAATTCCAATGGTTGCTGTTGTTTTGCGATCAAAGCAATATCTTCAATGGCGACCCATTGTTTATCGTCAAGTATTATTGCTGGTTTCATCCTTTGATTGCCAAAAATTATAAAAATTAAACCATTGTAAAGGCGCCTTTGAACAATAGCGTTGCAGAGTGTCAGCAAATTGCTGAATGCTTTTTTGAATTTCGGCATCGCGTTGATGACGTTTGAAAGCCATTCCGTCGCTGAAATGATCAAAATAGATCACTTGTTTATCGCCTTCTTTTAGACAAAACATTGTGAAAACCGGACACTTTAACAAACCGGCCAAAATATGCGGCCCTTGCGGAAATAAAGCAGGCGCACCTAAAAAATCAGCTTCGGATACCCTGCTTAGGCCGTTAACCGGGGTGCGGTCAGCGGCGATAACGACTATCTCGCCGTTATCAATCATATCTTTTAATCGGATGGCGACAGCGGCGTTAATGTCGGTTACCTGAATTAAGGTTAAGGCGTCGGACTTTGCATATTCATTCAGCAAGGCATTGAATTTTTCCGCATGTTTGGTATGCACCAACACATTTACCCGAATATTTTTTCGTAGCGTGGCGATGACCCGACAGACTTCCATATTGCCCAGGTGAGAGCCGAATAGCAATACGCCTTGTTGGTTTTGTAAATGTCCGAAAACCGCTTCCCGGCCATGATAGTCCACATCCGCCAAGGTTAGCGTTCCACTCCAGGCCGCCAGTTTATCAATGATAGCGTTGGAAAAACACATGAAGTGACGAATACTGCCTAGATAACCGCTGTCGATATCGGAATTGTTCGAATAACGTCGAATTCTCGCCAGATAATCTCGGCTGGCTTGACGAGCCGGTCGATTAGTTAACCAGTAATAAGCGGTGACTGGGTACAGAAAAATTTGTAAAAAGCCGCGCCCGAAAAACAAATAACATTTCAGTAGTGCTCTCATGCCCCAAATTATGCCGCGCTCTTCGGCCTGCGCCCAATGTTTCATCAAAAATGCCTGACCAATAAGCGGGGCGAGCGGATAATCATGCCGAAAAATAATTGCGCATGCTTGCGTGAAATTAACAGATTGTCGCGCCACATCTGAAAATGCGACAGACCATCTAAAGGGTAATCGACCCGGGTGGGCAGATTGCTGATTTTGACGCCTTGCCAATAGAGGCGTACGGCTATTTCGATATCAAAATCCATGCGCTCGCCCAGCGGCTGGTGAACGAATAGTTTTTCAACGGCTTTGAGGGGATAACACCTGAAACCGCACATGCCGTCTTTAATAGCGAATGAAAGCGTGTTTATCCAAATCCAGACATTGGTCAGCAGGCGACCATAGAGTCTGCTTTTCGGGGCATTTTCATCAAAATGAGGAAAGCCCAGAATTAAATGCTCGGGATGTCGCGCCGATGTCTTTAAAAAGCGTTCAATATCATCCGGACAATGCTGGCCGTCTGCATCAATCTGAATGGCATGACTATAGTGTTGTTCTATCGCCAGCCGTAAACCGTCTTTAACCGCCGCACCTTTGCCTCCGTTATTCGGCCTGTGCAGCAGCCATATCCACTCTTTTTCCCGCCGGGCTAATGTTTTTAGGGTTTCGGTGCATTCCGGCGAACTACCGTCGTTGACCATGATGCAAGGCAAACCGGTTTTTTTCAAAGCGCCAATGACCTGAATTACGGCTTCATGATGATTGTACACCGGAATCACAATGCAGGTTTTCATGGCTGCGCTCCGTACACCATGCGCCCTGAACTATGCGCCTCGGTATCGCTGCTGAGTGTGAAATATAATTTTTGAGTTTCCGGGCGCCAGTGCAAATCCAGCTTCACTTGAGATTCGGGAGAAACCGTTTTCTTGAATTTGATGTTTTCCATGCGTAGGAAAGGCTGCTCAATGTCAAACAAAAGCTTTCCATAATATTCCGTCCAGGCTATTTGCGCAATACCGGGCAGTATCGGGTAGTCGGGAAAATGCCCCTGAAAATAAACTAACTCCGCTTGTACAAAGAGATACAATTGCAGATGAGTTTCATTTTTGAATTCGACAAATTGTATTTGCGGCAGTTTGTGTTTATTTATTGCTAATAAATCGACAATCAGCCGATTATTGATTTTTCCTTGAGCAGTTAAGGGCAGGCTGTTGCTGAACAGCCATTTTCTGGGTAATACAATCGCTTCAAAGCGATGGGCTAGATAATTCCGTAGTTGTTTGATGAATGCCGCTTTGCCGATCTCTCGCAGTTGTTGATAGCCGCTGTCCGTTAATACAGCAAAAACGGCGATTTTATCGCGTTTGCCGTGATCCACTAAACAATGACTTTCCAGGGTCTGAGGGTGTTGATTAAGCGTTTGCTCCATGTCCGCCAATGATAAGCGCTTGCTTTCGATTTTAACGATGCGATCCACACGGCCTAGCAGCGAAAAGTCGCCTTCGGCATGAAATTGCAATTGGTCTTCTAAAAAATAAGGCTTGCCGATTGGAAGATAAGGCGAAGATAGTTGGACGCGATTATCCGCATGCAATTCCAATTGAACGTCGTGAAAAGTACGCCAGTTTTTATTAAGGTTGGATTTGCGCCAGGCAATACCACCGGTTTCGGTGCTGCCGTATATTTCGGTGACGGCGACGCCGCAGGCATTATTAATTTGTTCGGCCGCTTGTTCCGGCAAATGGCCGCCGGAGCTAAAGATAGCTGATAAGCGGCTTAATGCGGACCACGGGCTATTTTCATCAAGGCGTTTTAATTGCGCGGGGCTGGCGACCCAGCAGGTTTGAGTTGTTGCATCGCCGGAAAATAATGATTCCGGTGATAAATATAATTCACTGTGAAAACAGCGGCTTGCAGCCAGAGGCCATAAAATGCGGAATAACAAACCATATATATGTTGGTGGCTGACTGAGCCTAGAATTTGGCTGTGGGCGATATTGTCGCCCCAGATGCGTTCCAGATTGTCGATTTCATTTTGCAATTGCCACAGTGCTTTTTTTACCTTTTTGGGTTGGCCCTGGCTGCCGGAGGTATAGATGATAATGTTTTCGGTCTGCGCGTTAATTTCTTTGAGCTCAGCTGTTCCTAGATCTTGACCGGCAAAGCGGTGGGCGTTTTCCCATTGACCGAGTAATACGCAATGCAAATTTACCATCTCTTCAGCAATAGCCGGTTTGTTATTCGGTGCAATCCAGATGCTTTTTCCGGCGTGCAAGGCGGCGAAAAACAGGACGCAAAAAGGATAAGCTTCCGAATGGTAAAGGGCGTAATCGCGCTCATTTTTCGATAGCAGCCACATGGCTTTAGCTTTAACATCATTGCAAAACTGTGCGCTGTCAATTAACTGTTTCCTGTGATAAGACACAGTTCTGCCGGGTTCCGGCCTTATTGCGCATTGCGCCAGCGGAGTCAAATTATCGCACATGTGCTTGTGTCTTGATTCGGACAAGATATTCCACACCCATCAGAACGCCCATCAGCAGATAGGCAATCAGGCCGTTATAAAGGCTCCAGTATTCAATAGAGCAGAATAAAGCGGTCAAGCAGGCGATCAGGCCGTTACAGAAGAAAAACAACGACCAGACGATAGTGACTTGACGGGTATATCTGACGCCTTCCGCCGGTAAATCAGGATGCTGAAAGCGGGCGATGCGTTCGATGATTGTCGGCGGATGAAACAGGCTGATAACAAATAGCATTAACAAAGTGAAATTAATCAAAACGGGATAAAATAATAAGCTGATTTCGCTGTTATGCCAGAGAGCGGCCGCGCAAAAAACCAGTCCGGCTAAAATCAGTGTTTTCTCATTCGCTTTGTTTGAGCGGAAAGACAATACAAAGCGTACGAATAAAACGACCAGCACGGCTATGATCACTTGCCTGGGGCGATAGTTTTGCAATCCGAAATAAACAATAAACGGGTACAGCAGGGGGAGTAAATCCAGGATAAAGGTTAAAAAACGCACTATTTTGATTGAGTGATTTGATAAACGACTTCAACAATATCATTAATGGTTTTTACATTTTTAAAATCATCAGGTTTGATAGGCTTCCTCGCTTTTTTTTCAAGTTGCACGATCATGTCGATAGCGTCGATGCTGTCAAAGTCCAGGTCTTCATAAAGCCGTGTTTCTAAGGACAGTTCATTTTCTTCGATTTCAAAGAGTTCAAACATCATTTTTTTTATGACGTTGTAAATATCTTCCCGGTTATTCATGGCTTTATTATCCTTTTACGGAATTGATAAATTGGGCTAAGGAGGAAACGGAAGCGAAAATCTGTTCGACATCATCTTTTTCAGCGTCAATTTTGACGCCGTATTTATTTCTTATCGCCAAGCCCAGCTCCAGAGCGTCAATTGAATCCAGTCCCAGACCTTCATTGAATAAGGGTTCATGGTTATCAATCTCATCAATACTCATGTCTTCCAGTTCCAACGAGTCAATTATAAGTTGTTTTAATTCATTTTCCATAGTCTGTAGATAGTTCGCGTTGCTGAGTAAAATAGTCTTGTAAGCGCTTGGTAAACCGCCGTACGGCGATAGTGCGATGTTGTTCTCTTTGGAAATCATCCAAACGGATGTTATCGCCGACCGTCATACAAAGATGAAAGCGTTTTTCCGGGATCTGATACCATTTTTCGGCTTTGGTCAGGGTGCTTGGCGTGCAACTTAATGTCACCGGCGTCACTTTGCAGTCAGCTTGTAAAGCGATAGCGGCGGCGCCGCGGTGAAATTTATAAGGTTTCCCCGGCTTGGTGCGGGTGGCTTCAGGAAAAATTATCATGACTTCACCGGACTTCAAACAGTCTTCGCATTGATTAATCATGTTTTCCGGATCGGCGTTACTGATGTAACCGGCGTTGACTATCGGGCCGCGAGTGCAGATATTGTGTAACAAGGCATCTTTGACAATGCAATTAGCTTGCGGAATGCGACTAATCAGAAACACAATATCTATCAATGTAGGATGATTGGCCAGGATTAATTGGCCGGGCTGATTCAATTTTTCCAGACCGTTTATTTCATAGGTCAAAATGCCTAGTCGCCGCATCATTTCCATAAAAAAGTAAAAACTGATGGAAACGCATTGCTGTGAAATACGTTTCCTTTCTTTTTTATCGGGCGTTAACAGGCTGATCACCGGAAAAACGAATATGCGCAACAGCAAGCCGCCAAATCCGAAAATGAAGAAGCTGAAGCCGGTGGCCAGTAATCGCCAGTAATAATTAATGCGCTTGAGCATTTTTTTTCCAGAGCCAGCCGTTTCGGCCATTGTTGAACTGTAATTCTGCTTGGGAGGTAGATAAAAATTCAAGCAAGCGGATTAATTGTATCGGTTGTTCGCCATCTTGACCGGTTGTCGGCGTCAATTCCAGCGTCAGCGAGGTTCCTTCGCCACACTTGCTTAACCATAGTGCGACAGCAAGGCTTTTGTCATCACTGAGGCGATAGGGCTGAGTCGGGAAAAATGCCGGTAATGATTCATCGTAAAATACCAGCAAGACGGCGTTTTCGCCTTCTTCAAGCAGGCCGCAGGCTTCCAGAAACCCGGCGGCGACGCCGTCTTCACCCGGCGCCAGCACCGAGATTTGTTGTTTGTTGTTGAAAGCGATGGAAAACAGCCCGGCGATGGCGTTATGCACCGACAGACTGAATTGGGTGGGCGAAATTTCTTGATTATCTTCTATCATTTCCATCATTCGCAAGGATTTTTCCAATTCGCCGTGCGATGAACTGAATACAATGGGGATTTCAGCATAATTAGCTTGCTGTTGCAGAATTGCGCAGAAAACAGTTTTGGCCAATGGCGTCAGGCGTCTCCTCAGCATTTTAGGAACGCTTGCAAGCAAGGTTTTTTGTTGTTCCACCGCTGTCTGTGTTTCAGAGGAAAGCGGTGGCCAGCAATGCCATTGGTGAATGATAAAAGGCTTAGTCATGGTCAACTGCTCTACACGCGTTTAAAGATCAACGAAGTGTTAATACCGCCGAATGCAAAGTTATTGCTCATGATATATTCGGCTTCAAGCTCGCGAATGCCGCCGGTAATGTAATCCAGTTGTGCGCATTTCGGGTCAACGGCATTTAGGTTAGCGGTTGGATGGAACCAGTTTTCGTTCATCATGAGGATAGCCGCCCAGGCCTCCATAGCGCCGCATGCGCCCAAGGTATGACCGGTATAGCTTTTCATTGAACTGATCGGCATCTTTGAGCCAAATAAGGCGCAAGTGGCGTGGCTTTCGGCAATATCGCCGATTTCCGTGGCCGTCCCGTGCGCGCTGACATAGTCGATGGCGTTGCTGTCCAGTTTTGCATCATTCAGCGCCAATTGCATGGCGCGTTGCATACTGTTTTGATTCGGCTGGGTCACATGTAGGCCGTCGGAATTGGTGCCGAAGCCCATTATTTCAGCATAAATATGCGCTCCTCGGCTGATAGCATGTTCTCTTTCTTCCAGAATCAAGCTGGCGGCGCCTTCGCCGATCACCAACCCATCCCGGTCTACATCAAAAGGCCGGGGTGTTTTATCGGCTTCATCATTACGCGTTGAAGTGGCGAACAAAGTATCGAATACCGCCGCCTGGGAAGGAGAAAGCTCATCGCTGCCGCCTGCCACCATAATGGTTTGTTGGTCGTTTTTAATGGCTTCATAGGCGTAGCCTATGCCTTGGCTGCCGGATGTGCAGGCGCTGGAAGTGGGTATAATGCGGCCGTTAATGCCAAAATGCAGACCAATGTTGACCGGCGCGGTATGCCCCATCATGCGGATATAGGAAGTTGCGTTCAAGCTGCCTTTATCATGATCCAGCAACATTTTAGTGAAATCAATCAGACCGTCAAAACTACCGGAAGAGCTGCCGTAAGCAATGCCGGTCATGCCGTTGTTAAGGCAAGGGTTATTCAGCAAGTCTGCATCTTGTAAAGCTAATTCCGTGCTGTAAGTCGCCAGCATCGCCACTCGGCCCATGCCGCGTATTTGCTTGCGCGTATAGTGTTTGGGTCGAGAAAATTCAACCGGCGCCGCCAGTCGGGTATTGAGTCCGTTGTAACAATCCCAGTCGGTCATAGTGCGGATGCCCGTTTGTTGGGATTTTAAATTGTCAGCAACTTTAGCCCAGCCATTGCCGATAGGCGTGATGGCCGCCATGCCGGTGATCACCACTCTTTTCATTAGCACAGCCCTCCGTTGACCGAAATAACTTGGCGAGTGATATAAGCGGCGTCTTCCGATAGCAAAAAGCCGACTGTTGCGGCGACTTCTTTAGCTTGTCCCAGGCGTTTGACCGGGATCATTTTGGTGATTTCAGCAAGCGCTAAATCATCGGTCATATCGGTTTCAATCAGACCTGGCGCTACACAGTTCACGGTAATTTTTCGTTTCGCCAATTCCAGCGCTAATGCTTTGGTGGCGCCGATGATGCCGGCTTTGGCTGCGCTGTAATTGACCTGGCCGCGGTTTCCCATGACCCCGGAAACTGAGGATAGGGTGACGATTCTGCCGGGTTTTCTGCGCCTGATCATCGGCATGACCAGCGGCGATAACACATTATAGAAACCATCCAGATTGGTGTGGATAACATTATCCCATTGTTCATCGGTCAAAGCCGGGAAGGCGTTGTCGGCGGTAATGCCTGCATTACATACAATGCCGTAGTATGCGCCGTGTTGTTCGATGTCCTCAGTTAAAATCCGGGCGCATTGCTCTCTATCGGATAAATCGAATTGCAGGATGCGGCAATTCCCGCCTGTTGCGCGGATTTCAGCGGCGGTTTGTTCGGCCAGTTCAAGGCGGCTTCTACAATGAACGACAATGTCATAGCCTTGATCGGCCAGATATAAAGCAATCGCTTTGCCAATGCCGCGACTGGAGCCGGTGATTAATACAGAGTGATTCATGTTTATTATTGAATTATTTAATCAATATTGTCTTGCTTGTTTTCCGAGCCGGGTTGATAGACATTAATTTTAGCCTCGGCCAACAGGGTATCCCCTATTATACAACTCTCAAAAACGCTCAGACCCTGATCTTGAATAATTTTTTTAACTTTAATGGTTAATTTATCACCGACTTTGAAGTGATCTACATAGCTGGTATAACGGCGAGTACCTAATAAAAAGCCTATCACGATGGGGCGGCCGGCGAGTTTAGACATTGCGCCAGCGTGAGCGCCGATGGTTTGCGCCATATATTCCATGCCCAGCCAGGCGGGAACAAGCTGGGCATCGCCAAACAGTCCATCGTCTCGAACCTTGGTTTCAGCCACTAGAGATTCATTATCAAAGTCGATGACTCTATCCAGCAGCATCATTTTGTCCGCATGTAAAAGTAATGTTTCGACTGGAAAATGGTTCATGACTTTGCAAGGATGAGGGAGACGTTTTTGCCGCCGAAGGCAAAGGAATTGGATAAACAAATTTTAAGACTGTGCGGCGCGTTTTGCGGTTGACGAATCAGTTTTATGGCCGGTAATGTCGGGTCGGTATCGTCTTCATTTATATTGGGAGGCAGGGAGCAGGGCGATGAACTCAGCAGTTGATAGCAAATGCCGAGTTCCAGGGCGGCTGCCGCGCCCAGCGCATGGCCGGTCATGCCTTTGCTGGAGCTGGCGGCGACTTGGTCGGCAAACAGCTGATAAACGGCTTTGCTTTCCATGGCGTCATTCAATGGGGTGGCTGTGCCGTGTAGATTAATGTAATCAATGCTTTGCGGGTCCAGTTGGGCGTCTTGCAGAGCTGATTGCATACAGGCCATTGCCGTTTCGCCGCCAGGGTCCGGGGCTGAAAAGTGGTAGGCGTCGCTGTTAGCGCCTATCCCGGCTAACCGAATTTCAGCTTCTTCCCGGCTTAACACAAATAAGGCGGAGGCTTCTGAAATATTGATGCCATCTCTATTTTGGCCAAACGGTTTGCATTTTTCACGAGCAATGGATTCCAATGCGTTGAACCCGTTTATTGTATAACGGCAAAGACTGTCCGCACCGCCGACGATAACCGCATCGCAAATATCCATATTAATCAGTCGCCGGGCGGAAAGAAAAGCGCGGCCGCTTGAAGAACAGGCAGTGGAAACGGTTATTGCCGGGCCTTTCAAGGAAAGATAATGCGCTAAAAAGTCCGCGCCTGCGCCGAGTTGTTGTTGTTTATAATGAAACTCGCTTGGTTTTTGACCGCTGGAGGCGACAGAGGATAACGCTAATTCCGTATTACGAATGCCGGATGTGCTGGTGCCCAACACAATGCCGATACGTTTTGCGCCGTAAAGATTGATCATCCGCTCTATCGTAGGGCGTATTTGGCTTGCAGCCGCCAATAAAAGCCGGTTATTGCGGCAGTTGTACACTTGCAAGTCGCCTTCTATGTCGGGCAGTTCGCTTTTTACCGCGCCTATGTAGACAGTTTTTTGCGGAATGAAGGTTTCGTTTGCGGTCAGGCCGGAACGGTCGCCGTTGAGAACGGCTTGCAGGGTTTCCTGTTTATTGCCGCCACAGGCGGATAACAGGCCGAGATCATTGAGATACAGCATGGGTTTACCAGTTCTCGCGGCACAATTGAACCAGCGTTTTTAAACGTGGGTTCGGATTTTTTACATAGGGGTTGTTTTCATCCCAGACATAGCCGGCCAGAATTGAGCAGATCATTTCTTTAATATTTGTGCGTTGTTTGTCATAGAAAATGACATCTTGCAATTGGCCGTTATACCAGGCGGTTATGAAAGTTCTGAAGGTTTCCACGCCTTTTTGTAAAGGGTCGACATAGTCTCGTTGCCAATTAACTGTTTGGTTTTGTAATTGTTTATCCAAGGTTTCTACTGCTAGTACGGCGGATTTCATGGCAATGGTGACGCCCGATGAAAACACCGGGTCGAGAAATTCACCGGCATTGCCCAGCAGCGCAAAATGTCGACCGTATAAGGATTCCACATCGGCGCTGTAGCCGGTTAAGGCATTCACCGGCGTGTCATAATCGGCATTCGCCAGTAATCGGGTTAAGCTGGGTTCGGCATTGACCAATTGTTGAAAGGCGGTTTGGTGGTCTGAATATTGGGCGAATATATTCGGTTCGGCGACAATACCCAGACTGCATCGGCCATTGCTGAATGGAATCAACCAATACCAGACATCGGCCATTTCAGGATGAACAATAATGCGGATATTATTGCGGTCATAGTCGCGGCAATCAATATTATCCTGCAAATGGGTAAACAGGGATTGGCGCACCGGAAAACAAGAGGGTTTTTCCAGATTTAACAAGCGCGGCAATACTCTTCCAAAGCCGCTGGCGTCCAACACAAAATCAGCTTCGGCCGTTATTTTTTCACCCAGATGATTGCTGATTTGCAAAAGCGGTTTGGCTCCGCTGAAATCAACAGCATCAACTTGATGTCGCCAAAAAATTTTTGCCCCTTGTTTTTCAGCCTGTTCGGCCAGAATGGCGTCAAAGCGGTCGCGCTGAACCTGAAAGGTGGAGTTATAGCCTGAGGAAAACTTATGCGCAAAACAAAATTCTGAAAATTTATCATTGTGAATAAAGGCGGCCCCCGATTTTAGCTGGAATCCGGCTTGTTGCACCGCTTCCAGCATACCGGCTTGTTCAATAAATTCCATACATTGCGGCAGCAGGCTTTCGCCAATGCTGAAACGAGGAAATTGTTCACGTTCATAAATAATGCTTTGGTAACCTTTTGCCTGTAATAAAGCGGCGGCGATAGATCCGGAAGGTCCGGCGCCGATGATAATGATTTTGGGTGTTTCAGCCATACTTTAGTTGCGTTTGATTTTTCCGCTGCGCGTTGTCGGAAGTTGTTCGACTATCTGTAATTTCTGAGGAACCTTATAGCTTGATAAATGGTTACGGCAAAACTGCAGTAGTTGCTCCTTATTCGCGGTTGTTTCATTGTTGATGATCACATCGGCGCAGACAATTTCGCCGAAAATGGGATGCGCCCCACCGTAGACGTAGGAATCGACAATATCCGGGTGACGATTTAAAACAGCTTCCACTTGTTCGGGAAAGACCTTGTTGCCGACAATATTAATCATGGATTTTTTCCGTCCGCAGATCATAATCTTACCGTCAGCAAGGTATTTTGCAATATCCCCGGTAAAAAACCAACCATTAACTGTCAGTTGTTCAGATAATTGCCAAGGTTTCAGATAAGCATTAAACATGCCTGAGCCGCGTATAGCCAGGTCGCCGGGTTGATCTATGGCGGTAATTGCTTGTTTTTTCGTGTTGAATAATCGCGCTTCAAAGCCGTCAACAGGAAAGCCGACTGTACGGTGGTCATTATTCTCAAGGGTATCCAATATTGGGATACCGGCTTCAATGATGCCGTAAGCCTGAATTAATGGAATCTGATAACGAGATTGAAAAGTTTCGGCTATGTTCGGATCAATTGCAGCAGAGGTTGAAATAGCGTGTTTCAGCGTCGGCATAGATAGATTCAACTGGTTAAAGGCCAGTAATCGAAAATGCATGGGGGCGGCATATAGTAGGGTGGCCTGATACTGATTGGCGGTATTGATGATGGTATCGGCCAGGATTTCTCGGCAAATGATGAGCGTTGCTCCGGCTTTGATATAAACCAAAATGCTGACCAGAAAATGAAAGGCCATCGGCAATACCCAGAGGATTTTATCATTGGCGCTGATCTTTAATGCCTTTAAGGCGACATCAACTCGTTGGAGGATGCGTTGATGGGTTAATACTACGCCTTTACTGGCGCCGGTGGTGCCGGAGGTGTAGCGGATAAATGCAGCATCCTGCAGTGGGATGATGGTGGGCTGTAGATAATGTTTTGTGCGACTGAAACGCAAACGGATGTCGGCAATCATTATTGACGTTGAGTCAAGGTTCGGCAGTAGAATACCGGCTTGATCATCAATGACGGCATGGGCGCGGGTGTCATTGAGAAGGTCATCAAGTTCTGAAGCTTTCAGCTGATGGCTGATCGGTATCGCAACTGCGTCACACCCCATTACCGCGAGCATGGCGATGATAAATTCACGACTGTTTTTGCCCATCACCCCGATGCCCATGCCGGATGTCACGCCACAGTTTTGCAGTTGTTGTTGCAATAATTCAGTTTGTTTGAGTAATGCCGAATAGCTCAGTTCTCCGGCTTCATCAATGACGGCGATTTGATTCGGGTGGGTCTGTGCGGATTGTTTCAGTAATTGCAAGGTGTTCGACATGATAAGACGATTATAAAACCTGATAGTCTCTAATTTTATCAATTGCGGATTGCCATTGTCCGGTTAAATGCATTTCTGCAGCGAGTTGGCCGGCTGCATAACCGCTGCTGAAACAAGTACCGATGACTCGCGCCGAGGCAATGGCGGATTCGGTAGCGGACATAGCGCGACCGGCGAAGAACAAATTTTTCAGTGTTGGGGAAACCAGGCAGCCTGCCGGAATCCAGTAGCAATCATGGATGGCGAAATAGTCCATCTGCGGCTTTGCGGCTTTCCCCCAATATTCAATCGGCCAAGCGCCGATAGCTACGCCGTCCTCCGGTTTCAGGGCGTTTAAGACCATGTTTTTTTGCAGCCGTTTAATTCCACGGGAACGGGGGGCGCTACGGATGCCCACTTGCGGAGCAACTGCGGTGACCGCTAGCTTTTTGAAAGTCGGATCATTGCGTAAATAGGCAAGCAAATCAGCGCATAATTCGCGCATATCTATTTCATAGCGGCTCAATGCTTCCGGGCAATCGGTATAGGGTAGCTGTGCGCCGAGTTTCAACAGGGCGTTGCCTTGCTGATAGGTGCCGGGAATCATTGATAGATTTAGGGCGGAACGGCTCAAAGCGCCGTCTTGTAGGCCACGGGTGAGTACCCGCAATAACTGTAAATTCAGGATTTTGGTTTCCAGCGTCGGTAGCCCTGAAACCTGAAAAACCAGCGCACCGCTTTGATAGTGGCTAGCACTGTGTCTGGGAATGTTCGCCAGATAGGATACAAAGGCATTGCCGCTGCAATCCACCACTACATCGGGAGAAAGCTGTAATAAGCCGCAAGGAGAGAGGATGGATAGCGATTGAATATTACCGTTTTGATGGCTGACTGACGATAACTGACTGTGTAAAAGTATTTCTACGCGGCTTTGCTGTAATCGTTGCATTGCCAAGGTATGGAAATCCGGAGGCGAATAGGGCAGAAAGTGTAATCCCTGGTCATAACAAACAGGCGTCTGACCTGTCTGTTTCTGCATTTGCAAGGCAAAGTCGCGGGCAAAGCCTTTTACTGCAAAATGTGCTGTTGAAGGGTGACGGTAATAAAGTCCGCAGACTGTACCCACCCAGGCGGAAACGGCCTGACCGCCGAGAAAGCCGTAGCCTTCAATTAAGATGACTTTTTTGGCGCCGTTTTCGGCGGCGGCAACGGCTGCGGCGATGCCGGCTGCGCCTGCGCCGATGACGGCTATGTCACAGCTTTTCTCAATCGGTTTCACGTTCCTAGGTTCGATTGTAAGTGGTTCAGTAATTGCGTCATTTCCTCATCGCTGATTACCGCCTCTGAATAAGCGATGCTGATTTGTAATTGTCCTTGCGCTCGGCTGAATATGAAGGTGAGTCCCGGCGGCGTTAAATTGGGCGGATAATGAAATGCGGAGGCAATGGGAGTATTGAAACAGCGAGTCAAATCATCGAGCGTTTCACCGGTGTCTGAAAAGGAAAAACTGGCGATTTGTCCTTGGGTGGGCGCTTTCAGCATGGCGCGATAAAAGAAACCGGGTATTCGTCGCAAAAAGTCCAGCATAATGCGATAGCGGTTTGGGCGGTCTTCACGCATAAAGCTTTGCATTTGCCCGATTAAGGCTTTAGTGCTGTGCGAGACATCGAATACCGTATCTTTGGGCAGTCGGTAAAACAAAAAACTTAACGGATTGCCGATGGCGATTTGTTGATCGCCTTTTAAGCGGGTATCCAGCGGTACGGGAATAACTAGATCTTCTATCGGTTCGCCGCGCTGTTGTTGAATTTGGGCGACAGCGCGAGCGGTTGCCGCTAGATAAAAAGCGCTGTATAAAAAGACCGCGCCTTGTCCGCGGGCGGTTTGATGAATCTGTTCGGTTTGTTCGCGGGTGAAGCGGACGAAGCGGTGGTTGATGACAGAATGTCGGTCTGAACATGTTTGTAGCGTTAATAGCGGCAGACAGGCGCGTTGATAAAGAAACTCTTTCATTTCCCGGGCTATTTCAGCGCGTTCCCGCAAAGGCAATGGGCTGGGTGGTTTGTGTAAGCAATGCTCGGGTTCATTGACAGTGGAATCAAATAAATAGCGCAGCAGGTTTTCACCGCCGCGCGCGTCCATCAAAACATGATGCCAATTAAAAACCAGTATTGAGCCTTGCGTCGGTGTTTGCAGTAGATCCATTTGGAACGATTGATCTTTATAAGGGTTAATATCAATTGAGATCAACTGCTCGGGTATCGAGTCTTGGCTTAGCTTGTGTTCTTGAATGGATTGAGGACGAGCTTGTTTATTTTCCTTCCAATGCGGCAGGCAAAAAGGCAGGGCATGATTTAGTCTTAACCGGCTCAGCCAATGATAGGCGGGTTTTTCATCAAGTTCCGCCTGAACTTGTTGCAGGCTGATTTCGGCTTCCAGATGCGCCACAAAACAACAGACATTGCGGCGTTTGTCTTGCGACCACATGAGGCGGTCTATCTGTAATAAAAAACAGTCTGCGCCGTTTAGTGGGATGGAATCCGGAAACGCTTGTTTCATTTCGGGTTTAGCAGCGACAGGCAATGGCGGCTTAATGCATCGACACTGGCAATGTTGTCTGCGGTTAAGGATTCGGCCGGTAGCAGCAGATCAAATTGGCGTTCCAGAAACAAAATTAATTCCATCAGTGCGAAAGAGTCTACGCCGATTTGCGCCAGTTCGGTTTGCGGCGTCACTTCCACAGCGTCGGTAAGAATGTTTTGTTTGAGAAAATCGCAGAGTTGTTCAGCAATCTGTTGATAGCTCAGGGGCTTGGCTGTTGTCATAAGTTACTTGATTTTATAAGTTTCCGGATTTCTGTCTCTCAGGCCGTATGTCACTAAAAAGCGCAGTAATTTCATACTGAACGGGCGGCTTGCCGCCGCGCCGCTGAAAATGCGGCTGACATGTCCCTTAATCCAGGGGAGGATGAGGCGATTGAAGCCGTTATCTTCCAGCGAGTCGCCTACTTTGATGCTGGTCATCAGGCGGCCGTCATAGTAATAATCGACCAATTCATTCCAGGCCGTAATGTGATGTTTGACTTGTTTTTCATAATCATCCAGCGAGTTGTTTCGGCTGTTTATTTCCGCCAGTTGAAATGCGCTGGTCATGGCAATGAGCAGGCCGCTAGAGAATACCGGATCAACAAAGCCGCCGGAATCGCCTAGCATAGCCCAGTTTTTACCGTACAGAGTTGCAGAGACGGATTGATAATTTTGATAGGGTAAGACTTCCGTCAGGCGTTTGGCGTTTGGCGCCAGTTTTTGCATGACTTTGTCAGCTTTTAATATATTATCGTATTGAGCCTGCGCTGTTTCGCCGTGTTGCAAGGCGTAGCTTTCCGGCACGACAAAGCCCAGGGAAACTTTGCCGGGCAACGGTATGCGCCAGCACCAGCCTTGTTCAATGCGGTCATTATGCACATAGCCGGGGTCCACCAGTTCGGTTTGGTCTACATGAGCAAACAAGGCGCGATCTTGTCGGTTGCCTTTTTGCATCGGAATATTCAGCAGACGGCCGATTAAATTCACCCGGCCTGCGGCATCTACGATCAAATCAGGTTGTTGATTATCCCATGCGCCTTGCGCCGCTTGCAGCGCGTCATTATCCAGCCTCAGCAGACCGTTTTTATCAGCGCTTAAATGCACTTCCCGCTCAATTAACCGCGCGCCGCTGATTTGCGCTTTGTTCAGCAAGGTGGCGTTAAATTTATCTCGCGGCACATTATAGGAATAGGAAGGCACATCGTCCGGCGTTTCATTAAAGCGAAACTGGAACAGCTCATCGGCATCATAACTGAAACAGGCGCCGGGCTTTAAAGTGCTGTAGGCGGCAATTTCTTTTTCGACGCCTAGCGTTTGCAGCATCGGAACTATCATCGGCACCAGCGATTCGCCGACGGTGATCGGCGCTTTGGAAGGGCGGGAGAAAATAACGGTTTTGCAGCCTTGCCCAGTCAGTAGAATGGCTAATGCGCTGGCCGCAGGACCGTTTCCGATAATGGCGATATTTTTATAGTTCGGCATAGTCTTTATTGATTATCATTTTTCCACACGTTGTTTTAAGAAAACCGGACACAGTAAAAAACCCAGAGTTACTCCGATGACTACGACCGCAGCCAGAATTCTCAGCGAGGCGCTTTCAGTGAATAATAAACCGCCGAATGCCGCTGCGCTGGTCAGCATGGAAGCCGCCATTGCCTGATAGGTTAGGCTGATATCGCCGCCGCGATTTTCTTGGTAAAAAATACCATAATCCACACAAATAGCAATCACCAGCAGTAAGCCGACCAGGTGTAGAAAACTAACGGCAACGCCGGAAAATGCCCAAAATCCGAGGATTAAGATAGAAGCCAATAAAGAGGGCATCAGGGTATAGACGGCCAGGTTAAAGTTTTTATAACGCCAGATCAGCAACGCGACAATTATCAATATTCCATAGCTGAGGAGTTGTTTGGCCCGTATGGTATAGTTCAGGGTCATTTGGTTGATTAAATCGCGTTGACTGAAATAATCTGCATTCGGCAACGATGATAGAGTCGCTTTGATGGCGTCGGTTTGATGGCGACCCAGCCAGATCATCAGTAAGGTCGAATGTTCATGGATGATAAATTGGTGATCAATAATTTTTTTTATGGGTGAACTGAGTACCTTTTCAGCCGTTAAAGGGGCGTCGGCGGCATAATTCAGTTGTCCCAGACGTTCGGTGGATAAGCCTTGACTAGCCAAAGCGTTGCGCCACAAAGCAAGGTTTTCTTCAGTTAAATAGTCATTGAGACGGTTTTGGTTTTGCCGCTGTTGATGAGCTGAGAGCAGCCAGGGATAAAGTCCGTAATAGTTTTTCAGTTGGCCTTCGGTTTTAAGTTTTTCCAGCATTGGATAGAGTTGCTCGGCAGTTTGCAGCGCCATCTCCGGCGTATTGCCGGTGATCAATACAAAACGTCCTGGTTCAATACTGCTCATTCGTTCGCGGATTTGCTTATCGCGTTGTTTGAGATAGTCCAGTTCAGGCGTTAATTGTTGCATATCTTCCATCCAATGCAGAGATTGCGTTTGCCATAAAGCGAAGATAAACATTGTGAACAGCAGTAGAAAGAAACGCCGTTGATGGCGCGAGGCGAATTCCCGCCAATATTCAATAGTGGGAATAGAGACTTTTCTTAATCGGCGATTGACGAGTAGCGCCGGTAACACAAAGCGAGTAAGCAGAAGACTGGTGATAACGCCGACAACGGCATAAACAGCGACTTGTTGAAACCCTGGATAACCGGAAGCGCCTAAAGCTATATAGCCTACCAAGGTTGTGATGCCGCCCATCACCATGCTCGGCCAGATTTTGGCAATCAGCTTTTTTTTATTGCGCGAGGCGACCGATTGGGCATGGGCCACAGCATGAATGGGATAGTCAATACAAATGCCGATCAGGGTCGAGCCGATAGCGATAGTCATGCCGTGAACATAGCCGAAACAAAATTGGGTGGCGAGAATAGCGCTAAAAATTGCAATCAATAGAATACTAAAGACCTGCAACAAGGCGCTGAATGATCTGAAAATCAGCAGGAACAGGATGAGCAGGGAGAATGAAGAAAGTATG
>SPJM01000238.1 GCA_006844585.1 Methylococcaceae bacterium | reverse complement strand
TCTTTCCAGGTATTGATGAATCATATTTTTACTGCTGAAAAAATAGTCTGGTTACGGTATTATCCCATACCTTATTCCTGAAAAACGATGCTAAGGAACGTGAATTTTATAACATCCGAAACTGACTGGTCTTTCTGTCCATCTTCGGCGTTGCGGAAACAGTTACATAGCTTGCTATGCGCCTGTTTCCGCGCCTTGAATATGAACAGCAATCCTGCGCCAGTTTCGGATGTTATTTTATTCCCGTTCCTTAATGTCATCTGATTGACGCCTCGTTTCGGGAAAATTCATTTATGAAGCGCAGCCCAATGAATAATTTCGTTTCCGTGGTTGCGGTATAGTTTGTTAACTGACCATTAGGAAAAAAAATGACTCAAGATGAATTAAAAAAACAGTGTGCTAAAGCGGCTTTGGAATATGTAAAAGATGTTCCAGTGGTCGGTGTCGGCACAGGGTCTACCGTGAACTTTTTTATCGAAATGCTGGCTGATCGTAAAGCCGATTTTGAAGGCGCGGTTTCCAGTTCTGAAGGCACTACGCAAAGATTGAAAGAGTTGGGGATCCCTGTTTTGGATTTGAACAATGTCGGCGAAGTGGAAGTGTATATTGACGGCGCTGATGAAGTTGATCCGCGTAAAATGCTGGTGAAGGGCGGCGGCGGCGCGTTGACGCGTGAAAAAATTATCGCCTCGGCGAGTAAAAAATTCGTTTGTATTGCCGATCAAACCAAATTGGTCGATGTATTGGGGAGCTTCCCGTTACCGATTGAAGTATTGCCGATGTCGCGCAGCTATGTCGCCAGAGAAATGGTGAAATTAGGCGGCCAGCCGGTTTGGCGTGAAAACTTCATCACTGATAACGGTAACGTGATTTTGGATGTGCATAATCTGGAAATCACCAATGCTATTGAAATGGAAAAAACCATCAACGACATTACCGGCGTAGTGACTAACGGCTTATTCGCGATGCGTCCGGCTGATTTGGTATTGGTGGGTAAAGGCGACGTTGTTGAAGTGATGGAGTAAAAACGGCAGCCTCTTTATATAGAATAATCGTGACTACGGCCTCCGTGGTCACGTCGTCTTTTAACGCTCTGTGTTTCGCAACGCAGAGTGTGGAAGTTATGAAGATGTAGCCTTGTAGGTCAGGCTTCAGCCTGACCATAAGGAGCGCTTCTGTGCAATCGGCACATCTCGTAACCAGCGCTCCAGTCCGACATTTATCCCATTTACAAAAGCTTATCTGCTCTCCCTTTCCAATATTGAACCGCTGCTCTATTTTTGAGTCTGACGCAAAGAACCGATGGTTCAAGTTGTCTGAATAGACATTTCTGCAAATGGGGGTGGCAATGCGGAAAATCAAACAATGTGATCGCCATGAATGGGTTTCGACGGCGGCTTATTATAAAGCGGAAGCGAGAGGGTTTGAAAAAGGTTATGAATTAATCAATTGGCTGGAAGCTGAAAAAGAATTTGCAGAATATTTAATACAGCAGTTTTGGCGAGAATGCCATGAGGATGGCGGCATGACCTTAAGCGAATTGAAAAACCTTGCGTATTCTTTAGCGGTGGAGCGACCCGATATTTATGAAACCATAAAAGGTTTAATCAGAGCCATTCAAAAAGCCAGCCATAGACGGTCTTGTTTTCAAACAGAGTACAGACACTTTTGTGAAGATGAAACATGCCAATGGCGTCATGAATGCCGAAAATTAGTCGCGGTTTGGCATAGATAAAAACGCTTTGCCCTATGTCTTTTGCCGAGTCAGGTATAATGCGCAAAATCAATTGATTTTTGAGCAGGTTATGAATAAAGCTTTCCAAAAGCGCATTTTACAGGCTTTGCAAGCTGAAGCAATGTTCGAGATTGAGTCGGTGCAAAGTTTATGGAGCGGTTACGGGGCGATTAAGCGATATGGTTTGGCGGATGGAAAGGTTGCCCGCGTTATCGTAAAAGAAGTCAGGCTTGCGGGGCAGGGGGGGCATCCGCGCGGCTGGAATACCGATTTGTCTCATCAGCGTAAAATGCGTTCTTATCAGGTTGAACAGCAATGGTATCAGCATTTTAGTCAAGATTGCGATGATGCCTGTCGGGTTCCTGATTGCTATGGCGTGACTGAGCAAGATCAGGTTTTACTGTTGGCCTTGGAAGATTTAGATGCGGCCGGGTTTCCAGTGCGCAGAACCTCGGTGAATGATGATCAGCTTTATGCTTGTTTAAGCTGGTTGGCGAATTTTCATGCGGTGTTTATGGGGCGTTCGCCGCAAGGGTTATGGCCGATGGGGACATATTGGCATTTGCAGACTCGGCCGGATGAATTGGCGGTGTTGGATGATGCATCGCTTAAGCAGGCCGCGCCGCTGATAGATAAAGCACTTGCTGAAACGCCTTATTTAACGTTGCTGCATGGCGACGCCAAATTGGCTAATTTTTGTTTTTCAAAGCAGGGTGATCAGGTGGCCGCAGTTGATTTTCAATATGTCGGCGGCGGGTGCGGTATGAAGGATGTCGCTTATTTTATCGGCAGTTGTTTGGATGAAGAAGCTTGCAGGCAAAGGGAGCAGGAATTATTGGGCTTCTATTTTCAAGCTTTTAAACAGGCTTTGGCCGTTAATCAGCTGGAGATGGATGCAGAGGCCGTTGAAAGCAATTGGCGTGATTTATTTCCTTTTGCCTGGGCGGATTTTCATCGGTTTTTGAAAGGTTGGAGTCCTGGGCATTGGAAGATCAATGGTTACAGTGAAAGTTTAACCAGGCAGGTTGTTAAACAATTATTGCAAGGGTAAGTCAGGGTTATGCAGTTATCATCAGAGGTTCTTTTTTTATTGTGTCAGTGCGCGATTTCTGCTGCTTATCAGGCCGGGCATATGATTCGTCAAAAAGCGGGTGATCCGGTATCGGTTGATGCCAAGTCAGGGGCGCTCAGCCGGGCGGCTCAGGTGGTGACGGAGGTGGATCATTTAAGTCAGGAAATCATTTTGCAGACTTTAGAACCGACCTGCAAATTATTCGACTTGGCTTTGCTATCCGAAGAAAGCCCGGATGACCGTGAGCGTTTGGAAAAAGATTATTTTTGGTGTGTTGATCCTTTGGACGGCACTTTGCCGTTTATTGAGTCCTTGCCGGGCTATGCGGTTTCCATTGCTTTGGTTTCTCGATTCGGTGAGCCGGTTATCGGGGTGATTTATGATCCATATCGGCAAACGCTTTATCATGCGATTCGCGGACAGGGCGGATTTCGCAATAGTCATCCGTTAACGATTCCATCAGAACCGGCTCATCAGGGTAAGCCGTTGCGTTTTTTGACGGATCTCAGTTTTGCCGAAGATCCTTTATTTGATAAGACTCAGCAAGCCTTACAGATGATAGCCCGGGAATTAGGTTATAGCGGCGGCGAACTATTTTTGCAGGGCGGTGCGGCAATCAACGCCTGTCAGGTGATTGAGCAGCCGCCGACTTGCTATTTCAAGTTTCCTAAGCCGAAAACCGGCGGCGGTTGTTTGTGGGATTATGCGGCGACCGCTTGCCTATTTGCGGAAATCGGCGGTCACGCCAGTGACATTTGGCGACAGCCCTTGGAGCTGAATCGTTCGGAATCGACTTTTATGAACCATAAAGGCGTCATGTATTGCGCGGATACTGTGACGGCGGAGGCTGTAAATCAACTTTATCAACAGCTGAGCAGGGATTGAGACAATGAAGAAACAACGTGACTGTTGAGGGGGTGAGATGATGATGAGAAAAAGTTTGATTTTAGCAATGTGCATGCTTGCGCCATATTCGCTGGCGGGTGTTTATAAATGTAAAGATCAGAGCGGCATGACCAAGTATCAATCGACTCCTTGCGAAACTGAGACGGAGGCTTTTGAAATCAATGTTAATACCGGCTCAAAAGTGGATTTAGAGGAACAGCAAAGACAACGGGAGTTAGTTTTGCAACAACAGCAACAGCTACAGCAAAACGAAATGTTGCAGCAGCAACGGCAGCAATTGCTTCGGCAACAGGTATTGGCGGAAATTGAAAAGACGCAATCCGTTATTCGCTCAAATCCGGCTCAATATTCCGCTTTTGCAATCCCGCCTTATCATCCCGATAAATTGTCGAACTTTGTTAAGCCGTTTGAGCAACGTTTGCCGGAAATCGAAAAAATGCGTCGATTGGCGGCTCAAAAGGCTTTACAGTTGGATGCGTGTGATCGAGTGGAAGCGAGTCAACTGCATAGGAAAAGTCGCTTAAAACAGTTGCATTTTCAAGTGGACTGTAGCGATGGGGAAAGTTATTTTTTTGAGGAAACGGAGTTGTAATGAGTGATCAGAAAATATTGTTAATTACCGGTTGTTCTTCCGGTATTGGATATGCAACGGCGGTTGAGGTTAAAAAACGCGGACATCGGGTTATTTGTTCGGCGCGTAAACCTGAGGATGTGGCGCGTTTAAAAGCCGAAGGTTTTGAGACTTTGCAATTAGATTTGGCGAGTTCGGGTAGTATTCACCAAGCCGTAAAGCAATTGTTAGCATTGACCGGCGGTAAGCTGGATGCGGTTTTTCATAACGGTGCTTTTGGTCAGCCGGGGGCGGTGGAAGATTTAAGCCGTTCGGTTTTGCGTAATCAATTTGAGACAAATTTATTTGGAACTCATGAATTAACCAATTTATTGATCCCGGTCATGCGCAAACAGGGATCTGGGCGTATTATTTACAATAGTTCTATCCTAGGTTTTATTGCGCTACGTTTTCGCGGGGCTTATAACGCCAGTAAATATGCGTTGGAGGGTTTGGCGGATACCTTGCGTCTAGAGTTGCAGGGGACCGGGATTCATATTGTTTTGATTGAGCCGGGGCCGATTGAAAGTGATTTTCGAAAAAATTCATTCGCCTTGTATCAGAAAAACATTAATTCTGAAAAAAGTGTTTATCAATCGACTTATTCAGAGATGGAGGCGCGGTTAACTAAACAAGGATCAACGACTTCATTCACCTTGTCGGCGACCGCAGTGGCGGAAAAAGTGATTCATGCATTGGAATCGGAGAAACCTAGAATCCGTTACTATGTGACTTTTCCAACCTATTTGTTTGCTTATTTGAAGCGTTTATTACCGCATCGCTGGATGGATAAGATTTTGTCTTTAGTGGAATAACATAGCGCAGCGCTAAAATTAAGTTGCAAGATGCGGTTGGATTATATATAAATAAACCACGGCTTGACGGATTGGTCAGTACTTTCGTCAGGTCTGTGGAAATGAATGGATCTGTTAAAAGGGATATTTTGATAGGAGAATATCAATGAGTGAGTGTAGTTGAGACTAAATGGCGTTAATGCTAAAAAAATCATTATTTGTCTAGGTATTAATCATGCATTCATTAAAATTGTGATAAAATCCTTATACCATGTGATGAAAATTGCATGATTCTTTTCAAAAACTACAACAAAGAGGTTTACTACATGAAATTATTGAAAAGCGTTGCTATAGTATTGTGTTTGGCACTTTCTTTAGGCTCAACTGCGTTTGCAGGCCCATTAGCTGCTGTCGGTTACGTGCGTGATGCTATTTCTGAAGCTTTACAGTCTATTGATTCCGGAGCTTCTGCTGAAGATTCAGTTGTTCTAGTTTCTAAAGCCTTGAATTTGACAAAAGAAATCAATGCTAATGATAGAACGGCTGCTAAAGTTCAAAAAGCTAACCAACGCCTGAAAAAAGCAAGAAAAAATTTACTGGGTGGCAATGTTGACCAAGCAAAAGAAAACTTATATGACGCTGATTCAAGGTTTGACAAAATTGAAGGCTACTTATAATTAAAGTTTGATAGTATCTTTTTGATTTAAGTCTGTGGCAGGATGGTTTTCCATCCTGCTATGCCCTCCAGTTTTATCCTTTCACCAAATATTTGTATAACGGCCATTTGCGTACATGCAGATATTTTCTTATTGGCGTCTTGATCACTGAGACGCATAAAGCGATTGAAAACAAGCACCACACGGCGGCATATTCATTAGGGTCGTCCGTAGTTACATCTGATATCCAAGGGCCAATTAAATAATGGAAGCCGACAAAGCGCCATGAGCCATAAAGGAGAGGCAGATAAAATGCTACGATGATGTACGAGAAGGCGTGTAATCCCCAATTGAAACCAAATAACCACTCTTGAGGCGTTGACATTATTCCGTTTAAGGGAATTTGCCAGGCAATATGCCAAGCGCCGGATACAGAGCAGGTGGTGGGTCCACAAAAACCTTCGGTGCCGATCACGCACTGTCCCGCCCAATCAAAGGGAAACATTTTTACCAATATCGCTACTGCGCCCATTGCGCAAATTGTGTATACAGTTGTTCTTATTTTTAGTTTGACTTCTTCGGGAATAAAGTACATCGCCACCATATTGGCGAAAAAAGGCTGAAAGGCTATATGTAAATAGCCAAACAGGGTTAATATCTGATTATTCGGACTATCGCATTCATCAATATATATATAGGTAAATGCTTGCAATAATTCCATTAAGGCAAAATAAGTTAATGGAATCCACAGCTCTTTGGATTCGCCTTTATAGGCGACATAGGCTGCTGTACTTAAACCTGCGACGGCTAAAACGCCCGACGCTTCACCACTCCAACACATCTAATTATTCTCCAGGTGATTATAACTATAAAAAGTGCGTATTATACTCTTTGCAAATTATGCGGAGCAAAAGCTAATTTGATGAGAATGATATATATTTCCGTGATCAGGGAGGATAAGGAGCTGCTGGAGTGGGTGACTGAGCGGCAGGGACGTGTTATTAGAGCTTGGTCAAGCGTTTATTGGGTATGCTTAGGCTAAAGATAAAGAGGGCGGTTGGGTGAAAGCGAAACCTATTCGGAGTCATAAAGTTCGCTGCTACCGTCCATGTCGCCGGTGTCGCTGTATAGCATCACTTCTGCTTTTCTATTGATGGCGGCGTCAACGACTTCACAAACGGCTAATTTATGATCGCCGGCATCGCAGAAATGGCTGAGCTTACAGTCGAGAAAGCCGACTGCATCAGTTAATGCGGGGGCGCCGGTTGTCGCCGCGCGCCATTCATAGCAATCCATTTTATCTTTGAGTCCGGGGGTTCCGAAATGTTGGGCAATATCCATCTGTTGTTTGCTCAGTACATTGATAGTGCAGACCTTTCCGGCTTCAAGCAGGTGATAGGAATAATGTTCCGGGTTGATGCTGAAACATATTAATACCGGGTTGAAAGAAACTTGCATCGCCCAGGCGGCAGTGAAGGCGTTTTCCAATTCGCCGTTTTTGACGGCTATGACATAAACGCCGTGAGTGATCAGTTTTAAGGTTTCTTCAATATCAACTTTACTCATGATTTAATTGAATGCGCATGGATAAGTCAATGGCGTTAACATTTTTGGTTAATGCGCCAACGGAAATATAATCGACGCCGGTTTCGGCAATGCTGCGTATGGTTGCTAAAGTGATATTGCCGGAAGCTTCCAGTTCAACAGCGCTATTATTAATAGAAACTGCTGTTTTCATATCTTCCCGCGAGAAGTTATCCAGCATAATTCGGTCGGGTTTTGCCGCTAATGCTTGTTGAAATTCGGATAAGTTTTCAACTTCTACTTCAATCATGACGTCGCTGGTTTGGCGCGCAATGGATATGGCCTTATCGATTGAACCGGCGGCGATAATATGATTTTCTTTAATTAATACGGCATCAAATAAGCCCATGCGGTGATTATAGCCGCCGCCGCATTTAACTGCGTGTTTTTGTGCTTTTCTCAGGCCGGGCAGGGTTTTTCGGGTGTCTAGAATCTTACAGCCGGTGCCTTTAACGGCATCGGCATAGCGGCGAGTTATGCTGGCGGTGGCCGCTAAAGTCTGCAATAAATTGAGGGCGGTTCTTTCGGCGGTCAGCAAATGCCGCGCCGAGCCGGTAAGCTTGCATAATAAGGCGTCTTTATCCACCTTCTGGCCTTCTTCGACTTGCCAGTCGATGACAATTTGAGCATCGATATGATAGATAACCGCTTCAAACCATTGTTGACCGCAGACTGTCATGGCTTCTCTGGTGATGACTGTCGCCGTTGCCTGGGTTTCTGCGGGAATAATGGCGGCGGTTACATCTCCCGCCCCGAGGTCTTCTTTAACGAATTGAGCAATTTCTTCGCTGTTTGGGTAACTCATCAATGATCGTCAATTACCCGGTTTTGTGGGTAATGTTTGTAAGTGATTGGTAATTAGAAAAATATATTTTATGCACGACTAACACAAGGCTGGGTTAACGTTTCATGGATATGAAAAACTCTTCGTTGGTTTTAAAGTCCTTGAGTTTGCCGAGTATAAATTCAGAGGCGGCCATCTCATCCATTGGATGTAGTATTTTGCGCAGAATCCAGGTTTTTTGCAACTCTTCCGGATCAACCAGATATTCTTCACGGCGAGTGCCGGAGCGATTGATATTAATGGCCGGATAGATGCGTTTTTCGGCAATTTTGCGTTCCAAATGCAGTTCCATATTGCCGGTGCCCTTAAACTCTTCGTAGATAACTTCGTCCATACGGGAGCCGGTTTCGACCAATGCCGTTGCAATAATGGTCAAGCTGCCGCCTTCTTCAATATTACGAGCCGCGCCGAAGAATCTTTTTGGTTTTTCTAAGGCGTTGGCGTCCACGCCCCCTGAAAGTAGCTTGCCCGAAGACGGGGCGACCATGTTATAAGCGCGCGCCAACCGTGTAATTGAATCTAACAATATAACCACATCGTGTTTATGTTCGACTAAGCGGCGGGCTTTTTCGATCACCATGTCGGCCACTTGTACGTGGCGGGTGGCGGGTTCGTCAAAGGTGCTGGAAACCACTTCGCCGCGAACGCAGCGCTCCATTTCCGTGACTTCTTCGGGTCGCTCATCAATCAATAGTACGATCAGGTAACATTCAGGGTTGTTTTCAGCAATCGCATGGGCGATGCTTTGCATGATCATCGTTTTACCGGCTTTTGGCGGCGATACAATCAGGCCACGTTGACCCTTGCCGATGGGGGCGACTAAATCGATAATGCGACCGGTTAAATCTTCGCTGGAGCCGTTGCCTTGTTCTAAGCGGAAACGTTGGTTGGGGAAGAGCGGCGTGAGGTTGGAAAATAGAATCTTGTGTTTAGCGTGTTCCGGCGCTTCAAAGTTAATTTTTTCAACTTTGAGCATGGCGAAATAACGCTCATTATCTTTTGGTGGTCTGATTTTACCGCTGATAGTGTCGCCGGTGCGCAAGCCGAATCTCCTGATTTGGCTGGGCGAAACATAGATGTCGTCAGGCCCCGCCAGGTAGGAGCTGCCGGGCGTTCTGAGAAAGCCGAAGCCATCTTGCAGGATTTCCAGAACGCCATCGCCGAAAATATCTTCACCGCTTTTGGCTTGTTTTTTTAAAATGGAAAAGATGAGTTCTTGTTTTCGGGCTCTGGCGATATTTTCTAAGCCTAGTGATTCGGCTATGGATATGATTTCACTGATTTGTTTAAGTTTTAACTCGGTAAGATTCATGTTCTAAAGAGAGGAATAAAGAAAAATCGCAATACGGCAGATAGCCGTTAACTGCAGACGGGTTTAATTGTTTGGATACGGCTCAGACGTTATTTTTTGAGCGCACTGGAATCGGCACGTTGGGATTATAGCTTAAAATACGGGTCCGTCCAAGTTTTTTGTGAGGACCCGCATGAAATAACGGTGATCAGATATTGCTATCGATGAAATCAGTCAGTTGAGACTTAGTTAATGCGCCGACTTTAGTGGCTTCCACTTCGCCATTATTAAAGATCATTAGCGTAGGGATGCCTCTAACGCCATAATGACCTGGTGTTTGCGGGTTTTCATCAATATTCAATTTAGCCACTGTTAATTTGCCTTGGTATTCAGCGGCCACTTCATCAAGTACCGGTGCAATCATTTTACAGGGACCACACCATTCAGCCCAGTAGTCAATTAGGACAGGGCCGTCGGCTTTCAATACTGAATCGCTAAACTCTGCATCAGATACATGAAGGACTAGGTCACTCACGTTATTCTCCAAAATTATAAAAATATGAACTATAGGTCGGGATTAGATATTTTGTCAATCTATTTCAGTGATTTTCATTTTTAAGTTATCCTATTAGGCTATGAAAAAATCACATTTAACAGAGACGCGTTTTAGTAATTTAGAGCTTTCAGCTTCTATTATCAAGGGTTTGAACGAAGCTGACTTCATTAATTGTACGCCGATACAGGATCGATCATTGCCGTTATTGTTGCGGGGTAGGGATGTGGCGGGTCAGGCGCAGACCGGAACCGGCAAAACGGCGGCTTTTTTATTGGCGACTTTTCAGCAATTAATTAATGATGAAAGTGAAAAAATAAAAAACCCCCGAGCAATTATTATCGCGCCGACGCGTGAGTTGGCGATACAAATTCATAAAGATGCCTTGTTGTTAAGCGCTTATTTGAATCTTAAATTTGCTTTGATTTACGGGGGCACGGATTATAAAAAACAATTAAATACCATCAAGGGCAATAACGATGTGATCATCGGGACGCCGGGTCGGATTATTGATTTTTATAAACAAAACGCCTTTACCTTGAATAATATTCAAGTGATGGTGATGGATGAGGCGGACAGGATGTTCGATTTGGGCTTCATCAAAGATATTCGGTTTTTATTGCGAAGAATGCCGCCGCCGGAAAAACGCTTGAATTTGCTGTTTTCCGCGACAATGTCTTACAAAGTTACCGAGTTAGCTTATGAGCATATGAATAATCCGGTAATCGTTAAAATTGAGGCTGAACGGAGAACCGCTAACGCTATTAAACAACTTGCCTATTGTCCGTCTAATGAGCAGAAAATACCTTTATTATTAGGATTGCTGGAGCGTAATCAGCCTCAGCGTTGCATTGTTTTCCTCAACACCAAGCGAGATGTTGAAAAAGTGAATCGGTATCTGCTGGCGAACGGATATAAAACCGCCATGTTGAGCGGCGATGTGCCGCAAGAAAAAAGGCAGCGCTTATTAAACGATTTTCAGGAAAATAAAGTGACTATGATGTTGGCGACCGATGTGGCGGCCCGGGGTCTGCACATTCCGGATGTCTCTCATGTTTTTAATTATGACTTGCCGCAAGATGTTGAGGACTATGTGCATCGCATCGGACGCACCGCGCGATTCGGAGCCAGTGGCGAAGCGATTAGTTTTATTTGCGAAGAATATGCCTATTCAATGCCGGATATAGAGGAATATATCGGTCATAAAGTGCCGGTGGAGTCGATTCATGATGATTTACTGGCTAAAGAGATTAAAAAGCCTGAAAGACGAAGTCAAAAAAGCGTTAAAAAACCGGTTGCCGAGAAACGGATTACTCAATCGGCATCAGTTCCCGAAAGTCCTCAATCGCCGGAAAATCAATAATATTTCTTTTTGATAGTCTGCTGTCGGGTTTACTGATGGCTACCAGGTGCTTTATGCCGAATTGTTGTGCGGATTTAAGCACCGGTATGCTGTCGTCAATAAATAATGTGCTGTTTTTATCAAAGACATGTTGATTTTGCAGAGTTTGCCAAAAACCCTGTTGCTCTTTCGCCATACCGAAATCGTGAGAGCAGACAATGTCGTCAAAAAAGGCGTGTAGACGAGTTTTTTCCAGTTTCAAACCCAATGTATCGCGGTGAGCGTTTGTGACCAACAATACCCGCCGTTTTGTTTGCCGTAATTCGCTTAAGAAATCGACGACATGCGGGAGTATGCTGATCAATTCGGCGATTTCCTGTTTCAATTCAAGCATATTTAATGCCAATTGCTCACTCCAATAGTCCAGGCAATACCATTCCAAACGTCCCTCCATTGCTTTCAATTGAGGTTCTAATTGACGTTTGGCTTGTTCAATCGTTATGCGGTTTTTTTCGGCATAACGTTCGGGAACAAATTGTTTCCAAAAGTGGTTGTCGAAATTTAAATCCAATAATGTGCCGTCCATATCCAGCAGGACGGTATCTATTTGTTTCCAATTAATCATGAGAAGAGTAAGCTATAAACGAAAATAGTTAATATGATAAGCAAAATGTCGATTCTACCTAAAATTTTACATAAATCGATTGTTTCTAAAAGCCGTTTGTTTTGTATTGAAGGTTTGTCTTTGCAATTTGCTAACGGCGAGCGGCGTGAATATGAGCGATTGATTCGAGCAGGCGGTTTTGGCGCGGTGATGATTGTGCCGTTGCTGGATGATGAGACAGTGCTGTTAGTTCGGGAATATGCCGCAGGATTAGAGAAGTATGAGTTAGGTTTGCCGAAAGGTCGAATGGAGGCGGGCGAGGATGCGCTGATGGCGGCGAATCGAGAATTACAGGAAGAAGTGGGGTACGGCGCTGATGAATTGCAGTGGCTGACTAAACTATCTTTGGCGCCCTCTTATATGGAGCATGATATAGATGTGGTGATTGCTTCGAATTTATATCCGCAAAAATTACCGGGCGACGAACCGGAAGAATTGGAAGTGGTGCCGTGGAAATTAAACGCGCTGGATAAATTATTGGCTTCAGGCGAGTGCAGTGAAGCGCGCACTATTGCCGGGTTATACCTGGTAAGGGATTTTTTGAACAGTCAATGAATTTGAATGCACGCAGGGTGCGCTGTGCGCACCCTGCGAGTTAAGCGGCGGATGCTGAAACAGAAAATAAAGCATCTTGCGCAAGTTGCAGATTAATTGAATTTAATTTGCCCGAAATATTTGTCAAGTTCTATGCGTATCGGCATAAAATAAATATTCATATTCATGTCTCTGGCTAAAGCGATGGCTTGATTGGCGAATTCAATGTTCCAGTCGTAATCCGGTCTAAAATTGGACGGGAATTGGACTTTGTTTTTTACTTCCCAGTATTGCTGGGATGATTGGGTGGTGATCGGGCTTAAACCGATAAAAGTTTCCAATCCTTGCATTTGTTCGGCATATATTTCAATCATCCGTAGGTCGTAAAACGGTTGCGAGAAAAATCCATCTACACCGGCGTCCGCTTTGCGGCGGATATATTGACATTCGTCTTGAACGCCGTTTCTGTGTGGGTCAAACCCGGCATAAACTATTAATTGTGGAAATCGGCTTTTGACCGCACGAATCATGTCCAAGACATTGGTGTTGTGGAAATTACCTTTCAAACCTTCCGGCGGGTCGCCGGTAACAATCAAAATATGCTGTAATTGAAATTTTTCGATGAGCTGGAAAATATCGCCGGATCTTAAATCAAAATCAATCGCTCTAAAATGCGGAATAAATTGATATTGTTGCTGATCAATTTGGCTGCCGGTTTCCCAACTGCGAATGGAAAAGCGTTGAATATCCGGTACATTAATCATGTTGAATGTTGATCCTAAGCCTTGTGCAAAGATGTATTGTTGGCTAAACGCCTGTTGAGTTCGAGGGACGATTTCAAAAGAAAATTTCATACAATAGAAGTCGGATGATGTTAAAGTTTCGTTATATTGTAACAATTCTGGATTGAGAAAGGGGATGTGCGCATGAGTTTTGCTTTTATTACTAAAGCTTTAGTTTTATTACTTTGGCCGCTTGTTTTTTTAGTGATTATGTATTTCAACGATAAAGAAAAATTTAAGGCCAAATGGAAGCGTTTTAAATTGAAAGACTGGTAGTCACTAGTACCTCGCCACATGAATAATTGATAAAAGTGGGGCGCAGGCTTTAGCCTGCGCCCGAATATACCGAATATATTAGTTATTTAAGAGTTGAGGCGCTAGAAATAGTGGGTCTGTTTTGAGCGCTTGGAATGATATTTGATTTTTTGAGATAACAATTTAAAGGTTTACGATCGTCCGTAATCATCTTGAAAACGAACAATATCATCTTCACCCAAATAACTGCCGGATTGTATTTCGATGATTTCCAAAGGAATTACGCCAGGATTTTTTAAGCAATGGGTGACGCCCAGCGGTATATAAGTGGATTGGTTTTCGGTAATCAATGATTCTTCATCGTTTTTGGTGACTAGAGCTGTGCCCTTGACGACGATCCAATGTTCAGCGCGATGATGGTGTCTTTGCAAAGATAATTTAGCCCCCGGTTTGACGACGATGCGTTTAGTTTGGTGGCGTTCTCCGCGTTCAATTAAATGATAATAACCCCAGGGTCGATAGACTTTTTCATGAATATCAATTTCACTGCGTTGCTGCTGCTTGAGGGTGTCGACAATCTGTTTGATGTCTTGGACTTTGTTTTTGTCGGCGATCAGTAAAGCGTCATCGGTTTCGATTACCACCAGGTTGTCTACCCCTAGGGTTGTGATCAAGCGATGGCTGGAATGCAAAAAAGAATCGCGGGTGTCAAAAGCGAAGACATCGCCTTTAATGGCGTTGCCCTGGTCGTCTTTATCAGTGACATCCCACAAAGCTGACCAGGAGCCGACATCATTCCAACCGGCGTCCAAAGGAATCATGACTGCTCTTGTGGTATGTTCCATAACAGCATAATCAATCGAGTCTGACGGACAAGCGCGGAATGCTTCTTCATCCAGTCTTATGAAGTCCAAATCGCGTTCTTTTCCTTGTAAAGATTTGCGGCAGGCGCTTAATATTTCCGGTTGAAATTTTTCCAATTCATGTAAGAACCGTTTGGCTTTAAAGGCAAACATGCCGCTGTTCCAATAGAACAGCCCGTCGGCCAGGTATCGCTTGGCTGTTTCCAGGTCGGGTTTTTCAACGAATTTGGCCACCTGATAACTATTCTCATTGATGGCTTGACCGGCGTTGATGTAGCCATAACCGGTTTCAGGCCTGTCCGGTACGATGCCGAAGGTCACTAAATAGTCTTGTTCGGCCAATATTCGAGCCTGGGCGGCGGCCTGCTGAAACGCCTGCGCATCAGTGATTACATGGTCGGCTGGAAGCACTAATAAAACATCTTCCGGAGAATCTGCGCTTAATGCGGCCAAAGCAACAGCGGGCGCGGTATTTCTGCCGACCGGTTCGAGGATGATGGCGGAAGCATTGGCGTTAATTTCACGTAGTTGTTCGGCCATCATAAAGCGATGGCTTTCATTGCAAATACCGAGCGGCGATTTTAAGTCGCTTAATCCTTGCAGTCTTAACAGGGTTTCCTGAACCATGGTGTTTTCGGAGACCAAAGGTAAAAATTGTTTGGGGTGTAGGCTGCGCGATAGAGGCCATAAGCGGGTGCCGGAACCGCCGGAAAGTATCACAGGGATCATTATTGAGTGCTCCGTAATGAAATTTTAAAAACCAGATCTTAATAAGGACTGAGAATTTTATAAAACCCGAAACTAACTTGTCTTTTTGCCCAGTTTCTGCGTTGTGAAAATAGTTACATAGCTTGCTATGCGCCTATTTCCACGCCTTGAACCTGAACAAAAATCCTACGCTAGTTTCGGGTTTTATTTCATCCTCAGTCCTGACAATTATGCATGAGTCATAAGCGTAATATTGTATTTATTCATGCTTTGTCATATTGACGAGGTAGATTAAGTCTATTATAAATTGGATTTGTTGCTGGATTATTGAATAATTGTCAGAGCGGCGGTTTTAAAGTGCGTCATACTTTAGTAAGATGAATGGCGGCAGTGGGTCAATGCCATAGGAATTGAGGAACGTGCATGAAATAACTTGAACATTGGCTTGTCTTTTTTCTCGTCTTCGGCGTTGCACAAACAGTTACATAGCTGGCTATGCGCCTGTTTGTGCGCCTTGAATACGAAAAAAAATCCTGCGCCAAATGCCCAATTTATTTCATTCCCGTTCCTAAGTATTCTTCTGTCTATTTACAAATAAAAATTTAAATTATGGATATAGATGTTTTTAATGGCGATGCCGATGGAATTTGCGCATTAATTCAATTGAGGTTGGCGGAGCCGACTGATTCGGTTTTAATTACAGGCGTAAAAAGAGATATACAGCTGTTAGATAAAGTGGATGCCAGGCAAGGCGATAAAATTACTGTGTTGGATATTTCCATGTTGAAAAATCAGCAAGGACTGAAATCGGCGTTGAATAGCGGGGCGGAAGTTTTTTATGTGGATCATCATCAGTCCGGCGATATTCCTCAACACTCAAAACTTAATGCGATTATCGATACTGCGCCTACCACTTGCACCAGTCTTTTAGTGAGCGAGTACTTGCAACACCGATATTTACCCTGGGCGGTTACTGCGGCTTTCGGCGATAATTTGAATAGCGTTGCAGTTGAAGCGGCCAAGCCTTTACAGCTTAGCGAAGAACAGTTGCAGCAGCTGCAAACCTTGGGCGTTTGTATCAATTACAATAGCTATGGCGCTTCTTTAGATGATTTATTGTTTAAGCCGGAGCAGTTATACAAAACACTGAGCGCTTATCAAAGTCCTTTCGAGTTCATCAAACAACAAAATGATTTCTTCCAGCAGTTGGTTGACGGCTATCAGACCGACATGAATCTGGCCGGGGAGATTGCTCCGGAATATTCCAATGAGGCGGTAGCGGTTTACATTTTGCCGGACGAAAAATGGGCGCGGCGGGTCAGCGGCGTTTTTAGCAATGATTTGGCTAATGAGTATCCGGCCAGGGCGCACGCTGTTTTATCGCATCATAAGCAGGGAGGGTATGTTGTCAGTGTTCGCGCGCCTTTGCAAAACAAAACCGGCGCCGATGAATTATGCGCTTCCTTTCCAGGTGGGGGTGGTAGAAAGGCTGCGGCCGGCATCAACCAATTAACCCAAGATATGTTGGCGGATTTTATCGCCGCATTTGACCAAAAGTATTCTTTATGACTGACAATGATATGACCTCGAAAAGCAATAATACGGTTTGGCATAACGCCACAGTGACGCGTAAAGATCGCGAAGCCTTGCATAAACATAAGAGCGCTGTGTTGTGGTTTACCGGCTTATCCGGTTCCGGTAAATCGACGCTGTCACATGCGGTGGAAGAGCGTTTGCACACAATGAAGGTTTCCACCTTTGTTTTGGATGGCGATAACGTCAGGCACGGTTTGTGTAACGATTTGGGGTTTAGCGATGATCACCGGGTTGAAAATATCAGGCGAATTGGCGAGGTGGCTAAATTGCTGGCTGAGGCTGGGGTCATTACTTTGACGGCTTTTATCTCTCCCTTTCGCGAAGACCGGAACGGTGCTCGCCGGTTGATGCCGCATGGAGACTTCTTAGAGATTTATTGTCAATGCCCGATTGAAGTTTGTGAGCAACGCGATGTCAAAGGTTTGTACAAAAAAGCGCGGGCCGGTGAAATTCCTTTTTTTACCGGAATAGGCTCACCTTATGAAGAGCCTGATAAGCCGGACTTGGTTGTCGATACTCATGAATTGGCGCTGGATAAGAGTGTGGACGCAGTGATCAATCTGATGGTGGAAAGAGGAATTATCTCTAAAGCCTAAATTAGAGGCAAAGGTAAAATGAAAATCTTTATTACAGGCGGCGCGGGGTTTATCGGCTCTGCTTTGATCCGATATTTAATAAGCGAAACCGATCACTCTATTGTTAACATCGACAAATTAACCTATGCGGGTAATTTGGCTTCCTTGCAGCCGGTTTCAGATAGCTCGCGGTATCAATTCGAGCAGGTGGATATTTGCGATGCTCAGGCGATTAATAAATTGTTTGCGCAATATCAGCCGGATATTATCATGCACCTGGCGGCCGAATCTCATGTCGACCGCTCCATAGATGGGCCTGCGGAATTTATTGAAACTAATATCGTCGGTACTTCGGTGTTATTGGAGGCCGCTCGTCAATATTGGTCTGAATTGGCGGCGGAAAAAAAACAAGCGTTTCGATTTCATCATATTTCAACGGATGAGGTTTACGGTAGTTTGGGTGAGGAAGGCTTGTTTCAAGAAACCACCGCCTATGATCCCAGCTCCCCTTATTCGGCCAGTAAAGCAAGCTCCGATCATTTGGTGAGAGCCTGGCACAGAACTTTCGGTCTGCCGGTGGTTGTCACTAACTGTTCAAATAATTACGGACCCTATCAGTTTCCGGAAAAGTTGATACCGTTGATTATTCTTAATGCTTTGGAAGGAAAGCCGTTGCCGGTTTATGGAAAAGGTGATCAAATTCGCGATTGGTTGTATGTTGAAGATCATGCAAAAGCGTTGTGGCTGGCGGTGACCAAGGGTAAGTCGGGAGAAACTTATAACATCGGCGGACGCAATGAACGAACCAATATTGAGGTGGTGAAAACAATCTGTTCGCTGTTGGATGAGCTCCGTCCTCAACACCCGGAAGGTATTAGCGAATATCAACAGTTGATTACTTATGTTACGGATAGGCCGGGTCATGATATGCGCTATGCAATTGACGCCGACAAAATTCGTTCGGAATTGGACTGGGAGCCTGATGAAGATTTTTCTACCGGCATTCGCAAAACGATTATTTGGTATTTAGAAAACCCGGGCTGGTGTGAGGATATTCAATCTGGTAGTTATCGTCGTGAAAGGCTAGGTTTAAAGGATCGCTAATGAAAGGCATTATTTTAGCCGGCGGTGCCGGTTCGCGTTTACATCCGGTCACTTTGACTGTTTCCAAGCAATTATTGCCTATTTATGATAAGCCAATGATTTATTATCCGCTCAGTATTTTACTATTGGCGGGTATACGCGAGATTTTGATTATCTCTACGCCGGAAGATATTGGGCGTTTTGAACAATTGTTGGGCGATGGGCAAAAATGGGGCGTTTCTTTTCAATATGCGGTGCAGCCTTCGCCGGACGGTTTGGCGCAAGCGTTTATTATTGGCGAGAGCTTTATAGGCGGCGATAATTGCGCATTAGTGCTAGGCGATAATCTTTTTTATGGGCACGATATCGAAAAACAATTGAAGTCCGCCGCCTCGAAAACTGAAGGTGGTACTGTTTTTGCTTATCCTGTTCAGGATCCTGAGCGTTACGGCGTGGTTGAGTTTGATGAGTCGGGGAGAGCAATTTCTCTTGAGGAAAAGCCTGCTCAACCAAAATCGAGATATGCGGTCACCGGGCTTTATTTTTATGATAATCAGGTGATTGAAATTGCCAAATCCATAAAGCCGTCAGCGCGGGGGGAATTGGAAATCACGGATGTTAACAGGCGCTATTTGGAGCAAAAACAATTATCCGTTGAAATGATGGGGAGAGGAATGGCTTGGCTGGATACCGGCACCCATGACTCGCTGATTGATGCGGGGGAATTTATTCAAACAATAGAACAAAGACAAGGATTGAAAGTGGCTTGCATAGAAGAAATTGTTTGGCGTCAAGGCTGGATTGATGATACACAATTAATGGCATTGGCGGAGCCATTGAGTAAAAATAATTATGGAAAATATATCCAACAATTGTTGGATAAAAAGGTTATCTGAAATGGAAGTTATTGATACTAAAATCGCTGAAGTGAAAATTCTTCAGCCTAAGGTATTTGGCGATGAACGCGGTTTCTTTTTGGAGAGTTTTAATCATGCTCAATTTGAGCAAGCGCTGGGAATTGAGCGTGGCTTTGTGCAAGATAATCATTCGCGCTCGGCAAAGGGAGTGTTGAGAGGTTTGCATTATCAAATTGAAAAACCTCAAGGAAAATTAGTGCGTGTTGTGCAGGGGAGGGTTTTTGATGTGGCTGTTGATGTCAGGCGCTCTTCCGCAACCTTTGGGCAATGGGTCGGCGTTGAATTGACGGCGGAAAACCATAGGCAGTTATGGGTGCCGGAAGGTTTTGCGCATGGTTTTTTAGTGTTGTCGCAAAGCGCTGATTTTCTTTATAAAACAACTGAGTACTATGCGCCTGAATATGAGCGGGGTATTTTCTGGAATGACTCGGAGTTAGCCATAGCATGGCCGGATATGCAGTCGATTCAACTTTCAGAAAAAGACCGTTCAGCGTCTTTATTTAGTAATGCGGAAACCTATCCTTAATGAAAATTTTGCTCACCGGCGTAAGTGGTCAAATCGGCGCTGAATTACAGATACAATTACGAAATCTCGGCGAGATCATTGCTGTTGATCGACAAGTGGCTGATTTATCGCAACCGGATCGCTTATTGGAAAGGCTGGAGCGCTTTCAGCCGGATGTCATTATTAATCCGGCGGCGTATACAGCTGTTGATAAGGCGGAAAGCGAGCCTGATTTGGCATATGCTGTTAATGCGCAATCACCGGGTGTTTTGGCTGAATTTGCCAAAAAAAAAGGCGCGTTATTTATTCATTATTCCACTGATTATGTTTTTGACGGCGCCAAGCATGAGCCGTACTTGGAAATTGACCAAACCAACCCCATTAATATCTATGGGCGCAGTAAGCTGGCCGGCGAATTGGCCGTCCAAAAAGTTGGCGGCGAATATTTGATTTTGAGAACTGCTTGGGTTTATAGTCGTACCGGACATAACTTTCTAAACAGTATGCTGCGCTTAATAAGCGAGAGGGAGCAATTGGGCATTGTCAGCGATCAACTGGGAACTCCGACATCGGCAAAATTTCTAGCTTCCAGAACTGTCGAGATTGTGCAAAAAGCATTTGAAGAGCGCGCCGCTGACCGGTTCGAATCCGCTGTTTATCACTTGACGGCCGACGGGCAAGCCACTTGGTACGATTTTGCTTGTGCGATAAAAAAGCAAATGGCTGATCCGACGGGAGAGCAGGCATTGGCTGAGATTAAGCCGATTTCAACAGAGCAATATCCTACACCGGCAAAGCGGGCGAGTTATTCAGTACTGGATTGTCGGCAAATTACCGCGCGCTATCAATTCGCCTTACCGTCATGGGAAGACTTGTTGGCGAGTTATTTTTAACCCGGCTTTGTCTTTATTTTTTCTCAGTCTGTGAGTTATCTGTTCCTGATGCGACTTCGTTGATATAGTTGACATTATTGATGACCAGAATATTGCCGTTACGTTTTATAATGCCTTGTTTTTGGAGCTTTTGAAATGTTCGCGTCACTGTTTCGCGAGTAACGTTGACCATGATCGCGAGTTCCTGATGAGTGGGCGCATGGGCGATAATGATGCCCTTTTCTTTAGTGCCTTGGCACATTTTCAATAATTGTGCGCAAATTCTTTGCAGGGGCGTCGGCATAGCCAGCAATGCGCGTTGGGAAATTGACTCTCTAAGCCGCTGAGCCAGTCGTTCATTAATGATGGCGGATACTTCCGGCGAATGTTTTATCAATCTTTGAATAATGTTGGCGGGAATCATGATGAAACGCGCCGGAGACAGTGAGATAACAAATTCCGGCGCCGGTTTTTGATCTATTACGGATAATTCCCCAAAAAAATCATTGGGTTCAATAAAATACAAACCAGCTTCATGGCCATCAAGGGTCATATCCACGCCTTGCAGTCTACCGTCTAATAACAAACCAAGCGAATGCGAGATCTCCCCTTTTTGCATCACGACTTTACGCCGTGGAGCTTCGCTAAGCGTGGCGTATTGACAAAGCTGTTCAATCACAGAATCCGGCAAATTGCCAAAAAGTTTAAATTGTTTAAGTGTCGGGGTTGCAACAGCCATGCATGAGAGGGGTTTGATAAATGTTTTTTTGAAACAAATGGAGTTTCATGCGGATAAAATACTGTAATTAGCCGTTAACTTAGCTGTTTAGTATAGCTGATAAACAACAGGGGCGGTAGGGAAACACTAGGCGGGATGTTAATTGATTTCAAAGCGATTAATAGGAAATGTGATTGTAAGCACATGCGTTTTTTCTGCAAGGTTTATTATAGTTGTATAGAGATGAATG
>SPJM01000237.1 GCA_006844585.1 Methylococcaceae bacterium | reverse complement strand
TAGTCCCTTTAGTCTGTCTTTCAAGTTTGAAAATAACGCGCTAACAAACCGTGATTTCCGGTAACAGGCGGCAACGGTATTCTCACTTCATAACCGCCGCCGGCGGCTTCTTCCATCTGATGTCCGTGCATGTCTTCCATATGTTCGACGATGACATTTTGATTGCCTTCCGGCAGTATTATTTCCAATTTATCGCCGACTGCAAATTTGTTTTTGACTTTAATATCAGCTAAACCGCTTTCCGGATCATAATGGCTGATTTCACCGCAAAATTGTTGCTGGTGACTTTTTGAATAGCCGGTAATGTAATTTTGATATTCCTGGGTATGGTGACGTTGATAGAAACCGTCGGTATAGCCTCTATTGGCTAAGTTATCCAAAACGCCTAATAATTGCGGTTGAAATTCGCGACCCGCTAAAGCATCGTCAATCGCTTGCCGATAGGTCTGTGCGGTTCTGGCGACATAAAAATGCGATTTGGTGCGGCCCTCTATTTTTAAGCTGTCGATGCCAATATCCACCAAGCGTTGGACATGCTCAATAGCCCGCAAGTCTTTGGAATTCATAATATAGGTGCCGTTTTCATCCTCCATCACCGGCATCAACTCACCTTTCCGGCCTTCTTCTTCCAGAAAATAAACCTTATCCGCCAAAGGATGACGTTCACCGCCGCCGCAGTTAGCATGGCTTAAATCAGTCGGCGATAAAGCGGCGCTATCCAATACATAATCGCCTTCCGCATTTTCATGCGCCGGCAAGGTATCGTATTTCCAACGACAGGAATTGGTGCAAGTGCCTTGATTGGGGTCGCGATGATTGAAATAGCCGGACAGCAGGCAGCGTCCTGAATAGGCGATGCATAATGCGCCGTGAACAAAAACTTCCAGTTCCATATCCGGACATTGTTGACGAATTTCTTCAATTTCATCCAGCGACAGTTCGCGAGAAAGAATAATGCGTTCAACGCCCATTGTTTGCCAGAACTTCACACTGGCGTAATTGACGGTATTGGCTTGCACCGATAAATGAATCGGCACGTCCGGCCATTGTTCGCGAGTCATCATGATCAGTCCGGGGTCGGCCATAATCAAGGCATCCGGTTGCATGGCGATGATCGGCTCCATGTCCTTCATAAAGGTTTTAATTTTCGAATTATGCGGGATCACATTGGCCGCTAAAAAAAATTTTTTCCCCAGAGCATGCGCCTCTTCTATGCCTTTGGCCAGATTCTGTTCCAAAAAATCATTGTTGCGCACTCTCAAACTGTAACGCGGCTGCCCGGCATAAACCGCATCAGCGCCGAATGCGAAAGCGTAACGCATGTTTCTTAAGGTGCCGGCCGGGGAAAGTAATTCAACAGATTTCATGATTGTGGGATATTGGTGACTAAAATACTGGGTATTTTAACATTTTTTAGCCCATCAAATGATCTGAAAAGAGTTTTTGTTTTACCCATAGATTCTTGAAAAGTTTAACTTCATCACGCTTCATTATTCGTTTTTGTGATGCGGGTTCCGCCATTTTGAGAGGCTGTTAGCTATTCTTTTTAATAAGTCACAGCCGATGTATAGAGTAGCGTGAAGTATATCAACCATATAACATTAAAAATAATATTATGCGTGTAGATGAACCTTTTACGACCATTATAGAAAAAACTCCGGGGTCGATTTTGGGCGGACAATTGACGCCGGAGGAAAAAATAAAACCCTATTTAGTTGTTGTTTCCGGCGTGGATCAAGGCCGACAATTCCCATTAACCAAGGTTTCTACCATATTGGGTAGAGATAAATCAGCGGATATTGAGCTGATTGATTCCAAAGTTTCGCGAAAACATGCCGCGATTGTGATCGATAATGAGCAAATTGTTTTAGAAGATTTTCAATCGACTAATGGCAGCTATGTCAATGAACAACGGATCACTCGCCGCTTAATTGATGCCGCCACCCGGATTCGGTTAGGCGGCACCATCATTAAAATTGAATATAAAAATGCAATAGAAGCGGAACTAGAGCATGCAATTTATTTAGCGGCCAATTCTGATCCGTTAACCAAACTTTCTAATCGCCGCGCATTCTTTATTCGCGCCGACGAAGAATTTGCCTTTTTTCAACGCAGCCAACACCCTATGACCATAGTGATGGCGGATATTGATCACTTTAAGCAGATTAATGATCAATATGGACACCCTACTGGAGATTTCGTACTCTATGAGCTGGCTAAACTAATGCAGGACGAGATGCGCAAAGAAGATTTGTTGGCGCGTTACGGCGGGGAAGAATTTATCATGTTATTGCGAAACACTGATCGCCGGGCGGCCATGCTTTGGGCGGAAAGAATGCGTGAAAAAGTTGAGCAATATCGCTTTAATAACGGCTATTCCTCACTGAAAGCGACCTTATCTATTGGTTTGTTCAGTTCTGAAAACGCTCGAATCCGCAGTCTTGAAGAAATGATTTTAAAGGCTGACCAGGCGTTGTATTACGCTAAAAAGAGCGGTAGAAACCGTGTCGTAATGAGCAATGACGTTGATCAATTACTGAATTAAGAGCCTGGTAATTATACTTGGGTACTTACGCCTCCAGCGCTAACGGTTTGGGCGTAAGGATTGATTAATCGAACAAGCGAAAAATCATGTCTGAAACGGAGTCCACCAAATTAATATCATCATGACGACTGTTCATGATCGAATCGAAATTGGATGATTTACGAGCAGGGGCGGGTCGATCCGGTTGGCTTTCAGCTTGCTGCTTTTTTTGCTCGGAAAGCATTTGTCCGCCCGCCTTCTTCCATTCCATTAAATGACTGATTTCACCGCTTTCCAACCAGATGCCGTGATCCCGACATCGATCAATAACGACACCGCTACGATGACCGAAATTGCTGCGATTCATTAACACCTGGCAGACCGGGCATTTGAGGTATTTCACCTTTTTATGACCTTGATAGCGCTCCCGGTTAATGTTGCGCATTAATTCATCATTAATGTGAAAAACATTGGAAACCGAACTATCCAATAAGGTTTCGATTTCACCAGGGTCAAAAAATAAACCGTAACATTTATCGCAGCGTTCAATCAAAAACTCGCCGTGTAAATTCAGATCAATTGTTTGCAAGGGAATTTGACATTCCGGACAGATGCGATCTGAAGCATGAGTGTGCATTTGATAACTATGCTTGCCATGCAGGTCGACATCATTACGGGTTCCGCAATAACGGCATAAATTGATGTTGGCGACTAAAGGGGCTGAGCAACTTTGGCAACGGGTCATTACAATCGATCCAAGACTTGTTTCTTTTTCTCGCTATATTCTTGTTCTGAGATTAAATCGGCTTCAAACATTTTTTTTAATTGAGCGAGCGTAGCCATGGGGTCGTCTGCCTCCGGTTTTGTTTCCGGTGAATTTTGTTCGGCCATAGCATGCGCCATGTTTTGCCCGAACCCTATGCCCGCGCCTAAGCCCATACCCATCCCGGCGCCGCCGCTTTCATTGCGCGCCGCTTCGCGCATGGCTTCCAAATGCTGAAGTTTTGAATAGTCCACGCCCGCCGCTTGGGCGGCATGCGCCTCGGCGGTTAAGTCCGCAATGCGTTTGATTCTTTGCTGGGTATCGGTGTCGAAATCGGTTCCTTCGATACGGAAATCAGTAATATCAAAGCCCAATTTACGAAAAGCCATGGATAACTTTATCGACAAACCCTGAGCGATTTCTTCTCGATTGGCGTCAATTTCGGCATAGCTGAATTGGCTATCGGCTAAATAATCCGAGATGGGGTGCAGAATGCGGGATGACATGACTTGCCGAAAATCATCGACGTAAAAATTATTGTGACCGGCAGCGACATTCACAAAAAAATCTTTAACATCATATATTCGGTAGCTGTAATTACCGAAAGCCTTTAAACCCACCGGAAAATTATATTTCGGGTCATCGTATTTAATCGGCGAAACCGTACCCCATTTTTGGTCGATGATTTTTGATTTCCGGTAAAAATAAATCGCGACTTTATGTTCACTCTCAAAAAACTGCATAAATTTTTTGATCGTCGTCCAAAAAGGAATGTTATCGGTTTTTAAATTAATTAGACATTCTTCTTCGATAATGGCTTGGACTTGGCCTTGATAAACGAATATACAGCCTTGTCCCGGTCCAACGATGAGTTTGGAAGCGTTTTTTATTTCATCGCCATTATCCGTCCATAAGGTCAGAATTAAATTCGGATCCGGATGCTCCCATTCGACCACCGAACGGAGTTGGCGCTTAATGCCGTCAAATAAAGCCATAATATCCTCTTGTTTCTGTGAATGCCGCGCGTCTTAAAGACAATTTGTTTAGGAAAGTATAGCTATTGGATAGAGAAAACGCCAAATGAATTAAGCGCTTTGAATTAGGTATATAATATCCGGCATTTCAAAAAAGAAGGAAATACTGATGACAATCAGAAATTACAAAGATTGCCGACCGCAAATCGGCGACCGCGTTTATATTGCTGATTCAGCTGATGTGATCGGCGATGTAACGCTGGCTGATGATGTTTCCGTCTGGCCGATGGCGGTTATTCGCGGCGATGTTGAAAGCATCTCAATCGGCGCTGAAACCAATGTGCAAGACGGCTCGGTTTTACATGTATCTCATGCCGGCGATTATTCTGAGCAAGGGCATCCTTTAAAAATCGGCAAAGGGGTGACGATAGGCCATAAAGCCGTTGTGCATGCCTGCACCGTCGGCGATTATTGTTTAATCGGCATCGGCGCCATTATTTTAGATGATGCGATATTGGAAGATTATGTCATGCTCGGAGCAGGCGCTTTGGTGGCTTCCGGTAAACGTCTGGAAAGCGGGTATTTATATGTAGGTGCGCCGGCTCAAAAAAAACGTCCTTTGACAGCAGACGAAAAAGCATTTTTGGAATATTCCGCCCGCCATTATGTAAAGCTGAAAAACGATTATTTAGCCGAAGGCTGAACCAAAATCCAGGGTTTTACCACCACCGCCCAAACCGTAGCATCTTGCTCCAACCATAATTTGGCCTGTGAATCAGAGACGGGGTTAACTTTATTTTGATCCATCCATTGTTGAACTACAAGCTTGTTGTCGTTGGAAAATTGGTAAGCGACATCGACCAAGTCTAATTTCGGCGCGACATAGATTGCTAATCCTTGTGCAAAAAAACGTTGTAATTCCCGCCATTTTATTTGCGAAGTTTCCAGATTAACTTTTTGCTTTTCCAGGTCAGTTTTGGATGAGGTCATTATTTTTTTGAACTGCAATTGAAATAAACTAACGTATAATACCGAAAAATGCCTTAAACAGCATTTTGAGATGTTGATAATTATAAAAATTTGAGAGAGGCGCGAATGTCGTTACTGGGTTCTATTTCTAAAGGGGCTACATTAAAAGCAGCAAAAAAAAGAGTTACTGAAGCGCGCGAAAGCGAAGGGGCTCTGGCGGAACAGCTTTATCAAAGCGCATATGAAGGTTTTTCCAAAGTCGTCGCCGGCGATTTAATGGTTGCCGACGCTTTATATAATTGGGGGTTTGCTTTATTGCATGAGGCCAAGGGCAAGAATCCGGAACAATCAGAAATATTTTATAAAAACGCGATTGAAAAGTTTTCCTATTGTTTGTTGTCTACACCCACTCATTTAGGCGCAGCGATTGACGGCGGCGTGGCTTATATGGATTTGGCGAGAGCCAATGATGTGGGGCCGGAACACGAGCTATATCAGCAGGCAATGGATTTTTTTAACAAAGCGGATCAAATTCAAAAAGGCAGCGCAGCGTATAATCAGGCCTGCATTCACGCCATTCGCGGAAATAAAGATGCTTGCTTAAGCGCATTGCAAAAATCAAAAGAATTCGGCAGCATGCCGGAAGAATCCGAAGTCTTGAATGATGCAGATATGGCGGCTGTGCGTAATGAAAAGTGGTTTCAGGAATTTTTGGGTAGTGTCGAAGTGGCGCGGGTAGAAGCGGCGGAAAATGATCGTCGCACCCGTCGCGGTTTGAGAAAAGCGGAAGAAATTAAATTGGATTTGCCGCCCAGACCGACAGACTCTGTTTTGCGTAGGCATTATGATGCAATGGTGGCTGCCGAGCTGGAAAAAATTAAAGAAATGGAAGCACAGAAGAAAAGAGAAGAGGAAGAGGCGCTGGAAGCTAAAAAGAAAGAAAAATTCGATTATTATCAATAAACGTCAACTTTTTAGCAATTGAGCTTTCACTCTGGCATGGATGCCGGTGTCAGTTCAATTCCGTTCATCAAGTCTTCTTAATACATTCTGCAAAGATTTTTTTTAAGGTTTCTAAGCCAAGCTGTCGCGTCAACTCAATATTTCGATCCGGAATTTGTTCAGGGTTCGGATAGTGTTGAAGCGCTTTTTCAATGCTTTCTTCTCTGATGATATGCAACATTGGAAACGGCGAACGGTTGGTAAAATTAGCGGCATCATCCTGATGACTCCCGGCAAAGCAATAGTCCGGATGAAAACTGGCTAATTGATAAACGCCCTCATAACCTCGCTGGATAAGCAATTGTTGCGAAATATCAAAAAAGTCTAAATATTCATTGAAACAGCTTAATCCATTTGAAAAGATGACCAGTGTTGTGGCTGTTTCAGGATGTGAGTCCAGAAAATCATATTCCGCAATTACCGCAGTTAAGCGTTTCTCTACATCCGTTTCCTTGACTAATTGAAAGCGAATGCTGTTTTGACTTTCAACCTGACTGGCAAACGGACAAATATTAAATTCGATTATAAATGTTTTCAACCACTTAACAGTGGCTGAAACGGCTGGTTGTGAATCCACAAACTTTCCAAAAAAACATGTTGCTATAAGTTAGCAGGCATCATAGCAACATTTGGGATAATATATACATTTTTAATGCATTCAATTTTAGGAGCAGTATTAAATGCGGTTGATTTTATTAGGCAGCCCCGGTTCGGGCAAAGGCACACAGGCTCAATTTATCACAGAAAAATACGCCATTCCTCAAATTTCCACCGGGGATATGTTGCGAGCGGCTGTTCGCGAAGGAACGCCTCTTGGCTTAGAGGCAAAAAAAATCATGGATGCCGGCGGCTTGGTGTCAGATGACATTATTCTCGGATTAATCAAAGAGCGTATTTCCGAAGCGGATTGTGAAAATGGTTTTTTACTGGATGGTTTTCCCAGAACCATTGCCCAGGCTGAAGGTTTGCAGAATATGCAGGTCGAAATTGATTATGTGATTGAAATCGCTGTCGATGATGATGAAATTATCAAACGTATGGCCGGTAGGCGGGTGCATCCGGCTTCCGGGCGCAGTTATCATTTAGTATATAATCCGCCTAAACAAGAAGGTAAAGATGATGAAACCGGCGAACCTTTGATTCAGCGCGATGACGACCAAGAAGCAACGGTTCGTAAACGTTTAAGCGTTTATCATGAACAAACCAAACCGTTGGTCGGTTACTATTCTGATCCCAATCAATCGTCAAAATTTGTGTCGATTCCCGGCGTGGGCGCAGTTGAGGAAATTACTCGACAAGTTTTTGCGTATTTGGCGAATTGATGCAGTTCGGTTTTTTAAACAACCTGGATAGCAGCTTCAGCGACCTGAGGGGAAGTTGTTAGAATCCTTAATTTTTAGATTATTCACTATACTTTTTTGCTGTTAAGTTGTTAGAATGCAAAATACTTATTACAGCTTCATGCGCTACATTTAAACTTTTTATTATCTTATTGAATAATAATAAAGCTTTGAATGACACAAAAAGTCATTGAAGATGACTTGCGGCTTAATTTTTGATTCGGTAATTTTTATATATTTGAACTTAATCAAAATAAATGAACCCTTATTTATCTTATACTTTCTGGAGAAAACAGATTTATGATTGAGGTTGCGAATGTCCAAAACCTATGATGTTGCGGTAGTGGGCGCCACCGGCGCAGTAGGAGAAGCCATGCTGTCGATTTTGGAGCAAAGAGGTTTTCCGGTTAATAATGTTTATGCGCTGGCCAGCCAGCGTTCAGTCGGCAAACGCATACCTTTTAAAGGCGAAGCCCTGACGGTTCAGGATTTAGCCGAATTTGATTTTTCAAAAGCGCAGATCGGTTTGTTTTCAGCCGGGGGCGATATTTCGGCAGAGTATGCGCCTAAAGCGGCGGATGCAGGTTGCATCGTCATTGATAACACCTCACATTTTCGTTACCATGACGATATTCCATTAGTGGTGCCGGAAGTTAATCCTGAAAAAGTGGCTGATTATAAAAATCTCGGCATTATCGCTAACCCGAATTGTTCTACAATTCAAATGTTGGTGGCGCTAAAACCGATTCAAGACAAAGTAGGCATCAGCCGCATCAATGTTTGCACTTATCAGGCGGTTTCCGGCACGGGCAAGCAAGGCATAGAAGAGGTGGTTTCGCAAACGGCGGCTTTGTTAAACGGTAAACCGATCAGTTCAGAAGTTTACCCCAAACAAATCGCTTTTAATGTTTTACCGCAAATCGACGTATTTCAGGAAAACGGTTACACCAAGGAAGAAATGAAAATGGTTTGGGAAACACGTAAGATTTTTGCCGACGAATCTATACAAGTTAACCCGACGGCGGTCAGAGTACCCGTTTTTTTTGGTCATTCGGAAGCCGTGCATATAGAAACGCGGGAAAAAATTTCAGTGGATGAAGTTTATGAGCTGCTTAACAATGCGCCGGGCGTAAAAATCTTGGACGAGCGCGTTGACGGCGGTTATCCTACGGCGGTTACCGAATCTTCCGGCAATGATGAAGTCTTTGTCGGTCGAATACGCGAAGACATATCCCATCCCCAAGGTATTGATTTATGGGTGGTTGGCGATAATGTTCGCAAAGGCGCCGCATTAAATAGCGTACAAATTGCGGAAGAGTTGGTAAAAAATTACATCTAAGCTAAGCTTATACAGGTGAGTATAATCTATCTGCTAATAAACATCGGTGGTCATTTTTTTGAAGGAGAAATGGGTGCGCAAATTAACTAAGACTTTGGCGTTTGCTTCGTTATTGGTTCCTGCAAGCGCCCATTCTTTAGGGATAGGCGAAATAACTATGCATTCTGCGCTTAATCAAAAATTGAGCGCGGAAATCGGACTGGTTTTGTCGGCAGGCGAAACCCTGAATGATATAAAGGTTAAGCTTGCATCACCTGATAAATTCAATCAATCCGGCATACCCTGGAGTCATTTTTTATCGAAAATTAAGTTTAAAGCCGTTAAACTGCCAAGCGGTTCAACGGTTATAAAATTAACTTCAACTGAAACCTTAAGAGAACCCTTTCTGGATTTTTTATTGGAAGTCAGTTGGAGCACAGGTAATCTTTATCGAGAATTTACCGTACTTGTCGACCCGCCCGCTTCTTATCAGCCGGCGACCCCAACTGTTACGCCTGCGCAACAAGCCGGAACCACTCAAGCGACGCAACAAGAATCTGATTCAAAACTTGAAGCATTTGAGCCCATCGGCGGTAGCCGATATGTTCGCACACAGAGAAATGACTCTCTTTGGAAAGTTGCTGAGCGGGTTAGCCCTGTAGGTTCAGGCGTGAGCATTGAGCAAATGATGATGGCTTTATATAAGGCCAATCCCAATGCCTTTTATCAAGATAATGTCAATGCTTTGATGTCCGGTCGCCGTCTGCAAATACCGTCAGTCGCTGAGATTCAAAAAGTATCCAAGACACAAGCTCGTAGAGAATTTAAGCAACAATATGCGGCTTGGAAAAATCGCGGAGCTTCCAAAAAGTCAGCGGCGGACAGCCCAACATCAATTGCCGAGCCGGAATTATCCAACCAACTCCAATTAGAAGCGCCTGAAGAGGCGGATATCAGCGATTCGGCGCAAATTGCAGCTAATCGAGAACAGGAAGTCTCGCCCCCATTAGTAGCAGATTCCGGCGGCGCGGAAAGTCGCGGCGTTAATGACCAATTAATGGACCGGTTGGAAAAAATGGAACGCCAAATGGCGATGATGCAAAAAATGCTGTCGGTAAAAGATAGTGAATTAGCAGCATTGCAAGATCAATTGCGCGATCAAAAAACCGAAGAGGCTGTCGATTCTGAAACGGTAAAAACTGTTCCTACCAAAACGCCGACTGAGGCGGGCGTTGAAGATAAACCTGAAACAGTTCAACAGACTGAAGTCGACCAAAAAACGCCGCTTGTTGACAAACAACCTAAAGCGGTTGTAAAAGACGCAAAAACCACGACTAAACCCGAACCGCAACCTAAAAAACAAGCTACTAAAGAGGTCGAACCCGGTCTCTTCGAAGATGGCGGTTACACAATCATCACCGGAAGCTTAGCCTTTTTATTAATTGGCTTATTAGGCTTTTTATGGTGGCGTAAACGACAAAATGAAGACTCTTTAGATACCGAAAGCATGTTCGCCTCATCCAGCGAGATCAGAATGCCTGATTCGGAATTGGATATGGCGGTTACGTCAATGGAAGATACAACTGCGTATGATGTAGGAACAGTCGGAGAGAGCTCATTTTTAAGTGAATTCACACCCAGTGATTTCGACGGTTTTGACACCGAACAAAATGAAGTCGATCCGATTTCCGAAGCTGATGTTTATTTGGCTTACGGACGCTATCAACAAGCAGAAGAGTTGATGCGGCAAGCCATCGTCGACTATCCGGCTCGGAATGACTGTAAATTGAAACTGTTGGAAATCTACTACGCAAATGAAGATAAAGAAGGTTTTGAGCATTATGTAGAGGAACTGAGCCAGCAAGGAATGCAAAAAGACGGCGCATTTTGGTCTAAAGTGATGGAGATGGCCGGCGAGATTACACCTTCCGCGGCTGCCGACCTCAGTTCGCAAGAGGCGGATGAGATTGGGTCTGAAATTGATGAGAATTTAATTGCATTTGATTCCACCCCTGAAAAAGCCAAATCCGAGGAAGAGCTTGTTTTACAACCTGAGCTTGATGAGCTGGACAATATTGAGTTTTCCGGCCCTGATTTAGAGGCTGCAAACGAGGGCCAACAAGATAGCGCACCCTCAACAGAAGCTGACGATGATTTTGATCTGGATTTCGATCTAAGTGAATTTGAAAATGTCGATATTGCAAATTTTCCTGAGCTAGATGATGAAGAGCTAGAAGGTTTGACTGAAACGAAGGATCAGGAAAGCGATCAGCAAAAATCAGCTGAAATGGAATCGATTGAATTCGACATGGAAGCTTCCGAACCGGACCAAACAGAAAGCAATTTGCTTGATTTTGAGGCTGAAGCGAAGCAGCAAGTTGACGACGATCAAGATGGGGTTGACCTGGAATTGTCGGAAAGCTTTGATTTAAGCGATGAAAAAGGCGATGCCGAGGATGAGCAGGACGACAAAAAGGAAGAGTTCGACTTTGATTTCGATTTTGATGAAAGCGGGTTTTTAGGCGAGGAAATGGGTAGCGATTTATCCGCTGTTTCCGACCTGACTGATATGGATGAATATGAAACCAAAATTGATTTGGCCAAAGCCTATATTGATATGGGCGATGTAGAAGCAGCCAAAAATATTGCCGAAGAAGTCATCGAAAAAGGCAATGAAAAGCAAAAGGAAACCGCTAAATCTTTATTGAAAGAGCTTTAAAAATTGCTCTATATTTTTTCTTTGCGCTATTAATTGTTCCGCTTCAGTTTTTAATTGTTGAAAAGACGTTAACGCTTGAAGCGCATTTTTTTCAATTAAGTCTTTTTCCAATTGATAAGCTTGTTTTTCAAGATCATCAAAACCGCAAAAACTAACCGAACCATTCAATTTGTGAGTGACATTTTGAGCAGACACAAGATCTGATGAATTTAAAGCCTGCTCTATCAGTTGAATTTGTTCAGGTAGCTGAACGAACAACTTCGCGAATATTTCCGTAGTTAGAGGAACGTTATTCGCGGTGCGGCGCATGAGTGCATCAATATAACGCTGATAAGCGCTTTGTTTTAGCCCTTTTGTCGTCTGATTATCCGTTTGACTGGGCAACCATAATTCCAACGTTGCAATGAGCTGCTCCCGTAGCACCGGTTTAATCAAACAAGCATCAAAGCCGCTTTGGATTAGTTTTTTTTGTTTAATTCGATCAACATCTTCACAATAAGCAACCACTGCGCTTTGTCGATTTAATGAATTGGGATTACGTATTTTTTTAAAAAACTCAAGCTCATTGAATTGCGGCAGATTAATATCTAATATTATCAATTGAATGCGTTTATGCTGCAATATCTCACGAGTTTCCTCAATACTTTCTGTGAACGCAATGTCGTCGCTAAATTTTTCAAGCTGAGTATTGAGTAATAACCGGTCGGCGTAATTTGCCTCAGCAATAAGAACGGAAAATGGCATATAAAGGAAAACCTGCAAATTAATAGTTAATGATAACAATTCGGCTCATGCGACTCAATTTAAAAATTATGTTTACTCCTTTTTCATGATTTAGCACATAATTATCGCCTTTCGCGCAATACTATATTAAAAATCGGGATGAAATCAGGTGTTCATCATAAGCTTGAGTTGTACAAAAAATGATAATTTCAGATAAAATGGCAGTGTTTTAAAGAAATTTTGGAGTAGTGGGTGAGTTTGTTAAAAATTCTTGAGTTTCCCGATAAGCGGTTAAGAACGGTGGCTGAGCCGGTTGCTGAGGTCAATGATGATGTCAAACAATTGGTCGATGATATGCTGGAAACGATGTATGAGGAAAAGGGCGTAGGCTTGGCGGCGACCCAGGTCAATGTTCATAAGCGGGTGATTGTAATTGATATCAGCGAAGAAAAGGATGCGCCGATTTGTTTAATCAATCCTGAATTGACGGAAACAGAGGGCAGCGAAGAATCGGAAGAAGGCTGTTTATCAGTGCCGGGTTTTTTTGAAAAAGTCACTCGCGCCAAACAAATCAAGGTTACAGCGTTGAACCGGGAAGGCGAAAGCTATGAAATGGAAGCGGATGATTTATTATCGGTTTGTATTCAACACGAAATAGATCATTTAGACGGAAAATTATTTGTTGATTATATATCAACCCTAAAACGCAAGCGTATTAAAACCAAATTAGAAAAAATTCACCGCTTACAAAGGAAGTAATATGCGTATAATTTTTGCCGGAACGCCGGATTTCGCGGTTCCGACTTTACAAATGTTAATCAATTCAGGGCATCAGATTTGTGCAGTCTATACTCAGCCGGATCGCCCCGCCGGGCGCGGTCGTAAACTGACTCCAAGCCCGATTAAACAATTGGCCGTCCAAGCCGACATCCCGGTATTTCAACCCGAAACCCTAAAAACGCCTGAGGACTTAGCGCAATTGCAGAAATTAGAAGCGGATCTAATGGTGGTGGTTGCCTACGGCATTATTCTTCCTCAAGCGGTATTGGATGCGCCCAAGCTTGGTTGTATCAATGTACATGGTTCGCTATTGCCGCGTTGGCGCGGCGCGGCGCCTATCCATAGAGCCTTAATGGCGGGCGATAAAACCACCGGCATTACCATTATGCAAGTGGTTAAAAAGCTTGACGCCGGCGATATGCTGCACAAAGAAGTTTGTTCAATCGGCGAGCAAGATACTTCCAGCGATTTACATGACCGTCTGTCAAAATTGGGCGCAGTCGGTATGGAAAAAGTTTTGACCCAATTAGAGCAAGGAACCGTTGTCGCTGAGCCTCAGCAAGAATCCTTAGTCACCTATGCGGAAAAGTTGGAAAAGTCTGAAGCCGTTATCGATTGGGGTAAATCCGCTGAAGAATTGGATAGACAAGTGCGTGGTTTAAATGCCTGGCCGGTGGCGCAAACCCGTTATAATGACAAGGTCATGAGAATCTGGCGGGCGGAAATCAATGTCGACCCGGTTGAGCAACAGCCGGGAACGGTTGTCTACCGGCAAAAAAATATTGATGTGGCCACCGGGGAAGGATGGTTGCGTCTACTAGAAGTGCAGCTGCCCGGCGGTAAACGCTTGGATATTCAAGCATTTCGCAATGCCCATGATATAAACGGCGCGGTATTGGGCTGATGAATCTCCGTCAACTAGCCGCCAAGGTTTTAGTAAGCGTTATCAAGGACGGTCAATCCTTAACATCAGCGCTGGATAGCCATATTCCAAATGATCTGGAACCGCAAGGCAAAGCCTTTGTGCAAGCGCTTTGCTATGGCGTCTGTCGATACTACCACCAATTGCAATTCGTGTTGAGTCAACTGTTGAACAAGCCGCTCAAAAACAAGGATTGCGACATAAACGCGCTAATGTTGGCGGGTTTATACCAATTGCAATTTATGCGGGTTAAGCCGCATGCCGCAGTATCCGAAACGGTCGCCGCCGCGCGTAAAAAAGCCTGGGCAAAGTCCTTGATCAATGCGGTATTAAGGCAATTCCAGCGACGCCAACAAGAATTTGAGATTTTAGAACAGCATTCGCCAGGCGCATTTTATTCCCATCCCGATTGGATGATAGAAGCGATAGGTCAGGATTGGCCGCAATATAGCCGCTCGATTTTAACAGCGAATAATCAAGCCGCGCCGATGGTGATTCGGGTTAATGTGCAACGAACAACAACGGATGATTATCTTAGGCTATTGGAAGAAAACGGCTTGGTCGGCGAAAAACTTCAGCATTGCGATACCGCTATCGAGTTGCAACAAGCTGTTCCAGTCGACAAATTACCCGGATTTTTCAAAGGCTTGGTATCCGTGCAGGATTTAGCGGCGCAATTGGCGGCGCATATTTTAAATGCCCAACCCGGCGATAAAGTCGCTGATTTGTGTGCGGCGCCGGGCGGTAAAACCGCCGCCGTGCTAGAGCGGCAAGCGGAATTGTCGACCTTGTATGCAGTCGATGTAGATGGCGAGCGTTTGCAAAAAATTGAGGACAACTTACAAAGATTAGGATTGCAGGCTGAACTTCAACAAGCGGACGCCAGCCAACCAGGCGCATGGTCAGAGGGTAAGTTGTTTGACAAAATTTTGCTGGATGCGCCCTGCTCCGCATTAGGCGTGATCAGAAGGCATCCGGATATAAAAATTTTGCGACGAGACTCCGATATACCCGTATTGGCGGAGACGCAACGCAAGATGTTAAGCCTCGCCTGGCAATTACTAGCGCCCGGCGGCGTCTTGTTATACGCCACCTGCTCTGTTTTGAAACAAGAAAATGAGCAGCAAATTGAAGACTTTTTACAAACCCATGAAGACGCTGTTGAGATTAAAATTGCGGGCGACTGGGGTGTGGAGCGGCCTTTTGGTAGACAAAGCTTGATGCTGGACGGCAAAATGGACGGCTTTTATTATGCCAAGCTACAAAAAGTCGTTTAGTTATTTTTTGATTTTATGGCCGCTTTGGATGAAAAGCGGTTGGGCCGCCGATTACGCCGCAGCGATTAAAGATGTTGATGTTCGACAACAGCAAAACCGGTATTTGTTGAACGCGCACTTACAATATAGCCTCAGCCCATCGGCAAAACAAGCGATTCAGAACGGAGTCGCCTTATCATGGATCGTCCTGATCAAAGTACAGACGATAAAATGGTGGTGGCCGATTAAGGTGAGCGCATTAGAGATACCTTGGGTGATTCGTTATCACGCCCTACTCAATCAATACTCGGTCAAAAACTTAAGCGATGAAAGCCTGGAAGTCTTTTCCTCATTGCGCGCGGCGTTGAGTTATATGGGATCGCTGAAAGATGTTGATTTACAGCTTGACGCCTCGCAAGCGCAACAGCACGATTATCAGCTCAGCCTGAAAATTGATTTCGATCGTGAATTTCTGCCGATTCCTTTACGCGCCGAATCCTATTTCAGCGGGCAATGGTTCCTTTCCAGCGAGTGGATGCAATGGCCGCTGCTAAAATAAAATTACCGGCCAGCGTTTCGGTGCTGATATTGTTCAGCATTATTATGCTGTCTTTGCAGTTGATGAGCTCCTCTACCCAGGAGTCTTCAAAGCTAAGCGAAATGTATTCCTGGCTGCTGCTGGTCAACACCTTGGGTTCGGTGGTTTTAATCGGCTTAATCGGGGTGAATTTTTATTCATTGGCGCGACAGCTGAAAAAACGCGAAGCTGGCTCCCGACTGACCACCCGGATGCTGATGTTATTTGTTTTGCAAGCCTTATTGCCTGCTGCAATCGTATTTTATTTTTCCATGCAGTTTATGCATCAAAGCATAGACAGTTGGTTTAATGTGGAAATCGACAGCGCAATGGACGATGCGCTGGAATTAAGCCAGGCCTCATTGGATTATCGCATTCGCGGTCATATCAAGCAGACCCAAATGGTGGCTAGACGCTTATCCAATAAATCGGAAACTTTAACGGCGCTGGAAATTGAGCCGATGCGGGAAACCATCGCCGCCATAGAGCTGGCGGTTTTTTCCGGCAAGGAACGCGTGATTGCCGCCAGCAGTGAAACCGGCGATATTCTGCCCAAACTGCCGGATGAACAAATTTGGCTGCAACTTAAGCAAAATAAACTCTATTTTGCTGTGGATTCCGAACGCGAAGAAGGCATGGTGATTCGTATTATTGTGGAAGTTGAAAACGATGAAGCGCGTTTTTTACAAGCCATGTTTCCAGTGCCGATCCGGATAGCCGATCTGGCGGATTCGATTGAATTCGCCTTTATTCGCTATCAGGAAATGACCTTTTTAAGGAATTCTTTAAAAAACAGTTTCTCATTATTGTTATCGGTCGTATTGTTATTAAGCCTGTTGGCGGCGATTTGGCTGGCGTTTATAATTATTAGACATATCGTTGCCCCGGTGAGGGAATTGGTAAAAGGCACCCAAGCGGTAGCGGCCGGACATTATAAACAGCAATTGCCGGTCACCGCGCAGGATGATTTAGGTTTTTTAGTCGAATCCTTTAACCTGATGACCGAGCGCATCGCCAAAAGCCGCGATGAAGCCCGCGCCGCCAGCTTTGAAGTGGAAAGTCAGCGGGCTTACTTGGAAACCATTTTGGCCAATATTACCGCAGGAGTGATCAGCTTTGACGCTAATTATGATATACGCACCGCTAATCAGGCCGCTTACCGAATTTTACATATCCCGGTCAGTCAAATAATCGGCCACCAGCTCAGCGAACTGCTGGAGGGTCATGTTGAATTACATGAGTTATTAACCTCTATCCAAAGCTTATTAGAGCAGGCCGATGAAATTTGGGAACAACGCATTGCTTTTATGGGCGTTAACGGTCGGCAAGAGTTATTATGTCGAGGAACGCCTTTATTTTCGCAAAGCGGACAACGAATGGGCGCAGTCGTTGTATTCGATGATGTAACCGACTTGATTCAAGCGCAAAAAAACGCCGCCTGGGGCGAAGTCGCCCGGCGTTTGGCGCATGAAATCAAAAATCCGTTGACGCCGATTCAGTTATCAGCGGAACGCTTACAGCATCGACTAGCCGGTGAATTACAGGAAAATTCGGCGAATATGTTGGGCCGCGCCACCCAAACCATTGTTCAGCAAGTTGAAGCCTTGAAGCGAATGGTGGATGATTTCTCGGAATACGCCAAGCCAACCAAAAAACAAGTCAAAATTATCGATTTGAGAGACTTGGCGCAGGAAATATTGAATCTGTATACCCTGCAATCGCTTATTCAGTTTAATACCCATTTCAGCGATGAAAAATTGCTGGTGGAAGTGGATTCGGACAGCATCCGGCAAGTTTTGCATAATTTAATAAAAAATGCTCAGGAAGCGATGAAAAACGAGGGACGGATTGATATTTATTTGCGTCGGGTTCAACGCAACAATGCCTTATATGTGGAGTTATCCATCTATGACAATGGTTGCGGGCTGAATGAACAGCAGGCGCAAACGATATTTGAACCTTATGTCACCAGCAAAGCCAAAGGAACGGGATTAGGCTTGGCTATTGTTAAAAAAATTATCGAAGAGCATGGTGGAGTGATAGGGATAGACAGCGCTTATCATCACGGCGCAGGGTTTGTCATACAATTACCCGGAATTCAGGAATAGACAATGAATGCACAGGAACCTTATATATTAGTAGTAGATGATGAAGAAGACATACGCCAATTGGTATGTGAAATTCTTCAAGACGAAGGCCACTCGGTAAAAATGGCCGAGAATGGAACCATCGCCAGAGAATTAAAAAAAGACAGCAAACCGTCTTTGATTTTGCTGGATATTTGGATGCCGGATGTGGACGGCATCAGTTTGCTGAAAGAATGGGCGGCGGAAGACGATCAGCTTTGCCCGGTGATCATGATGTCGGGACATGCTTCCGTGGAATCAGCGGTGGAAGCGACCCGCTTGGGCGCTTATGACTTTCTGGAAAAGCCTCTATCCTTAGCGAAACTTTTATTAACCGTTGAAAGGGCTTTGGAAGCCGGTCATTTAATCAAAGAAAACGCCGGATTAAAGCAACAGTTAATGCTCGGCGTGGAGCCGGTGGGCAAAAGCGCGGTAGTGGAACGCACCAAAGACCAAATTAAACGCCTGGCGCAGCATGACGCCAGGGTGTTATTCGTCGGCGAAGCCGGGGTCGGTAAAGAAATGTACGCCCGCTATCTGCATAACAATAGCGCTCGTCGCGAAGGCCCTTTCGTCGATGTTTCAGTTGGCAGCATTTCCCCCGAGAATTCAGCGGTAGAATTTTTCGGCAGAGAAGACGGCGGCGGTAAAATTTATCGCGGTTTACTTGAACAGGCTCATGCCGGGACTTTGTTTTTAGGCGATATATCCGGAATGGATCAGGAAACACAAACGCGCTTACTGAGCGCCTTGGAATCCAGCTCCTTTTTAAGAGTCGGCGGCAGCGAATCGGTGCGGGTTGATGTGCGGGTGATGGCCTCAACCCGGATCAGCCTTGAAGAAGAAGTCGGCAGCGGCCGATTTCGGCGCGACTTATACTATTTACTCAATGTCGTCACCATGGAAATACAACCGCTGAGGGAACACAGCGAAGATGTGCCCGGCTTATTGAATTACTATGTCGATCATTTTGTCGCCCAGGAAAAATTACCGTTCAGGAAATTTTCCATGGCGGCGCAAAACTACCTGCGCAATTACAGTTGGCCCGGCAATGTCAGAGAATTGAAAAACCTGGTGCAGCGTTTGATGATCTTGGGCACCGGCGATGATATTGAACAAGATGAAGTGAAAGATGCGCTGGGTTCAATCGCTGAAGAACCGATGATAGCCGGCGCCATACCGGAATTTTTCAATTATCCCTTGAAAGAAGCGCGCGAACATTTTGAAAAAGCCTACCTGGAATATCATTTTGAGAAAAACAGCGGCAGCGTTGCCAAACTGGCGGCGGCAATAGGTATGGAGCGCACTCATTTATATCGAAAACTGCATGCCCTGAAAATTAAATTGTAAAGTACTTGAACTGGGTGGATAAATTTAGTAGAATTCTCGCTCTTTTATATAGCCTTAACAGAAACAGCAACGATGAAAACATTTAGTGCAAAGCCCGCAGAAGTTAAGCGCGATTGGTACGTAATTGATGCAGAAGGAAAGACATTGGGTCGCCTTGCTACTGAAATTGCACGACGTCTTCGCGGCAAACATAAACCAGAATACACGCCACACGTTGATACCGGTGATTACATTATTGTTGTCAATGCAGAAAAAGTTGCAGTCACCGGCAACAAAGAAAAAAACAAAATGTATCACAGACACACCGGTCATATCGGCGGCTTAAAGTCAGTCAATTTAGGTAAATTGAGACAAACTTTCCCCGATCGCATTATCAACACAGCGGTTAAAGGTATGATGCCGAACAACCCTCTGGGACGCGCTATGTTTAAAAAATTAAAAGTTTATGCCGGTCCTGAGCATAATCATCAAGCTCAGCAACCAAAAGCACTGGAAATATAAGGGTAAACTATGGCAGCTCAATATTATGGAACCGGTCGTCGTAAAAGTGCGGTAGCGCGCGTATATGCTACAACCGGCACAGGTAAATTCACAATCAACAGCAAACCGATCGATCAATATTTCGGCCGTAAAACCGATGAAATGATTTCCAAGCAACCTTTGGAACTTATTGAAAAAACGGCGGAATTCGATGTCAATGTTGTTGTTAAAGGCAGCGGGCCATCCGGCCAGGCCGGCGCAATCCGTCATGGTTTAGCGCGCGCCTTGATCACTTTTGACGAAACATTAAGATCCCCCTTAAGAAAAGCCGGCTATGTAACCCGCGACGCTCGCGTGGTTGAACGTAAAAAAATCGGTTTGCACAAAGCGAGAAAACGTCCTCAATACTCAAAACGTTAATCGTTTTTATCCAATCGGATTCAAAAAAGGCTGTTGCTTACCAGGCAACGGCCTTTTTTTATGTCTTGGAAAAAGTCAGTGCGGCAACAGGAAGGCCGAAATTTTTTTTCGTTTGGTCAGTTTTAGCTCATCCCCCATCTGTGGGGAACAATTTATAGGTTGAAAGTTCTTTGGAAGCGGAAGGTTTTTTAGGCAGCATGCAGCACAGAAGATGGTTCAGGGATTGATTCACCCGATTTTTTGCAGGCTTGTATCCATAAATCTATGGCTGTCTGTATTTCATGTAGGGCATCGTCTTGTGTTGAACCCCATACATTGCATCCAGGCAAGTTCGGCGCTATGGCAATAAACCCATCATCTTCTTCACTCCAAGAAATTTGTATCAGATATTTATTCATTGTACTCACCATTTTTTTCAATCATTATTAATAACTGTCGTGCTTGGTATTGCGGAATAAAGCCTTTTCTGTTTTGAAAATTCAATTGCATTACTTCGCTTGCCCTCTTGAAAACGCGATGAGACCCTTTACCGGTTGTGTGTATAAAGCTCAATGATTCGGCTATTGACACATGCATCTTGGAAGCGAACGGTTTTTGCTTACGAGTCATACAAGATAGCTCGGAATTGGTATTGGTTTGAGTTCCTATTATACAGACTATGATAGCGATGTCGGTTCATCCCCACGCCTGTGGGGAACACATGCTCAACGATGCCATAAACGCGGTTATTGGCGGTTCATCCCCACGCCTGTGGGGAACACTACGTGACCATGTGAAATGCATTAACACTCAGCGGTTCATCCCCACGCCTGTGGGGAACACATTACTAATTGAAGAAGTTGAGGTTACCACACCGGTTCATCCCCACGCCTGTGGGGAACACAACTGTACTGGATAAGTGCAGTTTTGTGCTGACGGTTCATCCCCACGCCTGTGGGGAACACATTCATGACAATAACGATTCCTTTCTATTCATCGGTTCATCCCCACGCCTGTGGGGAACACTGCATTCCAGGTTTTATAGTCGGCTATATTGGCGGTTCATCCCCACGCCTGTGGGGAACACAGCCTCTTCTCGATTCGGATTACACAAAATATCGGTTCATCCCCACGCCTGTGGGGAACACTATCATATTTTAAAATATTGTTATCACGCAGCCGGTTCATCCCCACGCCTGTGGGGAACACGTATCAAATTTTGTATTAGATATTTCCCAGCACGGTTCATCCCCACGCCTGTGGGGAACACTTCAATCTGATCTATTGTGCTCTGATAGACCACGGTTCATCCCCACGCCTGTGGGGAACACACGCGACCAACTGACGAAAATAAACCTGATATCGGTTCATCCCCACGCCTGTGGGGAACACTCCAGAAGGGCCGGAAGATACTAACACACAAGCGGTTCATCCCCACGCCTGTGGGGAACACTCACTTGTATTAATAGATGAGCTACAAGATTTCGGTTCATCCCCACGCCTGTGGGGAACACGCGCCTTCAAATTCGCGGAAAAACAAAATCACCGGTTCATCCCCACGCCTGTGGGGAACACGCGACTTACTTTGACGACCCTTCTTGCAAAATGCGGTTCATCCCCACGCCTGTGGGGAACACGTCAGGCGGTCGTCTGATAAAATGGACTGTACCGGTTCATCCCCACGCCTGTGGGGAACACAATTAAGGCCGCTGCGAGGTGGTTTAACTAACCGGTTCATCCCCACGCCTGTGGGGAACACTAAGATCCAGTTATCAAACAAAATTCCTATTACGGTTCATCCCCACGCCTGTGGGGAACACATACGGAATCATTAAGGCAGAAAACTGTCAATGGCCAATAAAATTGCCCCCCATTCGGCCAATAATATTGACCCCTTTCAGGTCAAAAAATCAGGTATTGTTTTTCTGTTTGAGTCGATAACTCTCACCTCCGAGCATAAAGATTTTAGAATGATGAATCAGCCGGTCAATAATCGGCACAGCGACGTTTTCATCCACAAAGAACTCACCCCATGCGGTAAAGTCTTTGTTGGTGGTCAGAATAATTGAGCGGTACTCATACAAGGCATTGATTAACTGGAACAGGTTATAATTTCCCTGCCGGTTCA
>SPJM01000236.1 GCA_006844585.1 Methylococcaceae bacterium | reverse complement strand
AAAGTTTTGATGGAAAACCAAAACTCGGAAAACCGATCCAAAAAACAACCGTCCTTCTCATTAAAAAACAACCTTAACCCCTTCCGAACCAGCACCGCTGCCCCGAAAGAAGGGCGTATTATACAGAGCTATTTTCAGGGGTCAAGCACTAATTTTCACTTTAGCAAACTTTCTTTTACCCACTTGATAGACTTGCTCTGTATTTTCGGTAACTTGCAGCTTTGGGTCGGATATTTTTTCACCGTTAATCTTAACCGCGCCTTGCTTAATCATTCGAATTGCATCGGATGTGCTTTTCGTCAATCCAGCATCCTTCAGTAAGTTCGCTATCGGATAAGCGCCGCTGTCGGCAATAAATTCAAACTCATCCATTTCATCCGGCATCGCGCCACGCTTAAATCTTGCTTCAAAGTTTTCCAGGGCCTGCTTGGCCGCTTCATAACTATGAAATCGAGCGATAATCTCTTGCGCCAACGCAACCTTAAAGTCTCTTGGATTGACTCCTTCATCGCACTGCTTCTTCCATTGAGCAATTTCAGCCAATGGCTTAAAACTCAGCAACTCAAAATATCGCCACATTAAATCATCCGATATAGACATCATTTTACCAAACATCTCATCCGGTTTATCAGATATGCCTATATAGTTGTTTAGTGATTTGGACATTTTTTGGACGCCATCCAAACCTTCCAGAATCGGCATAGTGAGAATAGTTTGCGGAGATTGCCCATCTATTTCTTGTAATTGACGCCCCACCAATAAATTAAATTTCTGATCCGTCCCGCCCAATTCAACATCAGATTTCAAACAAACGGAATCGTAACCTTGTATCAAGGGATATAAGAACTCATGAATGGCAATGGGCTGACCACCTTTATACCGTTTATTGAAATCATCTCTTTCCAGCATTCTTGCGACTGTATGCTTCGCCGCCAGTTGAATCATATCCGCCGGCGACATTTGATCCAACCAAGATGAATTAAAAACGACTTGCGTTTTTTCCGGGTCTAAAATCTTAAACACCTGCTCTTGATAAGTTTGCGCATTTTGCATGACATCGTCTTTGCTCAACGGCTTGCGCGTCACATTTTTTCCGGTTGGGTCGCCGATCATAGCGGTAAAATCCCCAATCAAAAACAAGACTTCATGACCAAGATCCTGAAACTGTTTTAATTTGTTAATTAAAACAGTGTGCCCTAGATGCAGATCAGGCGCAGTAGGGTCAAATCCGGCTTTAATTCTCAGCGGTCTGTTTTCTTCCAATTTTTTAATCAATTCTGACTCTACAAGTATTTCATCCGCCCCGCGCCGAATTTGATCAAGCATTTCTTGTTGCACCTTCCTCTCCTGATACTGCTTTATAAAAGCGGATTATTATAAGTGATTCACGTTAAATTAGAGAATTGAATTAAAATTTATACTATAATTTTATATGTTTATTAAAATTCTGTAGAATTTCCCTGAATTCCATTTATAGACTCAATGTCGTGAAAAATCGTATCATCAAATCTTTATTAATTGCATCCAGCTCCGTTTTAGCGGCTGGCGGCAGCTATGCCTTAATTTCTCCCAAGCAGGATTATCAACCTGACTCCGTCCTCGGTACAACTCTGGACTCAAATAAAATTTCTGCAAGCGCCAACGCCGCCCCTTTAAGCAATAAAGCAAACAGAGCTGTTTTTGAAGAAATACACCATACCATTCAATCCGGCGAAAGCTTATCCTCTATTTTTCACCGGTTGGATTTAAAACTATCCGATTTAAACAAAATTCTTTATGCCCCTGAAAAAGGGAAACGATTTGCAGCAATCAAATCCGGCGCTGAATTAATCGCTTATGTCGATGACAATAAGGATCTCAAACAACTGGTTTATAAAAGAAACTCTATAGATTCACTAGTCGCCACACGCACTCAGGATAGTTTTGAAATCAAAGACTACAGCACGCCGATTTCTCGCGTTATCGCAAGCACTCAAGCGACTATTGATTCATCACTTTTTTTAGCCGGAAAAAAAGCAGCTTTACCGGACAAAGTGATTATGGAATTAGCCAATATCTTCGCATGGGATGTAGACTTTGCGCTGAACTTACGCAATGGCGACCAATTTACTGTCGTTTATGAAAAACTCTTTATCGACGACCAAGAGATTGGAACCGGCAACATTGTTTCAGCCGAGTTTGTCAATCAGGGAAAAACCTTCACCACCGTTCGCTATGAAGATGAGAATGGTGAAAGCAGCTACTACACACCTGAAGGCAAAAGCATGCGCAAAGCTTTTTTGCGTACGCCCATTGATTTCGCCAGAGTCAGCTCACATTTCAATTTAAAGCGCAGACATCCGGTACTCAATAAGATAAGAGCGCATAAAGGTGTAGATTACGCCGCTCGAACCGGCACCCCCATTAAATCCGCCGGTGATGGCAAAATTAAATTTCGAGGCTGGAAAAGCGGCTATGGCCGAGTTGTTATCGTCCAACATGGTCAGAAATACACAACACTATATGCCCACCTTTCAAAATTTAAAAGCAACCAGAAAAATGGTTCACACGTTCAACAAGGCGATGTAATTGGTTATGTAGGAAAATCCGGCTTAGCCACCGGCCCGCATTTACATTATGAGTTCCGAGTCAACGGGGTGCACAGAAACCCACTCACCGTAAAACTACCAAACAGTACGCCAATACCCGAAACTACACTGGCTGCATTTAAGAACCAAACTCAACCTTGGCTGGAATTGTTGAACAAAGCCAAATCAGAAAACCTGTTAGCGCAAAACAGCCAAGAATAATGGCTGAACTCTATATCGGTTTAATGTCAGGCACCAGCCTGGATGGTATAGATGCTGTTTTAATCAACTTCGAGGATAATAGCTGTCAAATTATAGAGAGCTATTATCAAACATTTAAGTCACAGTTTAAAACAAGGCTATCTGAGTTAAGCAACCCGGAAAAACCGGTGCTATTAAAAGACCTTGGCGAGCTTGATTGCATTTTAGGTCAAGCTTTCGCCGAAGCCGCTACAAAGCTAATCGAAAAATCCGGCGTTGAAGCTAGAAATATCCGCGCCATAGGTAGTCACGGCTTAACCATTCATCATGCGCCTACTGCCGATCAGCCTTTTTCCTTACAAATCGGCGATCCTAATATTATCTCCCAAAAAACCGGCATCGCCACTGTCGCTGATTTTCGAAGACGCGATATTGCCGCCCACGGCCAAGGCGCACCGCTAGTGCCAGCATTTCATCGCTTTTTATTTAGCCGTTACTCAGAAGAGCTTTGCATTGTCAATATCGGCGGCATTGCTAATATCAGCTCTTTATCACCAAACAATATCTTGGGATTCGATACCGGCCCCGGCAATACCTTACTTGATTATTGGATTAAACAAAATCTCGATAAAAACTATGATCTTAATGGAAATTGGGCGCTTGAAGGTTCTGTTGAGCAAACATTACTTTCACAACTTTCCGCCGACCCTTACTTTCAATTACAACCGCCTAAAAGCACCGGAAAAGAACATTTCTCAGCGAACTGGCTGGAAAGTCACATACAAAAGTTTCAGCATTTAAAAGCTCAAGATATTCAAAGAACACTCATCCAATTAACGGTCAATAGCATCGCTAATGCTATAAAACAATATACTCCTTTAACACGAAAAACAGTTCTTTGTGGCGGCGGCGCAAATAATCCGCTATTGATCCGACTACTCCACGAACAACTTAATCACCCCGTTTTAACGACTGCCGAGTACGGCATAGATCCGGACTACGTTGAGGCAGCCGCTTTTGCCTGGCTGGCCAAACAAAGCATTGAACAGAAACCGGGTAATTTACCGCTCGCCACCGGCGCTGAAGCTCCGGTGATACTTGGTGGAGTTTACCCAGGCAATAGCACATAATTATCTACGCCACACGCCTGATTTTCCGCCCTGCTTTTCCAGCAATTGCACCGACTTAATCACCATCCCCCTATCAACTGCTTTACACATATCGTAAATCGTTAGCAGTGCAACTTGTGTAGCAGTTAAGGCCTCCATTTCAACCCCGGTTTGAGCGGTCGTCTTAACCTTCGCAACACAGTGAACACGGCTCATTGCCGTATCGCAATTCAGTTGTATCTCCACATGAGTAACCGGCACGGGATGGCATAAAGGTATCAAATCGGCGGTTCGCTTAGTCGCCATAATTCCCGCCACCCGGGCAATGCCGAGAACGTCGCCTTTTTTATGCGTTCCCGCCTTAATTAGCTCTAAGGTTTCCGGCTTCATCTCAATAAAACCTTCGGTGACGGCAACCCGCTGCGTTATTGCTTTATCGCCCACGTCAACCATATGGGCTTCACCGGATTGATTAAAATGCGTTAAAGATGTCATATTCAAATACGATTAATTTTGATTATAATGGATCATTTTATTATTGAGAGCATACTCATGTCGATTAAAGTCCGCTATTTTGCCAGTTTAAGAGAATCCATAGGTAAAGAAAGCGATGAAATCGAAACTCAAGACATTCACACAGTTTGCCAAGTCTGGTCTACAGCTAATCCATCAATCCCATTGCCGATCAATGTCTTGGCGGCTATCAATATGGAATATGTTTCATTACAAGCACCGGTAAAGGATGGCGATGTGGTCGCATTCTTTCCACCCGTTACAGGGGGATAATCATGATCAAGATCACAGAAACGCCATTCAACCCCTGGAACTCGCTTGAAAAATTTCAAAATAATTTGAACTCAATCAAGGGAAAATTCGGCGCTTGCAATAGCTTTATCGGCTTTATGCGCGACTTCAATGATAATACTGAAGTCAAAGCGATGTCATTAGAACACTATCCCGGCATGACTGAAAAACAACTCGAAGCAATTGTTGATGAAGCCGCTAAACAGTGGGAAATCCTTGAATATCTCATTATCCATCGGGTTGGCGAACTAGCGCCTAATGAACCTATCGTGCTGGTCGCCATTTGGAGCTCCCACCGTGGAGACGCCTTCGACGCCTGCCGCTATATTATGGAAGCCTTAAAATCCAAAGCTCCGTTTTGGAAAAAAGAAACCTTGCTCAATGACAAACAGCGCTGGGTCAACCAAAATACAGACGGCTATAAAAACTTTAGAAATTCTTAGCTAAAGGCGCTTTTTGTCTTAATGGTACGGTAATCACATCGCTGGCCATATCGGTAATAGGCGCCAGCTTTGCTTTATCGCCCAATACCCACTGTCCATATTGGTGATTAAATTTCCGGTAACGCACCACCGCTGAAATAACAATAGGGCTTTGCGCCCAATAAGGCACGTCAAAAGCATACTCAACAATATCCGACTTTCCGGAAGGAATACTGTTTTTATAAATATTTCCGGTCATGTTAAACAAATCATGTTTCCAAACATGCTTGCCATAACGATCAATCGGAATTGATCGATAAAAATGCGCCTGCTTATCAACAATACCATCTTTACTGACCTCACCACTACGATAAATCAATTTATCTTGCGCATCCGTCACTTTAAAGTCAATCCAAACCTCATTAATATCAGTTGTGCCGCCGGGGAAATTATGGCCAACAAAATCATTACTCACTACAACGTTCAAATTAGCTTTATCGCCTAAATAATAATAAGAAGGCGTTTCAAGACTGGGACGAATTTCCTGCTCCACAAAAAACTTACTTTGCGTCGCTTGCTTTTTTCGAGGCGGATCAATGGTCACTTTAATTTTACCTGACCGTAAAAACTCTTGCGTCCGCACTAAATGATCATTATCGCCTTTTAGCCAGGGTATCACCGTATTCGCAGCGATGCTTAAATGAGACACAATTTGACCCTGCTCATCTGCCGACGGATCATCGCCCTTGAGTAATGGAAAATGGCAATCTTGGCAACGTTGCGCTTCTTCATGAGCAAACGATTGATCCGTTTGATTTGAAAAAGCGCTGGCCAACCATGCAGAATATTCATCTTGCATTTTCAACCACCCCCAATTATTCAAGTTCTTATCCATAAACTGCACATGACAGCTGGCGCATAGTTTTGGCGAAGCCAATACATCCCTGGCCATATCTCTTCGATGTTGTTCAGGCCTAACGCTAATCAAATAATTATGCAGTTTTGTTGCAATTGTATTATCACTGGCGGCAAATAAATAATCCTCCGGTTGCGCAAAACGGTAACTTGCCACACCTTTTAAATGCACGACATCTCTAACGCCATGACAAGCCATACAACTAACCCCTTCGTGAAAGGCGACGCTATCCTCATTTCCACCATGCATCCCCCCTGGCGATAACTGTCCCGTTAATAAAGCAACCGGCGCATGACACCCTTCACAATACCGCGTAGCCGCAATACCTTTAGTCTTTTCCAGTAAATTTATATTCTTAACATAAGCGACATCAGAAGCTGCTTGACTATGAATAGAGGCCCTCCATTGATCAACAATTTGTTGATGACACTCGGCGCAATTTAAGGAACCGGCAATACGTTTTTCATCAACAAATGTATTCAATTCCGTTTCAGTTTCACTCGGCCTAAAGGGGTGATCGCCGTATGAATATTGATAATTGTTGACTATCGCTTGATCTTTATAACCCGTATAAAATTGACTATATAAAATAGATGCGAACAATATAAAACAAAAACCAAACAACAAGGCGTAAACGCTTAAACGCTTGGCTTCTACATCGATATTCTCAAGAAAAATTTTTTTATGGCGCTTATTAACAACGGTATCTAAGCCGTAAAAAAACAAATGAAAAAATAAAACAGCCATAAAAACAAAGGCAAGACGGACATGCCATTCAAACAACCATCTTAACTTTTCACTTTGCCCCCAAATTGCAATATAAGCACCGGATAAAGCCATTGCGGCCAACATTGCCGCGCTTAAAACACCGCTAATTAAAACCCACAATTTTCGGTTTCCCAATATGCGCTTTACATGCAAGGCTATATAAGGAATTAGAAACAACGCTAACACAGCGCCGCTCACTACATGGGATAAAACAGCCCATTGCTGCCACACGCTATGCCCCGCAACAAAATATGTGCTAAAACCGCTGATAGAGCTGACCAACAACGCCGGCAATAAATACTTAAATTTATGTTGTTCCAACTGCAGCGTTGAAAGCGATCGTGTTTTTTTTAAATTAGTGCTCACTGTGCATTCAATTTATCCGTAAACTTTGTTTTCAATAGAAAATCAACGATTTTTACTTTGTTTTCAGGAAATAATTGTCGCGCAGCGGCAAATCTGACGCGCTCATTGATGTTTTTGCTTTGCAACAAACGCCATAAATATTTTTCCGCTTTATCGGTTTTCGGCCTTAATCGACTAAGCGCATGTATATTTAACGGGTGATGCAACCGTTTAGAAAATGCAAAAATCAAATCATCCGCATGCGGTTGTTTCAGCTCATTTAAACCTTCAAGCATTGTTTTTACAATTACTTCTGACTGTTTGCCATCAAATAATAATTGTTTCACCAATTGCTTGGCCCAGGCTTCATTTCTTGAAATTAAACTGTTTACCACTGCTTCAGTGACTTCATCATGATTCATTGAAAGCGACTTCTCGACAAAATCCGGCGCATTCGCTAATAAAGGAAATTTCGCTAATTGATTAAAATGATAACGAATTGCCAAAGCCAATAATCGCGGCTGATCAACAAATTGCTCAACATCAATCTCAGGCAACGCTTTATGGTATGGCTGTTTAAGCAAAGCTGTTAATACCTCCGTTTGCAAATCGCTGTCTTTTTTTTCCAGCCAATTCCGCAACATCTTAATCGTATTTTTATTTTTAATTTTGACTAATAGCGGAATTACGATATGTTTATCAATATTTGATTGTAATTTAAAAGACCAATTGACTTTCGGTAACAAGATAGATTCATCAGACAACACCTCTATAACCGTTTTTCGAACCCTAATTGAGTTATCCAACAGCCCCTTTTGAGCCATTTTTTGAAAAAACTGACTGCGCTGGTATTTCAATAAATACCGGTATGCTTTCTCTCTAATAAATTCATCTGAGTCGTTCCTTAATGAATACAATAGTTGTTTCGTTTCTTGCGAATGATCCTTTTCAAGGACATCCAAAGCAATGCTTATCGCCTTTTTTGAGCCTAACGAATCGTCATTTCGCAATAAAGCTATATTCAACCAATTTAAAACGATGCTATAGATGTCTGTTTGACTGATAACAACGCCATCGCTTGAATTATCAATAAGCTCTCTTAATATCAACAATTGTTTAATTTGTCCACGCAAATCATTATTGTCCGTTTCTTTCAAAACACCGCTTAATTCCTTATTTAAACCGTCATATTTTAAACGTTTTAAAGCAATAATAATTTGCGCAGATACTACTGCACTTGTTGACGGGTCTTTTAATTTAGAGAGCAGATAAGATTCCGCTTGTTTCTCACGAATCAAACCTAATGAACGCACTGCCGCTAATCGAACAAGTTCATCTGGATCATTCAAAAGTCCGGTGAGCGGCATTACGCCCCGATACTTTTCGGCATCTCCCAAAGCATTTGCCGCACATACCCGCACCGTTGCATCCCGATCATCCAAAAGCGCAATTAACGGCGATAAAGCTAAATATTTTCGAATAATCACCGCCTCTTCTTCTCGAAAAAAAAAGCCGAAGGTTTCCGCAGTCGCGCATCTTACTTCAGGCGATGAATGGTTCAATAAATTCAATAGCCATTTTACCGAATGTTCATCCTCATATTGCCGGATTGCTTTTATCATTAATAGCAAATTGTCAATATTGTCCTCTTCGAGAACTGCGCCCAGCAATAATTCCAGTTGCTTTGCTTGTTTATTGGATTGCATAAAATCTATGGCAATCCGCCTGAACTCCTCATCCTCATGCTGAATTAAATGCCTCAAATACAAAGTCGTTTGATCCGGATACGTTTTATTCAGCCAACTTAATAAATATTTCCAGTTTTCAACATGGCTTAATTGCACAAGCAAGCGATCATGATTCATGCCAACTTTATCAAACTTTATGACTTTAAAACCTTCTACCCCTTCTTTTATTTCAATATATTTATCTACGGAAATATTATCAAAAGTTTGGAAAAGTCCACCAGGCCACAGAACTTCTAGCGACACAGATGGATAACCCAAGCCCAGTCCAAAGTGTAGCCTGCGGTCGCTTTGAGATAAAAAGCCCTGCTGGATGCCGACTTCGGTGAATAAATTGAGTTTTTCACTTTTCAGCCATACCTTAGCGCCAATCGCATCTTTATTGCCTGACTTCCCCGCTAATTTCACACCAAGCCAATGATGATTATTTCGGCTTTCATTGACTAATAATTGACCCAAATCGTTATTATGCGTCGCATAAATATCGACATCTCCATCATTATCAAAATCAGCAAATACAACGCCCCTGCCCGATTGCTCAGTTTTGAGTTGAGGAGAGTCTTGAACTTGATGAAATGATTGGCCCGCCTTATTAAGCCAAAGCAATTTACTTTGTCCTGTAGTAATGCCGTTAGCGTCGGCATGAGGTGTTATCAAGCCATTTGTTTGAAACAGATCCAGCCAGCCATCATTATTAAAATCGGCAAAACCGCTGCCCCAACCTGAATAACGCCTCGTTGCCTCTATGCCTACCTTCATTTCTCGCGATAAATCGGTCAGTTTATTTTCTTGTAAACGAAATGTAGAAACCTTGTTAATCGGCGTATCGCCGTTCACTAACAAAAAAGGAGCTTCGCCTAGACGCGTACTCACGAATAAGTCCAAGTCGCCATCATTATCAATATCTCCCGCATTGATATTTCTGGAGCTTTTATTTGAATTTTGTTGATATTGATTTTCGGATTGATGAAACTTGCCATTGCCGATATTTATATAAATAATATCCGGCAAGCCGTGATCATTAGCGACATATAAATCCGGTAACTGATCATTATTGATATCCATCCATAAAGAAGACAGACTCCTGCCGCTGATATTTTGTACCCCGGCCTGTTCAGCAACTTCCTGAAACTGCATGTTGCCTAAGTTCTTATACAGTTTATTCGCTACGCTGTCGTATAAACTGGAATTAAAAAAGGGTGAGAGGTCTTCTTTAAAACCTTTGGCTTGTTCGAAAATATTCGCTTGTCTGTTGTAATCGATATAATTAACAATATAGATGTCCAACAAACCATCGCCGTCATAATCCGCTATGCTAGCTGAAGTCGACCACGCCTCGCCTTGAATGGCGGAGTCTAAAGTAATATTGCTGTATCCTTTTTCACCGTCATTCCTAAATAACTCATTCTTACCGATATTCAGAGTTAACAGATCTTGATCTCCGTCATTATCAAAATCCGCCGCAGCACAACCCATTCCCCATACGCGCTGTTCCACACCCAGCTGTTTAGTCACATCGACGAATTTTCCCTGGCCTAAATTTCGATATAAGGTACTGCTTTTAGGTTGTTGCCACCAATGGTGTTGCCCATAAAAACGGGTCTGCCCTGAACCATTGACGACATATAAATCGACCCAACCATCATTATCATAATCAAAAGCGCAGGCGCCTGAACCTAAGGTTTCATTGAGTCCTTTTAATTGGTTTGTGCCTTGTTGGTGAACAAAAGTCAATCCAGATTGAAGCGTATTTGGAACCAAAATCAACGTTGAAGGGTTCCGCATCAACCCATTCGACTCTTCGCTTTCAGCTAACACGCTGTAACTGATACCATAAAGCGCCAAATAAAGCATAAAGCCAATGAAATACCTCCCCCCTTTCATTCCCTTATTTTTTTCGGCATTCTTACATACTAAAAAACATAAAATAATAAATTAACTTTTGTACTCACAAAGTAGATCAAACCATTAAAATTGGAGGCGTAGGTTATTAATTATTTGATTTTCCAACAATTCTATTTTTTTCTCACCGACAAACTGTTCCGCTTGATTAAACACAAGCAAGCTTACTTGCCCGGCAGGCACATCATACAAAGAAAAATGGCCATTTGAATCGCTATATGTAATGGCTTCAAAACTTGAAGAAGAACTACTATTCACAATAATTTTCGCATCATAAATTCTGTTTCCTTCCTGAGTAACATAACCAGAAATACTTTTTTCTTCTGCTCCTACACTTTTAATAAACAAACTAAGCAAAATACAAAAAATTAAGTTAACTATTTTCATTTTGTCTTTCCAATTTCAAATTTCAGGTATATCTTATAAGGGTATGTAAGAGAAACTATGACAAATTTCACCAAGGAACACTTATCGTATTGTATTGGCGTATTTAATAACATTAGCGGCATAATTTTTCATGTTAATGCCTAGTGCACCGCCACTGCTAAGATAAAAGTCTAGCGGTATTGTTGAATAAATTACCGCACCAGCTCCATGAGGATATGAGTATGTAATTAATTCGTTTGCATTTCCTCGGCTTAAAATACCGGTAGCACCTAGAGGTACTGAGTCTGCAGGTATATAACCATGTGTGGAATGGTTTCCATTGTCCAATGATGCATTAGTAATAATTCCTCCCGGCCCATCAGTCACTTCTGTACTATTATCAACGATTTCAATATTCCGACTATCCGCAAAATCTCTAAAGAACTGACCTGGCTGGCCTGGAAGTACAGATTGAGCATTTGAAACAGCACGATCATGAAAAATCAACACCCCGCCATTCTCTACAAAATCGAATATCTTTTGTAGATTATTTTGATATGTACTAGAAAATCCACCATTACTTGGGTTTTGTACAAATAAAATATTAAACTGTTCTAAGTCGGCATTATTTAAATCACCTACATCAACCGCATCAAAACCAGTGATTGCAATAGATTCTACTTGATTAGCATTACCGGTATTCCTACTTAAATCATAATAACCAACTATTGCACCTGTTTTAACTTCAATTTGACCAACATCCGTTACGCCACCTCTTACAAATGGAGTAGCATCTGACTGACCTGTTGCAATTTCACCATTAATATCTGCCTCTGCGCTTACAAATATATCTCCAAGTATTGTGGGCACACTCGGTATCGTAAATTCTCCAGCTCCTGAAGTAATCGCTGACAAATCATTCAGTGTAACAACATCAGCATTCGCCACCGGATTTCCGTTCTCATCAATTACTTGCCCAATAACTGTAGTTAACGGATCAGGAATGACACTCACCACAACAGGGTCTGAAAATCCAATATTACTCGCTAAATCGCTCGCTTCGGCATCAAATGTTAATCCATTTACACCATCAGGAACCGTGAAATTGAAATCAAAAGGCTCATTGACATCACTGCCAAACGGGTCGCCATCAACTAAAAGCGTCACAGATGCTACATGAACATCATCAATCGCATTGACCTCAACATTAATCGTTTCGCCCTCAATCAAGACCCCCCCATTAACCGGTTGAGTAATATCTACTGTCGGAGGCGTTGTTCCATTATCAGTGATAAAACGATATTGAGCGATAAACAATCGAGTGTTTCCACTTGATCCATAATCATTCGTGACTACAAAATTCTCTTCTGTAACAAATGCATGCGTTTCATTCAATGCTATGCCTGTACCCGCATAATCTCCTAATGAAGACAGGTCTATGGTACCCTGAAAAACAGAATTCGCCGGATCGGCAATATTTACATAGGCAATGACATTGGGAAATAATTGTTCTGCAAAAAATGCCTTATCATCTGCTAAAGCTACATCACGAGGTACAAATTGTCCTGTACCGCTAACAACAATTGGATTTCCTCTATTATTGAAATCAACAACTCTGTATCCGGTATTGTAGGCTGCAACATAAGCAAAATTGCCCTCTACCACCACATCTTTAACATCCCCAACATTCACGCTACCTAACAACAATGGAAGCGCTTTATTCTGAACATCAATAACATGTAATGAAGATCCAGCAACAATAATGATTAAATTACCCGATAGATCAAGCCCTTTAGCTGTACCTAGCCCTCCTAAACTACTCATTAATTGAGGATTAAACGGATTAGAAACATCAACAATCTGTAAGCCGCTATCGCCATCAGCAATATAGGCATAATTTCCATTAACCACTAAGTCTTGAGCTATATCCGGAGTATCTACAGAAGAAACATTTGTAGGAAACCTAGGATCTGAAACTTCCATTATATTCAGGCCACTGGGTCCATCGGCAATATAGGCCAAATTACCCTTTATTTTGATATCAATCGCTATCCCACTGGTGTCTTGCTCGGCGACCACTTGCGGATTTAACGTATCGGATATATCAACGACTTGAAGTCCTTCAATTCCCGCCGCAACAAAAGCATAGTCGCCCGCCACATCAACATTATTAGCGTATCCAGGTATGCTAACTGATGACTGCGCCACAGGGGTAAATGAAGTGACTGTAATTCGGGTAGAATCTTGATGCCCGCTGTTTTCTACCGTAACAGTCGCTACGCCGCTCTGACCGGCAAAAACCTCTCCACTCGTTGCGCCAAAACTAATGATATTAATATCGGAAGTCGAATAGTTTGTACCTAAAATAGTTGAGGTTAAATCTATTGTTCCGCCATCGATCAAATTCCCGGTTACGATTAACTGAAGGCTAGCTTCGGTATCTATCGTATTAAACACCAACGAAGGATTTACTGGCGTCACTTCAATTGACGACAAGGCTGCGCCAATATTTTTATCGGAAGCATCTGTAGGGTCAGTACCTATTTGCGCTTCCAAGCCATCACTCAAACCATCATTATCCGTATCCGGATTTAATGGATCAGTAATAAAACCATCCTCCCCAGCGATGATTTCTTCACCATCAGGAACACCATCGCCATCACTATCTTTTTGCTGAGGATCAGTGCCTAAATTGAATTCTTCAAGCGCACTCAAACCATCTTTATCTTGATCTTCAGCGGCATCTACAGGATCATTCGGATTTAAGCCATTATCTATTTCATAATCATCAGGCAATCCGTCTAAATCGCTATCGCCCGTTGTGACAACGGTAATTTGTTTTACAATAACCGCTCCGTCTTTACCTGCGCTAATCAAGGAATTACCACTAGCGACAGCCGTTATCAAACCGTCAGCAGAAACACTTGCTATAGCCGGATTTGTACTTGAATAATTAATGCCTGAAGTCGCTGCCGTCACATCTTGATTGCTACCATCAAGATAATTTGCAGTCACCGCTAATTGTAAGGTTGAGCCTAAACCATTCAAAATGGATGCCCCTCCGGGAACAACTGTCAATGAACTGGGGATAGGGTCTAATTGCTCAAAAAAGAAAGGGCCTGTGTTAGTGATGCCATTATTAACAACATTAAAGTATTCCGTTTGCCCGGATACCGTTTGCCCGTCTTGTATACAGGTGACTCTTGCTCGAATTTGACCCAGATTAGCGGGTACATTCGGCATGGACCAACTGCCATCCGGCGCCACTTGAACTGTACGATTCAAAATACTCACCGTACAATTTTCATCTAACGTTACCGTATCAGCCCATGATACAGATGCAGACAGCAAGGTAAAAAGCAATCCTAAAACTGTTTTCGTTAAAAATCTCATTATCTTAACCTCATATACCTTATCTATGCTTAATACCACTGTCTCAAATGGAATATATTTTACTTATAAAAATTTGTTTAATAATCTAGCAAAATTTTGATAACTGTGCGCCCCGGCGATCACTTTTATATCTTTCAGCTTATTTCCGACTTTACGCCCAATTAAAAAGGATGGTGTGGATTTAATACCCAATCTATCCGCCAACTCAACATCTTGGGTAATTTTTTTATGCTGCCATCTGCTTTCTAAACAATATTTAAATTCTTTTTGCTCTAAGTTCAATTTATCAGCATACTGCAAATATTGTTCTTTATTCAACTTACGCTGATTTTCGAAAATCAAATGCCTCATTCCCCAATAATTCTCTTGCTCACCAGCGCAATTCGCCGCTATGGCCGCCGAAGTCGCCAATCCATGAAAACCCAGTGGAAAATCTTTTACAACATATTGCACTTTCCCTGTGTCAATAAAGTTTTCTCTGAGTTTTGCAAAGGTTTTCATTTCAAATTTTTTGCAATAAGGACATTGAAAATCCGTAAACTCCATCATAACAAGCTGTGCATCTTCATTTCCAATAGTGGAAACAGTGTCAAAAACCTCTTTAAGATCAATTTTTGACTGAATATCGGAAGATTGAGTTTGTTTTAAATTAAAAAACTCTTGCTTTAAAGCCGATAACTCTTTTCTTAACGCTTGATTATCTCTTCTCAATTCAGCGATTTGGGTAAAAATCTCCTCAATTTCCCATGTTTCCGCTGCCTGTATTGTACAGGTATACATATATACAAAAATGAAGATTGCTTTTTTAAATAAAATTATCAAACTCTATTCCTTAAATTAACCGGTTCATATCCACATCAAAGGCTGAAGAGCTGATTTCTCCCGTTTCATTATAGTAAACAACTGCACCATCTTCGCCCACCACCCAAATCTCTTTTGCGCCTGCATCTAAAAACAGTTGAATTTTCTCCAATAGCTCTGTCTGACTATTTGAGGGAGAAATCACTTCTACGCAAATTTCCGGAGCACTTGAAGCAAACAACTCTTTGATATGGCCATGCACATAATCTTCAGCCCCCCAAGCGACATCAGGCACCCTCACCCCTAAACGTGTTTGTATCGCAAGCTCAGTAAAAACCCGGCCTTTCGGCAAAACGCCTAACCGTTTAGCGATTTCACCCTGCAACAAACTATGAACGAATGAGGCCGGAGACATCTCAATTTTCCCGTATTGATTAAGCTCTACTTTATAAGGCAGATTTTGTAATGTTTGATCCGCCAACACATCTTGCCATTTCATTGCATTTCAAGAATTGATTGAATTTCCGAATGTTTCAATCCGGTAATCTCACTAATTGCCTGAACAGATAATCCAGCATGATGAGCATTCAGCGCAATGTCTCTTAACGTTTTCTCTTCTCCCATCTTAACGCCTTTTTCTAATCCTTGACTCAATCCTTGCTCCAGTCCTTGCTCTAAACCCTGCTCCAATCCTTGTTCCAGCCCTTTCTCCATACCCTGCTTATGGCCTTGTTCTTTAGCAAGCTCAACCGAAGATTTTTGAATATAGATAAACTCCTTCCTTTTACGCTGTAATTCCAACTCCTCCGGCGTAAAGTTGGCTTCATTCGCAATTTCCAAAGCCTCCGATATTTCCGCCTCTATATTTTCCGGTATCGCCTTTAAATTTCCTGCGTTTTGTATAAAATAAATCCATTTATCCTGTAAATTTTTCAACTGTTCAGCTGTCTTATTAAACTTTGGTAACTCAATAAAAATCAGCTCAATATCATCGCTGTAGTGAATAAATTCCTCTTTTTCAATCAGCTTGAAATTGCTAATGACCTTTTCGTTGTCTTCAAACATCCTGAAATCAACAATATTTAATGCAATAACCGGGTTTAGCAAATGGTAATCATCGCTTTGGTTTAATTGCACCGAATAGTTTTTTGCCGCATTATAAAGCACCCGCTTTTCAAATCCTTGATGATTCAACACCTGCATTTCGATAATCACCAAGCTATCATCTTCCAAACGCGCCTTTACATCCACAAAGCTATCCATCATTCCCTTAATCATGGGAATATTATAGGGATCAACGATTTCCAGACTTTTTATTTTTAAATCATCATGAAAAAGAATCATTGCATTTAAAAAACTGATCAGAATGTCATGACTTTGCTCACTCCCGAACACTTTTTTAAATGCGTAATCAGTCTTAACATCTAAAAATTTCATGGTTTATCCTTATCAAGGTTTCACGCTGAAGAATTCACCCTTTTCATTGTTGTCGGGAAAACACGACTCAACCATAAACTTGAAACATTTGGAACGGGGTAAATACCCCGTCCCGCTCAAAATCAAGCATCATTATTCATCGATTAATTCTGTTTCAAACATAATATTTGGAATATTCAAAGCTTTCCACTGTTCAACTTCAGGATCAAATTTTATATTTACAAACTTTCTAAATCTAATGTAAACCCGATACACTGCATTTGCTTCTAAAGCTTGAAAACTTTTTGAGTCCAAAGGTAGCTCGAAAGTAACCCCTTGCCCTTCTAATACTTTAATTTCTTTAAAGATCAGCATCTCAAGATTATCTTTTCGCTTCACTAAAGGTCTATTAGTAAATTTTTCTCCTTTATTCCCGTAGATATAAACAGAAAGGTTAGAAAAATCATTGTCAGAAATTTTCAAACTGAAAACAGAACTCTTCTTTTTTTCATCTATTCCTACATTGCTTAGCTTAACAAAAAACCGAGGCTTAGTATTTTTATCGGTATTTCCTTCATTAAGGTATACATCAACCATCAACCCATCTTTATTATAAACTTCAGAATACACATGTTTTCTTTCATTTATATCTGCAGACACGTTGCTAACTAATAAAGCTGAAAAGGCGATAAGAATAACTCTCAAAAAATGTTTTTCATTCATAATATCCCTATGGTGGGCAATTTAATGTCGTTTTTCTTTGATTTATTAATGTAATAAATGGATTAACCACGGCTAATTCAGCGTCTATATACTGTTGAATTCCAACATGGTTAACCTCATCATCAGTTGTATCATCCCATTCTGTAGTAAATGTTGCATCAGCGTTTGTAAAACCAACTAAGGCACGAATTGCTGTTTCAGCCTCACCTTTACTTTCCGCGCCTTCTAATGGAATAGACAACCCCTCAACCGATGTTTTAAATGTAGTAAAACTCGTAGCTATATCTGCAATATAATTATCTGCATGAACATTTTCATGCGCTAAAACGGCATCCTCGATAAAATAACCACTATCCGCTCCTTGTCTAGCTACGCTATCTAAGCTTGTCGCCATTGTTGTCAATACCGCACAATCATTTGTACCATTAATTAATGCATTCGTTACCTCAGTAACACCAGGTAATAATCTGGTTGATTGCTCTATTTTGTTATCGGCCTTAATAATCCTCAACTTCCAAACTGTACCAGCACAGTATGCATCGTAATCGAAATCAGGAAAATAAAGAGGCGTAACACCCCATCCAGAAGGTGTACCCGCAGAAGGGTATGGGTTTGGAAACGTTAAACTATTGACCCCACCAGGGTCACTCGCCGAAGTAACATCGACAACTGAACCATTTTTACAAAACTTACAGTCGTCCTCAGGCTTGTCATTATCATCATTTTCTTCAGTAGCGTTTCCACCATTACAGACCGGTTTTTTACAATCTCCTTCTACATCTTCAGCAACATCGGAATCATCCGCAACTTGGTTCGCAGCGCCATTATTACATTCAGGTTTTTTGCAATCACCCGCTACTTCTAGTGAAGCTAATCGGGGATCGCCATCTTTATTAAAGCAATTACAATCCGCATCACAATCCTGACAGATCGGACAGTTGTGGGCGCACGCTTGCCCGCCCGGCTGACTACCGCAGTGCCACCCGGCTTTAATCACGCCAATTCCCGGATTGGAGCTGATCAAGCTTCCATCCGCCGAAACCGTGCCCAAGCCTATCGCCACAAATTCTTCCAGATCATGGTCGTAAGAATACATTTCCACTTGCGCGCCCGGCAGATGTCCGTCGACATTCGGCAGAGTCAGCGGTGCAGGCGGGTCGAATTTTGTGCCGGTCGGTTGAATGGTGACGATGACTTGCGGTTGCATGCCATTCGGCGGCGGCATCGGAATTTTGTCTGTATTAACCGCAGTGACCGAGAGCAAGCCGCTGTTGGAGCCGTCCGGGAATGTCACCGAACCGGCTTTGACTTCCAGTTTAAAGCCAGGCATTTCCGCCAGCATCAGTTCGGCGTCTTGCAGGCCGACCATCACGGCGTTGTCGGTGTTGAGTTTGACCATGTAGACCGGGGCGGGCAGGATGTTTTCCGCGCCGGCAATGGTGACTAGGTTATAGGAGAGCGTCGGCCAGTCGCCGGGGACTGTGGTGGTGGCGCCGTCGACCAGTAGGTGCACCGGCCCGACCGGGACTTCGGTAATCAGGAATTGGCCTTGGGCGTCGGTTTGCGCTTGTCGCGTAGTGCCGTCTACGCGCACAGTGACATTGGGTAATGGGGTGTCCTGGTTGTCAAAGACTACGCCGGATATGCGGGTGTCGCCGGGGTCGCCTGCAACTAAGCCGGAGGCGGTGAAGCCCGCGCTTAAGGCGGTGCCGAGTAATGTCGCGGTAACGCGGTTGTTATCAAAGCCGCCATTCGGCCCTAGTGTCAATTGTGCAGTTGCCCGTCCGTCGCCGTCGGTGGTTGCGGTGTAGGTGGTTAGGCCGTTTTGAAATTGACCGCCGCCTGCGGTGACTTTGAATTCCACTTGGGTGTTTTCAACGACATTGGCGCCGACGTCGGTAACGGAGACAATGAAGGGTTGCGGCAAGGATTGATTGACCGTGCCGCGCTGGTTATTGCCGGAGTTTATGCTGACTTTATCGCCAGGCAGGGCGGTGGCTGAGGCATAAAAGATGGCTTCACCGTCTACGCCGACCGCTGTGGCTCTCACCCGGTTGTTTCCGTTACCGGCTCTGGATCCGAGCTTGAAAGGGGTTTGCGCTATGCCGTCTGCGTCGCTGGTCGTCAGGGTGGCTTGTCCTTCATCGGCGGTGCCGACGCCGACCATGCCATCGCCTTGGATAACGCGGAATACAACATTTTTATTGGCCAATGGCAGGTCGTTGTCATCTACCAGTTTGACCGATAGGTTTTGCGGCAATGTGGCGCGAATTTGTGCGTTTTGATCTTGACCGTTGAGCAATTCCAGGCGCTGCCCCGCTAAAACCTGGTAGTTGACCGTGATGGTTTTCGTTCCAACATTGCCGACTTGGTCTGAGCCGGTGACGGTGATGGTGTTTGCGCCGACTTGCAAGGGTATATTTTGCGCTAGATAACTCCGGTTAGAGACGCTTCCCGCAATGCCGTTGACGCTGACGTTGGCGTCTTCTTCATTGACTGTGCCTCTCACTACGTCATTAATCAATCCGCTTACTGCGATTGTCGGGGTGTTTAGGGTTTGCCCATCTTCCGGCGATTCTATGGTGACGTAGGGGGCTGTCATGTCTACCGAGACCACAATGGAGTCGGTGGCTTCGTCGCCATCATTGTCGGTTAACCGGGCAATGATGGTGTTCAGTCCTTCTTCCAGTGCAACCGAGGCGCTAAAGCGGCCTCCGGCAATTTGAACCGGGTTGCCGTTAATGGTTAAAGCCGCTTGGTTATTATTGACGGTGCCTTCAATTTGTATCGGTGAGCTGCCCACGGTCACTAAGGTTTCCGGCGAGGTAATGACTACTTCCGGGATTTCCGGCTCATGAACGGGTTGGATAACCGGCGTTTGGCTGATCAAACCTAATAAATCGCCTGGGCTGACGCCGGGAAACAGCGTGATGAGACTCATCATAAAGTCAATCACGTCAATTTTTCCGGAATCACCGAGAAAATCGCTGACTTTGCCTAAATGCTTCAAGCCACCGTGGTCTATCCCATAAAAAAACAGGTCATCACCCGTGGTGCCCAGATAAGTATTCGTTTCTTTATATTCACGAATTTTGTAGGTGACCCCTGAAATCGTCGCTTCAAAAGTTTGACCGCCCGCCGGACTGAATAATTGGGGTATCGTTCTTTCCGCGTAATCAAAAACCTGATTGGTGTCGCTTAACGTCGCCGCATACGTGAAACTCGAAGATATTATTGTCAGAAGCAGTAGCAGAATTTTCATCAATTTTTTTCCATCTATGAATGGAGTTTTCTTAAAATTATCAG
>SPJM01000235.1 GCA_006844585.1 Methylococcaceae bacterium | reverse complement strand
ACATCAAGGAATGCCTTTTGAAGTCAAGATTCCGAATGGAGCCACTAAAAAGGTAATTAAAGAAGCAAGACAAGGTGAAAATGTGGATGATTTTTCACATAAGGATTTATTTAAACTGGCTGGTCAAATAGAATTTAGGGAAGATTTTAATCACAAGGAAGACCGAGTGATGCGGCATAATTCTGATTGATACTTCCATCTGGATTCTGATTTTTAAAGATAAAAAAGGAATTGAAGCCAATCGCATACAGCAATGGCTAGATGAACGTGAAGTAGTATTGACACGGTTTAATCAATTGGAGCTTTTGCAAGGTTGCCGAGATAATAAAGAATGGTTATTACTGAGTCGTTATCTTGAAAATCAAACTTATATTGATACGACAAACGACACTTGGCAGTCCGCCGCTCGTATTTATTTTGATTTACGCCGCCAAGGGTTAACCGTTCGCAGCCCGATTGATTGTTGTATCGCTCACATCGCGATAGAGAATGCATTATTACTTCTGCATAACGATAAAGACTTCACTATTATTCAACAAGTACGTCCTTTAATTCATCAGCGCTGGCATAGCATCCCCCAATAAAAATAACTCTTAGCAATCAGCAACTTTTCTGTAACGTTTTGACTGTTGTACGCGTATCAGGGTTTTGATTAAGTTTTGGAGAAAGCCATGAAAATTAAACTGACCCTGTTGGCCTTACTGTTTTCCACCTTTCAGTTGAATGCTGAAGAGATGGCGCAATATGAAGTGTCGATTACTAATGCAACATACGGACAAACTTTCACCCCGCAATTACTGGCTACCCATAACAGTGAGGTCGGCTTGTTTACGCTGGGTCAACCGGCCGGGGAGGCTTTAGAGTTGATTGCGGAGGCGGGCGATACCGGCCCTTTGACTGAGGTAATTGAAGGGGTGCCTGATTTTGTCGGATTCGTTTTAACAACGGCTGATTTATTAACGCCTGGTCAGACGGTTACAGTGATGATTAATGCGAAGGAAGGCCATGATCGCTTAACGCTTGCGGCCATGCTGTTGCCGACTAATGATACTTTTGTTTCCTTGAATTCAGTTAAATTACCGGAGCAAGGCTCCATGACCTATCGCGCTATGGCTTATGACGCCGGTACGGAAGAAAACGATCAAAGTTGCCTGCATATTCCCGGCCCGCATTGCGGCGGCGAAGGTGAAGCGCATTCGCCGGTAGCTGATGGCGACGAAGGATTTATCTATATCAGTAATGGAATCCATAGTCATGGTGATTTGGATCCAAAAATGTACGATTGGCGCGGCCCGGTTGCCCATATTACAATCAAAAAGTTAGAAAATTAGTGCGATGTCGATTTTCAATTTTTGAATGAAAAAGGGGCTGTTGACGGAAAACAAATGAGTAACTTTGAGGAAGACGAACGGCGCTGGTCGGAGTGGATGGTTTTGGCTCAGCAGGGTGATGAACAACATTACGCAAAATTGCTGACCGAAGTCGCTGACGCGGCGGCGGCTTTTTTATATAAACGCTTCGGTCTTTTGGATTTTGTTGAAGATTGTGTGCAGGAGTGTTTGATGACTATACATGCCGCCCGGCATACTTATGATCATCGCCGCGCTTTTCGACCCTGGTTATTTGCAATTGTCAGGAATCGCGCGATTGATATGTTGCGAAGTCAACAAGCTTATCAAAAAACGCTGGATAAAAACGCCTTGTTTCAAGAAAATCTTCAAACTGTCTTGATTGAAGAAGAAATTAATAAAGGCATGGTTTTTTCACGCTTGTCGCCAGCTCATCGGGACGTTTTATTATTGAATAAAATCTTTGGCTTTAGCGCCGCCGAAACCGCTAAAAAACTGGGTATCTCAGAAGCAAGCGTACGGATTCGGGTACATAGAGGCATTAAAGAAACTCGAAAACATCTGCAATTTGAACAATGAATGAAACAAAAAGACTTCAATTAATAAATGGCTTAAGCGCCGATTTGACGCCTGTTAAACCGTCCGGCGGGATTATTCTTCCCGCCTTGATATGGTTTGTGCTGAGCTGGGGATATGTCGTGGCTATGGGGCTTTATCTCGGGCCATTAAGAGAGGGGGCGCTGGTTGCTTTATTGAGCGCTCCTCAATTCATTTTTGAAACGACCTTGGGCGCTGTTGTTGTAGCGCTATTTTGTCTAATGGCTTTTCAGGCGGCTATTCCGGGATTGGATAAGCGATGGCTAAAAAATATCGCTTATTTTATAGGGTTGCTGTGGATAAGTTGTTATGTTGTCGGGATTTTTTTTCCCGCTTTAGAGCCTTCAATGGTTGGAAAACGCGATCATTGCGTGATTGAGGCTTATCTTTACAGCACCCCTCCCTTATTAATCGGTTATTTTTTGATTTTTCGGCGCTTTCCGCTACGCACGATTAAAGCGGGGATATATATTGCGATAGGCGCGGGGGCGATACCGGCGCTATTTATGCAAATCGCCTGTATGTATGATCCCTTGCATACTTTGACCCATCATATCGGGCCGATTTTCGCGCCTATGGTGCTAGGCGCGTTGTTAGGGGGGTATTTTACAAAAGACCGGTTCAGCAAATTGCAATGACAATTCATGCAGGCTAAAGCCTGCGCCCTAATTAACTATTGATGTGATGAGGAAAAAGCATCAACAAACTTAGGCGCCGAGATGCCCGGAATGCTCGGCAAATCGCCTCGACCATTGCCCACCACTAACTGCGCTTTCATGCCTTTTTCCATGTGTTGGGCAATGTCACAATGGACTAAATAAGTGTAGTGGCTGCTTGGAACGATAAACACGCCTGTTTTGCTTTGTTGGCCGTTGGCCTCAATATGGAACATACCGCGCGGATATAGATACTTCGGTAAGCCGTGAACCATCCATTGGTGACGGATATGGTCATCATTAATAAACTCAACGGTAATCCGGCTGCATGGTTGGACTTTCCATTGATGTTGGTCAAACCCGAATACCGTGCCCGGATATTGTTCGGAATATTTTACGCCGGCTCTGACTTGAATGTTGACTTCTTCAGAAATGGCGTCGCAGTCTTTAGGCAGTTCATCTTTGTTTTCATGCATCACCATGCCGTTCATATCCATCCGCATGCGCATTCCGCAAGAGCCTTCCATCGCGTGGTGATGGTGCGCCTCGGCGGCGTGTTGATTTTGCTCGCCTTCTTGCTGGGTTTGCGCTTCAGCGATTGAATGCAGTCCATCAATGCTTAAGCCTAACGCCACCAGAGCGCCGGTTGAGAATTTATTCATGCATTTTCGGGTTTTCATGATTGCACTCTTTTTCTGAATAACAGCATAGTGATCAATAATAGAATCACTTGAATAATCAATATAACCATTTGCAGCATAGAACCGTTGCCTTCTTGTTCAGTCGTTTCGGGTTCTTGTGCAGTTGCGGCGGGTAGTGCGCCGTAATGTTTATGGTCGTCGGATTTGTTCCAGACCGGATAGCTTTTGGCGTAATATTCTTGGGTGAACAATGGCGTAATATCTATGCCTTGTGACTTGGGCATGCCGTTTTCGCCTAAAAAATCCCGGAATACAATGTTGCTGATGTGTCCGCCGGGGTAAATGCCGTCTGTGGTGACGCCTAATTCATTATGATCATGAAAAGTCCATATGCCTGGTCCCATATTATTTAAGCCGTCATTTTTCGCATAAACTTCCATATCTACTCGCTGAGCAGGGCCGATAGTGAAGACATCGCGTTGGGTGCGTTGTTCGGGTTTGAGCGGAACGCCGTCTAAATGTGTTGAGGTTGGTTTAAAGCCGTGTAAATGCAAAGACAGTAGTTCGTCGCCGGCGTTGAAGACCCGCAGTTTGATTTTTTCGTTTTCGGAAATAACGATCAGCGATTCGCGTAAGGTGTAAGGTAAAGATCGGCCGTTCAGAATAAAATAATCCGGGGTGCGCTCAGTAATGTTGTAATCGCGGTTCATGGCTTTGGCCAGCAGTCTGGAATCATTGCCTAGTTGGATCAGATTATGCATCTCCCGGTCCAGGTCTTGATATTGCATATCGTATTCCTGGCTGTATTTTTCTTTGACTGCAACCGATGAATGACGAACTAAGCCATTGCCGATGTTAAAGGTTTGCAATGTATTATTGGGGCGGTTTTCTTCGACGATAAACATACCGATCAAACCCATTAAAATATGGGTGTGAGCTTGCACATGGCAGTGATAAATCATGGTGCCCGCTTGCCGGGGTTGAATCTCATAGGCGAATTGCTGACCGGGTAAAGTCAGCTTGTTGCTGGTGGTGGGCACGCCGTCATTGCCTTCGCCGTTCTGTTTCAAATAGGGATGGTCAACGCCGTGTAAATGAATGCTGTGCGGGAAATAATGTGAATTTTCCAAAGTGATGGTGACTTTATCGCCTTGTTCCACGCGAATAGCCGGGGAGGGCATCCGCAATAAAGGGTTGGCTTTGGTGCTGGCGAAATTTTCTGTAGACATGCCGCGGCTTTTCGGCGCGAACGCCCAAAAGCCCGGTTGTATGCCGGGGGCGATATTAAAAGTGGCGATGGGGTCTTGAATATCCGGTGAGAAACCGTTCAGCTCAATGACTTCCAGGCGAATATGTATTTCATCCGGGTCGCCGTCTCCGTCTAAATCCGCGCCTTTGATCAAGGCGTCTTGGGCCAGATGGGTATTCATTAAAGTCATCATTGAGACATTATTAGTGCCTTTGACGAAAGCGGCAATGTTATAAGGATTGTCCGGCGCACAGTTGGGCGAGGCCGCAATATCGACTTGTTCGATTCGGTGAGCTTTTCGCCATTTGGGGATTACTTCGGGGGGGCAAAAGTCTTCAACCAGGCCTAAAAAGGTTTCCTGGGTTTCTGGTGGTTTTTCGTAATATGCGGAACAAAAACCGCTGAAGGTCAGTAGAAAAATACTGAAAAAAAAGTGAAATTTAGTCATGTCAAATTTTGGGAAAACAGCGCAACCTGGATAAATTCAATAGACACTTCCCTTTACGGGATTACTATTCACCGGTTGTGTGAGAAAAAAGAGTTATAGCAAAGTATATCAGAAAATACTAATTAATTGATATTGTGACGGTGAGCCGCAGCCGCAAAAAAAGCGCTATTATAAATGAGATTGTCGGTAATACGATGGGTTTTGTTATTTTTCGAGCAGCCCTTTGGCGATACAGAAACATTCTTGCTGATTTTTCTTAGCGATGTTGACAATATCTTGATCTAATTTTCCGCTTTGGGTGAAATTTTCCAATATCTCGACCACTTCCGATATGCGCATACCTTCTCGATAAGGGCGGTCTTGCACTAATGCCTGGAATACATCTGCGACGGCGATGACTCTGGCTTCAATGCTTAAATCTTTTTTATTGGGGTGAAAAGGATAACCGGCGCCGTTTAAACATTCATGATGAAACGAAGCCCATTGAGCGATTTCGCCTAATCCTTTTATTTGACGTAAAATTTCATAGGTTTCATAACTGTGTTCGTTCATGATCGAGCGCTCCAATTCATTCAAAGGCCCCGGTTTTTCCAGAATGTTATCCGGAGTATGGAGTTTACCTAAATCATGAAGCAAACCGGCTATTTCAATTTTTTCGCATTGTTCATCCATGAGTCCGTAGGATTCCGCCAGAAATTTAGCTAACGCGGATACCCTTAATGAATGTTGAGCGGTGAAGGGGCTTTTCTGATCAACGATATAAGACATGATCATGGAAAGTTGTTTGATTTGGGAAATGCTTAATGGCTGATTATTGCCGATTTGGCCCATATCCCAAGTGTAACGGATGATGTGTCGATCTTCTAAAGCGATCCAAAATGCTTCAGATCCGGCGACGCTATTGAAGGCGTTAACGATAACAGGGTCAAAATAATGTTTGGCGAAATGGTTAATGGAGTGAAGGATTTCCTTATTAGCTAATAATATATCAATGCCGTAATGGGTTGAGGCAAGGATGTCGATGCGGTCCGCTAAAAAAATCAAATTCGCCATTCGCGCATCTTGAGCGCTGATATCGTTATCGACTAATTCTTCCCAAGGCGTGTGGTGATAGAGAATAGGGATGGCGAACTGCGCTAAAGGTTCAAAATCCTTTAATAAATCATGACCGATTTGGCAATGTACATGCGCATCTTGCCAATCAAAATGGTTAACTAGATTGCTGTGCATTTGTTGGGTGGAAACGCCGCAATCATGGAGTAGGCCGAGGTCAAAAGCATATTGAACGGATTGATCGCTATAACCTAATTGATGAGCCAATTGTCCTGCGATATAGCCGACTCGTTTACCATGGTTGGTATCATTCATGCCGACTAATGAAACGGCGCTTTCAATGGCGAGTATCATTTGTCTTAGATCAATTTGCAATTGCGAATATGCGTTCATGGCTGGTTTCTGGCATCGTGGCTACGCGAAGTATGCTTTAAAAGTAGCATAGTATTTAATTTATGATGCGATCCAGCGCATTATTTTCGTTTGTGCTGTAAACCTTACATCAGCTTCATTTTTGCTGAGACAATGAATTTTTATTGATTATCAATCACATAATAATGTTGCCGATAAGCCTGGGTTAAATTCAAATGAGGTCAATTATGGATTTATTTTATTTTTTGAAGAAGCAAACTTTTTTGTCTGCCGAAGATAGCCAATTGAGTCTGCCTAAACGTCTTTATTTGTTAATTTACAAACCGAATCAAGCATTTAGCTTGTTTTCAAGAATTGAGAAAAAGGCGACGGCGTGGATAATATTTTTGGCTTATTTCATTATTAAATTACCGGTTGTGATACAAAGACCGTATTTAGAAGGCAATTTACAAAAATACGATTCTGTTGAATTGGCGATGTTGCTATTCGCCGCTTTGCTGTTAGGCATGCTCGCCACCTTATTGTTTTTTTCGATATTGGCGTTTGTGATCAAGCCCTTATTAAGGTCAGCGGAGACGAATGAAAGCGGCGTGAAGGAGATTTTATTGGTTTTCTGGCTAAGCCTGGCGCCGCAACTAGTGCTGATTTTTGAATGGCCCTTGTTAGCGGTGAATTACGACAATGCAGAAACTTGGGTTTCGGTGATTATTTTACGTTTAGTATTGAGTTTGTTTTCGTTGAGAACGCTGTATTGGGGAATGCGAATTGATTTTCAGGCTTCTGCGCTGAGGGCCGGTTCGATAATCGCATTACCGGCAGGAGTTGTCATGATTCTTCTATTGGCTTTGTTTTAAGGAACGTGAATTTTATCCCCGTTCCTTAGAATTGTTTTCCTGATTTTCAAATGTTTTCAGTCCTTTCAACACCGGTTCCAGCTCAGTCATTAGTAGGTTGAGTTTATCTCTAATATTGTCGGTGTTATCTTTACAAGCATATTCTAGGTTTCTGGCTGCGCTTTGCACTCCTTTAATACCTAAGTTTGCCGCCGAGCCTTTTAGGGAATGCGCCAGAATAATGGTTTGATTGCTTTCTTGATTATTGTATGCGTATAAAAAATCCTGAGCAAAGTTTTGGTTTTGACGATAGAACAGAGTTAATAACTTTCGATATAAAGACTGGTTATTACGCACAATTTGTAACCCGGCTGTTATATCGATGCCGGGCAGCGCTGGAAGTTGATCCGATTCAGCGGAGGATTGCGCGCAGGCAGTCGGGATATTTGAGTTATTGTCGACAGGTTGAGGTTTAACCCAGGCTGCTAAGGTATTAAACATGGAATTAATATTGATGGGTTTTGCAATATGATCATTCATACCCGCTTGTTTAACTTTATCGCGGTCGCCTTTCATGGCGTTTGCCGTCATTGCTATAATCGGCAGATCTTTAAATCGCGGTTGAGAGCGGATTTTTTGGGTAGCGGTATAACCGTCCATGACGGGCATTAAACAATCCATCAAAATGCCGTCAAAAGCTTCTTTTTCCAATAATTCCAGCGCCTCCTGTCCGTGATTGGCGATTTTGACATGCAGACCATAACTACTGAGCAGGTCGTGCGCTAATTCTTGGTTGATGAGGTTATCTTCCACTAATAAAATATGCGCGCCGTGTAGTTGGTCGATAATTTGTTGACTGACAAGTTCTGTGGGTTTGGAGGTGGTTGGTTTACGGTGCGAAGGTTGGCCTATTTGTTTTTCGAATACCGCAGTAAAATGAAAAGTACTGCCGCGATTAATTTCACTTTCCAGCCAAATTTCTCCGTCCATCATTTCCACTAATTCTTTAGAAATAACCAAACCTAAGCCGGTGCCGCCGTATTTTCGGGATGTTGAACTATCAGCTTGACTGAAAGGTTGAAACAGCAAAGCTTGTTGTTCAGGGGTCATGCCGATGCCGGTGTCGTGGATTTGAAAGTGTAGTTTGATTTGTTGCAGCGTATTTTCCATCATACTCACTTTTAATCCGATATTGCCGCCGCTTTCGGTGAACTTGACGGCATTATTACCCAGATTAATTAAAATTTGTCCCAACCGTAAAGAATCGCCGATTAACGCGGTCAGCACATCCGGGGCTACATCGCAATTCAGCTCAACGCCTTTTTCTTCGGCTTTGAAACCCACTAGGTTTTTAAAATTATCAATAATGTCTTCCAGTCTAAAATCGACGTTTTCAATATTCAATTTGCCGGATTCAATTTTGGAAAAATCCAGGATGTCGTTCAGAATACCTAATAAGCCTTCAGCTGAGCGATAGACTTTTTGAATATAATCGGCCTGCTTAGGGGTTAATTCGGTTTGTAGCGTCAAATGCGACATGCCCATGATGGCGTTCATCGGGGTGCGGATTTCATGACTCATATTGGCCAGAAAGTCTGATTTGGTGCGATTCGCTTTTTCGGCAATTAGTTGTTGTTCTTGTAATTGGCTGGTGCGTTCGGCGACTAATTCTTCCAAATTATTATGATGAATATTAAGTTCTTCAGCGAGTTGTTTTTTTTCAATATAATCTTTTTTTAAACGTTTGTTGGCCGACAGTATTTTTTCATGCATCAAGGCTAGACTGCGTCCCATTTCATTAAAAGCTTTGGATAATTCGCCGATTTCATCTGCTGAAGTTACTTGAATGGAGGTCTTTAAATTACCTTCGCCGATTTCTTTGGCGGCTTTTGTCAGCAAGTGCAGCGGCTTGGAAAATAAATGGGAAATAAAAAGGCTGAGCAATAATGTAAACAGAATGATTAAAAAAGCGCCCGTAATCATGATTCTGTTGGAAATGGTATTTAGATTTTGAATATCGGCGATTTTTAAATAACTTTCGCTAAAATCCGTTTCGATATGCGGATTCATGGAGTTTAAAAAATCATCCAATAAAATATTGATTTCTCGACGCGCAGTAAGCCTTTCTTGTTGGTTATCCGGTTTTTGCAGCAATAATAAATAAAGCGCTAGCGAGCGATTGAACTGCTCGATGAATGGATCCATGTCAAAACTGTTCTCTTCATTTATATGGAACAGGCTATGGGTGGTTTTATGGACGCTGAGCAATGATTGCGCGGATTCAATTTCGGACAGAATATGCGGTTTCGGGTTTTTTTCATATTTATCCAATAGGATTAAAGTGTGATAGAGTTCGCTGGTCATTCGCGACAAAGCGATTGCGCCGGGCAGTTTATGACCGCCGACTTTTTGAAAAGTCTCCACCATTCTATTTTGAACCCAGAAACTGATTCCGAAACTGAAGCTCAGCGCTAGAAAAGATATAAACAAAAAAGCGGTTAACAGTTTGGGTTTGATTCGCATTTATTGCCAAAGCCTTGTTTTAGAAAAATGTCGCGGCCTTTAGTCGTCATAAAATCAGCGAACAATTGAGCTTTTTTCGGCGAAACTGTTGTCGATAAGATGCCGACATGAATTTCTTTGGGCCTATTGAACTCATCAGGAATCTCGATCCGGGTAAGGTTTTCGGCTTCTTCCCATAACAACATATCATTCCAGATCAGCGCCGCATCGACTTTACCCTCATTCAATAGCTTTAACAATTCATTGACGGTTGAAGCGGTAATGATGATGTTTTTTCGAAATGAATCTTCAGGAGCGAGGTCATCTAAAATTTTTTCACCGATACGGCCAATCGCGCACATGCTTTTATTGCCGATTGCAATCCGGATATTTTCATGCAACAGGTCGTTATATTCGTGTAAATTAATTGAACTGTTAGAAATCGCCGCAAAGGCGGGGACATGTTGGGCGATATAATCATGACTATTGACCAGGTCTCCGGCCTTTTCTATATATGAAAGAGAGCCGGGGATAAAAATGTCGCCTTTTAAGGTCTTTTTCAAGGTTTTTAAAAGCGTATCGCTGCCAGCATAGACGATATATATAGGTATTCCATGATCTTTCTTAAATTCTGTTTTAACTTCTTCCATAGCCTTTTTCAGGCCTTTTCCGGCATAAACGGTGAGATAGGGAGATTCATTATCACAGCCAATTGCTGACGCGAACAGTAGGACAAATGCAAAAAGCTTACAAAATTGATTTATCAACAAATAGTGATTTACGCCGGACATTTTCTCAGACAAATAAACATACTTAACCCAGCCTTCGAAAATAGTGATCAATATTTGATATTCTGCATAACAAATTGAAAAATAAGGATTTAAACTCATACCAAAACTTGCTATGTAGTGCCGTAATATTTATTTTTACATGCATATCAATTGCTTATGAATTTAAAATCGAAAGCTGGGTTAACGGACTATCATAATGAAAGTGAATATATTTCACCTGACGCTCTAAGGAATGGGGGAAATCGGACAATGCCCGCTTTCTTGCTATCAAGTATAGCCTAAGCAGAGATCATTATCGATAATGGGTCAAGATGTTTTTATGGTGTCAGTCGGTCAGTCAAGCCGGAGGTGATTTCAAATAACCGGTATCGAGCGGGGGACTTACACTTGCCAGTTTTGTATAAATTCAGAAAATTCATCTGCGGGCATAGGTTTGGCGAAAAAGTAACCTTGGCCGTAGTCGGCGTTAAAATCAATCAGTTGTTGTTTTTCCCAATCCAGTTCCACGCCTTCAGCAATCACTGAGATGTTCAGGGCATTGGCCAAGGTGCAAAGTGATTTAACGATAGCGAAGCTTTTTTCATTGCTTTGCATGGTCGATGTAAAAGAGCGATCAATTTTCAAAGAATCAATCGGAAAGCGATGTAAATAACTAAAACTGGAATAACCGGTGCCGAAATCATCCAATGCGATTTGTGAGCCTATTTTTTTGAGTTCATTGAGGGTATTGATCATGACTAATGGATTAGACATTAGAATAGATTCGGTGATCTCAAATTTGATGTTTTGCGGATTCACCTGAAGTTCCTGGAAGATGTCTTCTATATTTTCCACCAAATCCGATTCAGCAAATTGCCTGCCGGATACATTGATGCTGATAAAATCCAGGGGTGTTTCCGGCTGGTTAAATTGTTTATAATCCAGGCACGCCTGTTCGATTATCCATAAACCGATTGGAATTATTAATCCGGTTTCTTCCGACAACCCGATGAACTGATCCGGCGGAATCAAGCCTTTTTCAGGATCCCGCCAGCGTATTAGCGCTTCGCAGCCGACGACCTTATTTTCAACTAATGAAATAATGGGTTGATAAAATAATTCTAAATGTTTTTGTTCAAAGGCGTTTCTCAGGTTGTTTTCCAATTGCACCTGGGCGACATTAAATTCTTTATTGTCCTGGGAGTTTTGTTCGATCAATATTTTATCCTGATCGATGGCTTGCTGGCTGAGTATGTTTTCCACTCTGGCGCGCATTTCCCCGTAACGCTCCAGCATCACATTCAACAACATCAACATGAACTCATCGGCGGACTTTAATTTTTCGCTGAAATAATTTCGGGAGATGACGATGAGTTCAGTTGGTTCTGTCGCCACAGCTGTGGCGGTTCTGAAATGGTCGTCTAAAAGCGCCATTTCGCCTAATAAATTGCCTTTATTGATCGAACTGATTTGCACCGGTTTGCCATCGACCACGATGAATAAATCAATTCTGCCTTTTTCAATGATATAGGCGCAATTGCCGGGTTCGCCTTCTAAAAAAATGGTTTCGCCGGCCTGAAAGATTTGACGTGGCTCGATAGTATTCACAATGTGCTCCCTGGAGTGGGTAGTTCAATAAAATCTTGAACTGATAAAAAACAGCTTAACTTAGGCACAGATATAAACTTTTTTTTTCTTCAGGTCAACTCTATTCGTAACGGCTCAGCAATTCTCGCTCAAACCAAAAAATACAAATCTAATTCTTTCTCTGTTAACGTTTTATCCAGTTTTCAAATTTTAAATGATCAACCCGTTTAAACTCCCGTACATTATCAGTTACTAAAATAGCGTTGACCGATAAACAATGTCCAGCAATTAGAATGTCATTATGACCAATGGGGGCGCCTGATGATTCAAGGTTTTTCTTAATCGCTGTAGATACTTCAACGGCTTTTTTATCCCATGGCAAAACCTCATCAATCCTATCAATAAATTCAGTCACAATAGCGGGCATTTTTGTACTTGCTTTTTTATTGATGGCGCCAAAGGTCAGCTCAGAATAGGTAATAGAAGAAACGACCACTTGTTGACCAGAAACTACAATGTCCTGTAATTTATCTAAAAGATAGTCTGGTTTTTTACGAATCAAAAAGCTACAGGTATTAGTGTCTAACATATAGACCTTTTTACCCATTAAACTTCACCCTTTCTAAATCAATAACTTTCTCCCTTTCGAGTAAAAAATCATCATCAGCCTGAGCAACATCAGCAAAACTTTTCCAGTTTTTTCGAATAGGTGTAATCACTATAGAGTTACCTTGTTTATGAATTTCAACTTTATTAACCCCAGTAAATTCCAATTCTTTTGGTAATCTAACCGCCTGATTTTGACCATTTTTAAATAAACTTGCAGTTTTCATTTGTTTGTTCCTATTACTTAATAGGGAGATCATAATTTCAAAATTAGCATATGTCAAGCATATACATGGGGCATAAAGGTCTTAAGCAAAAGGGTCGGTCTTGATTGTCATGCTGCAAACTACTTTTTTATGCCTATTGTTCTTATTAATCTAATGCCTCAAGCCAGACTGATTGATAAGGGTATAGCTTAAGCTTATGAGTGCCTTTGCCTAAAGCCGTGCGCTCAATCAAGTCCCGCCAAACTCCGGAGCCTTCGGCATGAGGATGGGGCGGCAGGCGAAGGTTTTGCACTTTGCCGGTCATATTACTGACCGCCAGAATGCGCTGCTGTTGATCGCTGCTGATTCGCCAGAAAGCGAAAAAAGAGTGGCTGAAAGAGAGTGTTTCCTGAATTGCATTAGGATGGAAGGCCGGGTGTTTACTGCGAATTTTAATCAATCTTTTTAATTCATGGAAGATCAGGGCGTGTTCTGATGCAGGATTATTTAATTGTTCCAGAATTTCCGAATATTGCCATTTGCGCCGATTAATGGAGCGCGTTCGACCGGTTTGCTCAACGCCTTTGTGGTCGTTATGGCTGGCCAGGAGACTATGGATATAAATGGCCGGAATGCCTTGTAAAGTCAGCATGATGGTATGGGCGCAAAGATAGCGTTCAACTTGGTAGTCATCTTTACCATGTTTGGTTCCGCTCAGAGCGTCGATTAAGGCGATGTTGATTTCATAGGGGGATTCTTTACCGTATTGATCGGTGCGCATGCTGACGTAGCCGCCGTATTCATGCATGCCGTCCACCAGGCTGGCGACTTCCTGTTCAGGTAAAATGCCTTCCGCCGGGCGTAGGCCGATGCCGTCATGAGAGGCGATGAAATTTAAATAAGTACAGTTTTTTTGCGGCCTGGGCATATCTGTACACCATTGCGTTAAATACTGACTGTTGCCGTGATACAAGGCGTGTAACAGCAAAGGCGGAAGCGTGAATTGATAAACCACATGGGCTTCGTCGCTGTTGCCGAAGTAGCTTAGGTTTTCACCGTTAGGCACATTAGTTTCTGTGATTAACACGGTTCCCGGCGCGGCGACATCGACGACATCGCGCAATAATTTGACGACCTCATGGGTTTCGCGCAGATTAATACAGCGAGTGCCCAATTTTTTCCATAAAAAAGCGATGGCGTCCAGGCGGATAAAACGCGACCCCTTGGCGATATAAAGTAGAAGAATATCCAAAAATTCAAATAATACATCCGGGTTAGTGAAGTCCACGTCAATCTGATCTTCGCCGAAAGTCGCCCAGACATGACGGATGCCCTGTAAGCTGTGAACCGGGGTTAAAACCGGCGTACTGCGTGGTCTGACGACTAAAGACACATCGGTTTGTTCAGGCAGTTCGATAAAATAATCATTACCTGGTTGTTGTTGGCTCAGATATTCGATAAACCATAAGTTTTCCCGCGATACATGATTGATGACTAAATCCGTCATCAAATCAAAACTTTGACAAATCCGTTCAACATCCGACCAGTCTCCTAATTCCGGATCGACAGTGTTATAGTCGATAACCGCAAAGCCGTCATCGGAACTGTAGGGAAAATAAGGCAGTATATGGATGGTATTAATACTGTCAATCAAGTGCAGGGTCAGGAACTCATAAAGCGTTTGTAAGGGCGTTTCATCGGGTTGCTGAATGCTGTCGCCATAGGTGATTAAGATGACATCTTGCGGTGACCATAGATCCGCCTTTTCAGGGCGACTATTATCGGCTATGAAAGTCTGTAAGCGATTTAACAGACGCTCCATCAGCGCCGGGGTTTGTTCACGACCATATAAAAGACTTAATCTCGATTCCGCATTTTGGGTAAACCAATGCGGCAACTCATAATTTGAATTAGCGGTTTGATTCATAATTCAGGATCCTTGAAATTTTTTTTATGCAATAACATCACTTCGGCTCGGCTGCCGAGATAGATATAGACAGCCATGCACAACAATAGAAAACCAGCGGCTAAAATTATCCACACCGCCTGGATAATATGTTCGCCGCTTTCTTTCAACGCTGATTTAAAAATCATCAATAAAGCTTCGATGGAAACAGCGATGATGATCGCAGCAATAAACCGGGTGATGGTGCGGCGGGTTGAACTGTGCCTGAGTATATCTTTATAAAGCAAGACTTCTTCTTCAAGCGTGGTTTTGCCCAGATCGAAAATAGCCAGCGCCAGGGTCAGGTAGATAACAACGCCGAACGGCAGTAATTTGTTATTGGTTTCAACATTCAATGATTGAATCACCAGCCAACATTCTTTTGCCGCTAAATAAAGCAATAATAGGGCAACGCTGAATAAACCGGCGACAATAATGGAATAAACCGCCTTAAAATAAGGTTCAAAATGGATGCGTTTGCTATCTCCGGTCAGAAAGGCGATGGTGGCGGGCAAATCGATGTCTAATACGACAAAACCTTTTATGTCACCATTTTCAGCGAACAGTTTAATGCTGGCCGAAATACACAATTCACGGCGTATGCTGGATAAATAGGGTTTAGTCACGACATTGGCGGAATGACTTTCCAAGGCCATTTGATAATAAGGCCTTTTACTGCGATCCAAGCCGTGTCCGATCAGTTTGTTTTCCCGGTAATTTTTGCCGTTGACGTTCATCCCCAATTGTTGACCATCGGCGTCCAGCAAATATAACAAGCTGATAAACGGATAATATTCACATAAGGAGCCGAGTTGCTCGGTTAATTCTTTTTGACTTTGTTCAAACATCTTAATGTCAGCGAAACAAGCTAAAATCGATGAGAGCATGTGATAAATCGCATTACGATGCTCTTCATATTTTTCCAACACATTGAGATGGCTCATCTTAGACATAAAGCATCAGACCTTTTAGGGAATCTAAAACTTACAAAAAGCAATTTGCATGCCTTATAAAGTAGTGTAAGGGGTTTGAGTTCCGTTAAGGGTACAACTATATGATATTAAATGCATAAATTGAAGGTTGTAGGAGAAGTATGAAAGGCGGAAGTTATTGGGATTATGGTTATTTGGGGGAGCTGCTTGAGAAATGCGCATTTTTGGTGCGAACTATCCGCTCTGAACTCAAGCCTTATTGAATTCCGGTCAACTTTTAATGTAAATAGTGGGTGCACTAATATGAATAGATAGATTAAAAATAGTGCGAAAGCAACTCTATGTTTTTGTTTGATTATTTCATGATTTTGTAATTTTGGTGAAGTCATGTACTATTATGGAGCGTTAAATGTGCAAATGGGATAAGAAAATGAAACAAATAACAGCAATAATAAATCCATTCAAATTAGAAGATGTTCGAGAGGCTTTGAACGAAGTAGGCGTATATGGTTTGACAGCTACCGAGGTCAAAGGCTTCGGCAGGCAAAAAGGCCATACTGAGCTTTATCGAGGAGCGGAATATGTGGTGCAGTTTTTACCGAAAATAAAACTGGAAGTCGCCGTTTCCGATCAACAAGTAGAATCTGTAATAGAAGCGATAATTGATTCGGCAAAAACAGGAAAAGTCGGCGACGGCAAGATATTCGTATCTTCCCTGGAACAAATTATTCGTATTCGCACCGGTGAAACCGGCGACGACGCATTATAATTATAATAACGAAAGAAAAAAAATGAATATTTCATTAAAAATAAAATCTTTGGCGGCTTTTTTTTTGATGCCGCAGCTAGCCTTTGCCGATCAGCTTAATCAAGGCAATACCGCGTGGATTTTAACCTCCACGGCGTTGGTATTGTTCATGACTCTACCGGGATTATCGCTTTTTTATGCGGGACTGGTCAGAACCAAAAATGTACTTTCGGTATTAATGCAGTGTTTCGCCATTACTTGTTTGGTTTCTATTCTTTGGCTACTGTTCGGGTATAGTTTAATTTTTACTGAAGGCGGATCAATGAACGCCTTGATTGGCGGAACCAGTCGGCTTTTTGCGATGGGTTTGGGAACCGAAGAACTAAGCGGCGATATTCCTGAAACCGTCTTTTTTATGTTCCAAATGACTTTCGCGATTATTACCCCGGCGTTGATCGTCGGCGGTTTTGCGGAAAGAATGAAATTTTCTTCCATGTTGTGGTTCAGCGCCTTTTGGCTGATGCTGGTATATGTACCCGTATGTCACTGGGTTTGGGGCGGTGGGTGGCTGTCTGATTTAGGGGTTAAGGATTTTGCCGGGGGTATTGTCATTCACGTCAATGCCGGGGTCGCGGCGTTAGTGGCGGCGATTGTGATCGGTAAGCGGAAGGGGTTTCCGGAATCGCCGATGCCGCCGCATAATATGACCATGGTGGTTTCCGGGGCCGGTATGCTGTGGGTCGGTTGGTTCGGCTTTAACGCCGGTAGCGCTTTGACTGCCGATGGCGCGGCCGGGATGGCGATGTTGGTTACCCATATCAGTGCAGCGGCCGGTTCTTTAACCTGGATGACGCTGGAATGGAATCATTACGGTAAGCCCAGCGTCTTGGGTATTGTCACCGGTATGGTGGCGGGATTGGGCACTATCACCCCGGCTTCCGGTTTTGTCGGGCCGATTGGCGGATTGGTGATCGGCATAGTCGCCGGTATTGTTTGTTTTTACGCCACCCAAATTATTAAACGCAGTTTGAAAATTGATGATTCATTAGACGTTTTCTCCGTGCATGGCGTAGGCGGCATTATCGGCTCTTTATTAACCGCTGTTTTTGCGGCCGGGAGCATGGGCGGCTTAGGTTTGGAGAACGGCGTTACTATCGGCGGGCAGCTTTCAGTACAGGCATTGGGCGTTGTTGCGACCATTATTTGGAGCGCCTTATTCAGCTTTATCATTTTGAAAATTATTGATGTTACGATCGGTCTGCGGGTCAACATTGATGAAGAAACCCAAGGTTTGGATATTGTTTTACATGAGGAAAGAGGTTATAACGATATTTAATTTTTAAGGGCTTAACGCGCTAAGTCAAGTTCTTGTTGCATTGGGTTTATTTCATTCTCAGTCCTAAGACTTACTTGGCGCATTTTTTTATGGAATCTATGCAGACTATCAGTATTCTAGGCAGCGGCTGGCTTGGATGGCCGCTGGCGATATCTTTAAAACAGCAAAATTTTGAAGTTAAGCTTTCCACAACGACGACGGAAAAAACAGCAAAAATTGCCGGTGCGCAATTACCAGCCTATTTGATTGATATAAACGTCTTTTCGCCCCGGCTTCATGAATTTCTGCAAGCGGATATTTTAATCATTAATATCAATCGTCAACCGCTTGAATCATTCAAAAATCTGATTCCGCTTATCGAGCAATCCTGCGTTAAAAATATTATTTTTACCAGTTCCACCTCGGTTTATCAAAATGTAGACCGAATCGTTGATGAAAGCGATGAATTCATTAATCCGCAGTCGTCTTTGTATCAAATTGAATGCCTGCTGCAGCAGAATCCGCATTTTCAAACCACAGTGCTGAGATTGGCCGGGTTGATCGGCGGCCAGCGCCATCCGGGGCGTTTTTTTCGATCCGGGAAATTACTATCGCAACCGGAAGCGGCTGTGAATTTAGCGCATCGCGATGATTGTATCGCCGTTGTAGAAGGCGTAATTAACAATGAGCTTTGGGGGGAAACCTTTAATGTTTGCGCAGACAGCCATCCCAAAAAAAGAGATTATTACCGGCAAGCGGCAATTGCCTTCGGTAGCCAGCCGCCATTAATTGATGAAAGCAATCTTACTGCAAACAAAATTGTCAGTAATGCGAAAATTAAAGCGGTTTTGGGTCATACTGTCACTTTTTTTGATGTGATGGATTTTGAAAAAATATGAATTTTTCAAAAAATAGTCTATGCCATATTTATTTCTAGCGATAGCAATAATTGCAGAAGTGGCTGCCACAAGCGCTTTAAAAGCTTCTGAAGAATTTACTAAACTCGCGCCCAGTTTGGTTGTTATTATCGGGTATGGGGCATCGTTTTATTGTTTAACCCAAGTTTTGAAAACCATTCCGGTGGGAATTACATATGCTGTATGGGCGGGCTTAGGAATAGTGCTGGTGTCTATTGTGGGTGCGATTGTCTATAAGCAAATACCTGATATGCCTGCTTTAACAGGTATGGCTTTAATCATTACAGGTGTTGTTATTATTTATATATTTTCAAAGACGACAGTTTAATTATCTTAAACCGGAAAGCGCCAAATCAACCTATGCAGGAATCCGTTATTCAGTATTGAATGATTCAAAAATCTCAGTCAATTCAAGATGTAGCTCTGGGAATAAATGGGGTATGGCGACATCATCTTCCACATACATCGCTTTAAGTTGATAATTCCCGGTCTCATTCAAAATAAATTGATGTATAGCTTCATCATTTGGGTAGATAATCCAGTATTCGGCGACGCCGCTTTCCTGATATAACTCATATTTAAGGTGCAATTCTTTTTTTGAATTTCCCTTTGATAATATTTCAATTATCCAGTCTGGCGCGCCATTACATCCTTGCGTATCTAAAATGTCAGGATTACAAATTACACTGATATCGGGTTGCACAACGGAATAAATTTCCTGATCCGCCAATATGGATTTTTCACGGTCATATAAGCGCACATCAAACGGCGCGGGAAACACCTTGCATTTTTTTTTTCTGAAATAAGAGCCAATGTCAATGATGAGGTTTCGTTCGATGGTTTGATGCCCAACATTCGGCGCGGGCGACATTAACATTATTTTGCCTTTAATCAGCTCGACAGTTTCGTTTAACCGCCAGGTCATATAATCTGCGTAACTATAAGTTTTATTAAGATCAAGCTGGGATAATCGCGTAATTTTCGCCATTGTCTTAGATTATTTGCCTTAAAAAGCTTAAAAATGGACAGTCACTTATTATTTCAACCCCCGAGCGCTATGTCTGCCTTTGACGCCATCAAAAACAGCCCCCTTGATCATAGACTCAGTAAAATCAGCATCAAAGACCTTGCTCTGGGAAAAATCAGCGCCGTTAAGGTTTGCGCCGTTAAATATTGCGCCATCTAAAACAGCGGAAAACAAATCCGCATTTTCCAGATTGGCGTTGCTTAAGTCTGCAAATTTAAGCATGGCGCGGCCTAATTTGGCGTTTTGTAAGTTTGCGCCGCGCAGATTGGCCTTTTTTAAACTGGCGCGCATTAAGCCCATCGACTGATTTTTCATATCCGCTTCCCAGTTCACATTGCTTAAGTCCGCGCCGCTTAAATCGGCATTGTCCATAATCGCTGTCACCCGACTGCCGCTGAAATTTACGTTTTTTAAATTGGAGCGCATCATGCTAACGCCGAAAATACTGACATTGGACAAGTCTGCGCCTTCCAGATTAATGCCGGTCATCACCGTTAAATCTAACACTAGCCCGGATAGGTTGCTGTAGCTTAAATTAGCTCTTCTTAAATCCGCGCCCCACAGATCCGCATTTCTAAAGTCCAGATGTGATAAATCCAGATCGGTTAAGTCTTTGCGCCGCAGATTAGCCGGTTTGCTTTTGCTGGCTTTGTTCAGCATCGCTTCCACTTCGGAACGTTGTAATTCGGCGGCAACGGATATTTGGAAAACGGAAACTAAGAATACGGGTATTAGAGTGTTTATAATGCGCATGTTTTGTCCCTTCAGCAATCATCTGTTTATGATTGAAGAGTTTAACATGATTAGTAATGGCTGTGCCGTTGTCGATATGCGATGAAAAGTTTATGGATTATGACACAATGGAGTGGATTTCCAGTTAATCTTCAGACCCAAAACAAACCCCGTAATCCATACAAACTTCACAAGACGGCGCTCTGCATAAATTCATGCCTTCTGCTTCACAGAGTTGTTTGTAGAGGAATTTCTTCCATTTCATGTTTTTGTCGTTGCGCTGAGCGAGGGTGGGGAAATTGAAAGCGAGTAGTTCGCTGAGTTCGCTGCGTCGCCATACGCCTAAATCTTGCCAGAGGTGATCGTTGCCGAGACAGGCGGAGACGATTAATTCGGCGATGAGGCCGGTTTCTTGATTATCGCTGCGGGCGTGTTGTTGGAACAAGTTTATCAAGTCTTCTTTCTCCAACATGCGTTGAAAGTCCAAAAC
>SPJM01000234.1 GCA_006844585.1 Methylococcaceae bacterium | reverse complement strand
AGAAATACAAAAAGTAATTTTAGGCGCATTGGGCGAAGGCCACTTTAACGCTGACCCGGCGCTGGCCGCACAATTGAGTTATGAAATTAATGACGGCGAATATACCTTCGCTGTCAGTTACATGGACTTAGAACTGGATTATCAACCGATAGCCGACGATTTCATATTACCGGGTCATACCACTATAAAACCGCTTTTATTTTCATTTGCTTATAATGGGGAAAAATTCGGCTTAATAGCCGAGTACTTATACCGCTGGAACCGAGGAATAAATTTTGGCTCAGGTTTAGATTTTGAAGTGGTTACCGAAAGTTGGTATGTCCAACCCAGTTATCGAATCTTACCGCAATTGCAAGTTTATGCTCGTTACGGCACTTTGTCACTCAACATTGATGACCGCGAAGGCTATAATTACCTCAATGTCGGCCTACCAAATCATGTTTCATTTGCTCATGATTATATGCTGGGATTAAGATGGGATTTTCTTCCCGGCTGGATGGTTCGCGCTGAATTTCACCATGTTAACGGCACAGCATGGTTGATGCACGCGGACAACCCTGAATTTAGCGATTACCATGAAGACTGGGAAATTTTCGCTTTACAACTTTCCTATCAATTCTAAAGTTTTATGGAGAATGAGGGGGTATTTTTTAGTTTAAAATGGAAAATCACCCTCTCCATAGGTTGTGTGTTTTTCATCATCCACAGCCTGTTTTCCTATTGGCTTTATCTTGATACCCAAGAGAACTTCAATCAATCGCGAAAAAACACTCAAATTCGTCAAAAAAACATCGCTTTAGCCATGAATGACGACTCAGTTCGGTCGCTAATTAAATTCACTGAAGTCTTTGCCATTCTGGAAACTCAAAATTCTACTGATAATGAAACGCTCATTTTTCCTGTTTTAGAAAAAAACTGGTCTCATATTCAAATTATCTGGGGAATTAATAATGCTGTTTTTTTTGATTTATCAGGCCAAAAAGTGAAGCAATGGGGCGCCAATATCAATCCCCCGGCAGATGTTATTAAAGCGGTCATTAATAACGAAATGCCCGCCCACCCTATTGTATGCTTGGCGACTTGTTTTCAATTTGCGGTTATTCCGATTCTTCACCAAGGAGAGATTATCGGCGCTTTTGCAGTCAGCGACACATTCGCCGAAAGCATTATCAAATACAACCAAGCAACCGGCTCGGATATCGGCATTTTAATTCCCAGCGCTCAATCAACACGATTGAATTGGCCTTATAAACTTTCGGCGCTCACCCATAGCGATGACTTGCAGGCATTAATTATTCATTTAAGCACAGAAATTGAATTTTCCGAATTAAACAAACGCCGCCACCAAGTTCACTATCAGAATAAAACTTTTGAGTTGGTCAGCTTTCCCTTCATTACCGAACAAAACAACGAAACCAAACCCTACTTTATTATCATTAACGACATCACCAAACAACTTGATAGTCTGGCGTCAAATCAACGAAATATCTGGCTATACGGAATCATTAGCCTGGTTTGCTCATCATTGCTTTTGTTATTAATATTGATCATATCATTAAAAAGAGTCATCAACTTCAGCGACGCCATGCCTTTGTTGGCGAAACACCAATATTCCGAATTCAGAAATAAATTACCCGGTAATAATGATCAAACAATCGAATATGATGAGCTGGATATTCTGCATCAAAACGCCCATAGTCTGGTTAATCAATTGGAAGGCATGGAACAAGAAATCCAGCGAAATATTTGTCAATTAATGGATCAAAGCCAAGAGCTTGCAAACGAGAAAAAATTTGTTCAAAAGTTAATCAATACCGCGCCTATTATTATCCTGACCCAAGATGAGAACGGCATAATCTTGTCCGCCAATCATACCGGCATCAATAAGTTTTTCAAGGAAGAAAGTTTAATTGTCGGGAATGTATTCGATTCATTTATTCCTTCCACAGAAAAAGAGCATTTAAACAAACTAAGGGAATTACGCAAAAACACCGACCTGGAGCAATTTCAAATTGACGGCTCTCTGAATCTCAATCCCACTGAAATAAATCATATCTCTTGGATACATAGCATTCTCAGCCGAGATCAACATAATGAAAAATTACTAATCTTAAGTTTGGGCATGGATATTACCGAACGAAAGAAAATTGAACAACAATTTTTCATGATCGCGACACATGACCAATTAACCGGTATTAATAACCGACATCATTTCCATACTGAATTCAATAAGGAAATCGCCTTAGCAAAGCGCTACCATTATCAACTCGCTCTTTTTTATATGGATTTGGATAAATTCAAGATCATTAACGACACCAGCGGCCATGAAGCCGGCGATGAATTACTAAAACTGGTCGCCCGAACCATAAAAGATTCCATTCGTGAAACAGATATTTTAAGCCGCATAGGCGGTGATGAGTTTACCTTACTCATGCCGAATAGCACCCAAGAGGGGGTCGCTTATGTTGCTCAAAAAATAAATGCTAACCTTTCCGCATTAAGCTTTGAAACTCAACACGGCCACTTTGATATCAGCGCCAGTATCGGCATTGCGATTTTTCCGCAACATGGGGACAATGTTCAGGAACTGCTTTCCAATGCCGACTTAGCAATGTACCAAGCCAAAGCAAACGGCCACGGCCAATTTCAATTTTTTGATTCAGAACACCGCGATTAAAACATTTGATTTTGGGAATGAGTTGAAAATCCAAATTCTAAAGCTGTCAACTGCTCACAAAAAACACAAAACGTTTTTCTTATTTTCAAGCTAACTTTTTTAGCGACAACAAAAAAAACCTCCAAAACTGAGAATGCCCGCTAACCCGCTTAAGCAATACATAAGTAATCCATAACAGTCTAATATTACAGGTCTTGATCGTTTTTTATTCAAACTCCCTAATTAAACCCTGAATCCATCCTCTATTCATTCAGGCGTGCGCGTTCAAATTTAATTTAACCAAAAAAAATACTCGAAACCTTTAATTTTTATATAAAAATTATATTGCTATCCGCCACTGAGTGGAGCAGTACTTCTTTTCGATCTGAAACAAATCATTTTCGTCACATACTTCCAGTTTGCTCATCATTCAAACGCCCGCCAAGTTGCTTAATTTCGACTTCATAACGCTATCCATATACTAATCACTTTTTTAAACAAGGCTCACTTCAAAAAAATAGAGCATCAGCGCTTTTAATCTTTTTTCAGTTAATTATTTCCATTTTTGGTAATTACTTCAAAACTGCATGAATAAAAACGTCGACTAAGCCCAAAAATTTCTAAAAAGAATTTTATAGACTGAAACCAACGAAAATTCATTAGGTGTTTTTCATGAAAAGTTCTAACTCAATATCAAAATCATTGATCGTCTTCAGTTTTATTGGAAGCGTAGCCATAGCCGCTCCCAATGATCAATTGATGTTTGGCGCAGCAGCGCCGTTCACTATCGATAAACTTCCGATCAGTCGTTTAAGAAACCGTTTGGAAAACCTTCCGCCCCCCGCGCAACAACGCGCTTTAAAATGGCTGCACAGTTTTGATTTTCCCGCCGAAGATGTCGATACGCTCAATGTTGATGATCATGGCGCGGTCTTTTACCAAGAAACCGTACTGCCGCCGGAGCAGGTTACTCAAGATGAATTGGAAAATGACCCTGGCTCGGCAGGCATAGCGCCAACCGATGCTTTCAACTTACACAGTAAGCCCGGCGCGCCGAATGTCGTATATCTGAATTTTGAAGGCCATACGATTTCCGGAACGGCCTGGAATACGAGTAGCGGCGTAGCCGTGTATGAGGCTCAAGCATTTGATAACGACGGCGACCCCAACTCTTTTTCCGTAGCCGAAAGAACAGTTATCGCTGAAGTATGGCACCGCTTCTCAGAAGACTTTGCGCCCTTTAATATCGACGTCACCACGGAAAAACCGGCCGCCTTCGGCCCCAATGTCGGTCACGTCTTAATCACGCGCAATGTCGATGCCAACGGCGTTGATATGCCATATAAATCAGCCGGCGGCGTAGCCTATGTCAATGTATGGGGACGCTCATATTATGAAACTTATCAACCGGCATTAGTCTACTTTAATCGACTTTCTTCAAACGCCACTTATATCGCGGAAGCATCCTCACATGAATTCGGCCACAATCAAGGTTTATCACATGACGGTACGCTTTCAGGAACAACTTATTATAGCGGTCAAGGCTCCGGCTATACCTCTTGGGCGCCGATTATGGGAAATTCATATAGCAACAATATCAGCCAATGGAGTTTAGGAGAATATCCCGACGCCAACAATACTCAGGATGATATGGCGATATTAGCCTATAACTTACAATATCGAAACGACGATCACGCCAACAGCAGCGCCAATGCAACGCCGTTGACGATTGATGCAAACGGCCATATCGCCAGCAGCAACCCTGAGTTTGACCCTTTAAATCAGCGTCCTGACAACAAGGGTATTATTGAAACCAGAGATGATGTTGATACATTTGTGTTTGATATTGCCGCGGGTCAGGTTGACATCAGCATCAACCCGGCTTGGGACGCCTTTTACCGCAGCAGTCGGCGCGGCGCCAATTTAGACATACAAGCCGTACTGTATGACAATAATGGTTCTGTCGTCGCAAGCAGCGACCCGACAGCTGATACCTTTGCAAGCTTCAATATAAATTTAAGCGCTGGTCGCTATTTTCTGGAAATTAAAGGTGTGGGCAATGCCATAACGCCTTATTCCGACTATGATAGCGCCGGTCAATATTTTATCTTCGGAACGGTTCCTACAGCATCTACGGATAACACTCCTCCGAATCCGGATCCGCTTACTTTTGCAAATACCCCAACTGCCAACAGCCGCAGCAGCATTTCCATGACAACGGAAATTGCCAGCGACGAATCAGGCTTTGTCGAATATCAATTCATCTGCAGCAATGGCGGAACGGGCTGCAACCCCAGCGCCTGGCAAACGGCACGCCAATTTACCGCTCAAGGGTTACAAGCAGGCGTTGAGTATAGCTTTCAGGTTAAGGCAAGAGACCTTGCCGGTAATGAAACTGCTTTTTCAGTAGCCGCTTCCGCTACTACTTTAACGAACCAATTACCACTGGCGCAGGATGACTTTGCCGAAACCGATCAAAATAACTCTGTTTCAATTGCCGTATTAAGCAATGACAGCGATCCTGACGTAGACAACTTGTTTATCTATGCAACTACAACGCCGACAAACGGCGATGCAAACATAGACGGTAACGTTATTCTTTATACTCCGGACGCCGACTTTACCGGAACCGATAGCTTTGAGTACACAATCGCTGACGGCTTTGGCGGCTATGCTACCGCCTTGGTCACGATTGAAGTCATCGCCGGCAACCAAACGCCTATTGCCTTAGACGATACGGCGGAGGTTCTTATTGGCGGCAGCGTCGTTATTGACGTACTCGCCAATGACAACGACCCGGAAGGCGCGCCAATAACCGTCATCAGCGCCGGTAACGGCGGCAAAGGAACAACCGCAATAAACGCTGACGGCAGCATTAGCTATACAACAAGCGGCAATAAACGCGGCGGCGATAGCTTCAGCTATACGATCAGCGATGGCCAATTAACTTCATCAGCCATTGTTGACATCAGTATCGTCAGAAGTCTTTCCGACACCAATGATGGCGGTGGCGACAGCGGCGGCGGTAAAACCAAATGTCATCCTAAACGCGGCTGTTAAATTAAGCCCTCAATGCAGTAATCACTGTTCGGGTTGATACATGACTCTCTCTATCCCCCTCCTCAATGTATCAACCCGCCTTTTTTCCACGCTAAAATCAAAACATTATTTGCCACGACTTACGTTCAATTTCCAACGGAATTTTCGGACAATTCAAAACCAATGAACAACAAAAACTCTTATCTTCCCAAGCGTTCAATTTCCACCCGCTCACCGGCTGATATTCAGAAGGTAAATCGATAAAACCCTTAAATTCCCTGCAATCAATCACACAATCCTGCAAACCCAAGGCAATACCTCGCCCGGTTGCTTTAACAAAGGCTTCTTTGGCCGTCCACAATTTAAAAAACGCAATCAATCGCCGCGCCAGCGGTTGCCTGCGCCAGTAAGCCAGCTCCTCTTTTGCAAAACAACGTTCGGCGACAGAATCCAGTAATTTACGATCGCAAACCTGCTCAATATCAATACCGATTTCAGCAATATCGGTCACCGCCATCGCCAATTGGCCGCCGGAATGCGACACATTAAAGAACAAACCTGGCGATTTTAAAGCCGGTTTACCATAAGCGTTATGAACAATCTCAACATCCTGCATTGCAATACCCAAATAAGTCGCCAACACTTTTCTGACTTTAATGCGTGTACTCAAATATTGTCGCCGAATAGGCATACGCTTAAAGGAATCCGCTTTAACGCGTTCTTCCGGCGATAAAAAACCCGCGTATTGTTTTAAATGATGATCCGACAATTCATGGGAACCGATCCATAAATCAATGGTGTTGGGCTGAAAAGCCATCCTTCTTATCGAACCAACGCCGCGCCTTCGCCGCGCGGATCGCTGGCCGCTTTCAACTGCAAGGTCTGTTTATCCAACTGAACCGCCTGCATATTGCCGTAACGATAACGCACTTCCTTAAGCTGATGTCCTTTGGCGGCTAATGCGCTTTGCTCTTCAACGGTTAAGCCGCCTTTTTCAAACTGAATCCGATCCGGAATAAACTGATGATGAAACCGGGGAACCTGCACCCAGGCATTCGGATCGCCGCCACCGGCAAAATCCAAAACCGCTAATAACAGCATGGAAATGATTCGACTGCCGCCCGGCGTCCCTAAAACTGCAATATGCCGGTCACTTTCTAAAAACGTCGGGGTCATACTGGAAAGCATGCGCTTACCCGGTTCGATGGCGTTAGCAACGCCGCCAACCAATCCATAGCTATTCATAGTGCCGACTTTACTGGAAAAATCATCCATTTCATTATTCAGCAAAACCCCGGTTCCTTCCGCCAAAAACGCTGCGCCAAACGGCGAATTAATGCTTAAGGTGGCGGAAACCCGGTTGCCCTGTTGATCAATAATTGAAAAATGGGTGGTGTTGCGACCCTTTGCATCATTCTGAAGTTCGCCCGCCAGATAAGCACTGGGTAAAGCTCTATCAGGCCGGATGGAGCGCCTTAATCCCGCTGCATAATCTAAACTCAGCAATTGCTCCACCGGAACCTCAACAAAATCCGCATCGCCCAAATACATTGCCCGATCATGATAAGCGCGGCGCATCGCCTCGCTGATCATATGCATGCGCTCGATCTTACCCATTTCCGGTAACGGATAAGCGGCCAAAATATTCAAGCTTTGCTGCAACACAATGCCGCCGGACGACGGCAAAGCCGCACTGCTGATCTTAATGCCGCGATATTCGCCTTGTACCGGTTGTCTTTCGATGACCTGATACTGATCCAAATCGGCCTGCCTCCAAATGCCGCCTCCTTGTTTGACGCTTTCCAGCATTTTCTCAGCGACAACGCCTGCATAAAACCCTGCGCGTCCTTTCTCAGCCAACAAGCTTAAAGTATTGGCCAATTCCGGCTGCTTCAACACGGCGCCTGCCTTAGGTGTTTCACCATTATCCAACAACATTCTCGCCGTCGCCGGGTTGTTTAAGATCGCTGGCAAACGATAAACGATTAAACGCTGATGTCTAGCGCCGATTTTAAAACCGGCTCGGGCATGACGAATGGCCGGTTTTAAACTGACCGATAACGGCAATTGTCCATAAACTTCCGACAGATGAACTAAAGCGGCCGGCAAACCCGGAATCCCCGCCGCCAAAGCCCCTTGCTGAGACTTCTGTTTCAACCAAAGACCTTGCCCATCCAAATACATATCCCGGTGCGCGGCCAACGGCGCTTTTTCGCGGGCGTCCAGCATTACCTGTTTAGCATCTCGCGCGCGATGCAATAAGAAGAAACCGCCGCCGCCCAATCCGGAACCGGCAGGTTCCACCACCGCTAGGGCGGCGGCCACGGCAACCGCGGCATCATAAACATTGCCGCCTTGTTCAATAACTTCAAAACCGGCCTGAGTCGCCAAAGAATGCGCGGAAGCGATAGCGATTTTATTTTCGTTCGCGGAAACGCCGACACACCAAAAAACAATGAGCAAACGGGTGAAATTGTTAATCATTAGAGCGTTTCCAGTTTTGCATAAGCCAACATCAACCATTTCAAGCCTAGCCCATTAAAATTAATTTGCACCCGCTCCTGAGCGCCCTCGCCCTCTAATTGCAATACCACGCCTTCGCCGAATTTTGCGTGACTGACGCGCTGGCCGATGGCGTAAGAACCCGTTTTAACCGTTTTCCTGGCAGTCGCCACCGGACGACTGACATTGGCGCGAATGCGCACTTCCTGCAAACATTCCGCCGGTATTTCACTAATAAACCGGGAGGGTCTCGGATAATGCTCTTTACCATATAAACGACGCGATTCGGCATGGGTTAAATATAAATGCTCCATCGCCCGGGTAATGCCGACATAACATAAACGCCTTTCTTCTTCTAAGCGCCCCGGCTCCTCAGTAGATTTGCCGGAAGGAAACAAGTCCTCTTCCATTCCTACCAGGAAAACTTTTTTAAACTCCAAGCCTTTAGCCGAATGCAATGTCATTAACTGAATACAATCTTCATGATCGCCGCTTTGCATATCCCCGGCTTCCAAAGCGGCATGAGCTAAAAATGAATCCAGTTCGCTCAACGCCTCTTCACTATCAGACTCGTCATCAAACATCCGCGCGGCGTTCACTAATTCTTCCAGATTCTCGATACGCGCTTCGCCCTTATCATCTTTCTCCTTTTCATAAAGAGCCTTCAAGGCGCTTTTTTCAACCGCCAATTTAACCTTTTCATGCAATTCATCAAGCGCTGCGGCCTGACTACGCATTTGTTCAATGAGTTGTAAAAAGCCTTTAAGCGCATTGGCCGCCCGCGGGCTTAATCGCTGATGCTCAATTAAAACAGTAGCCGACCGCCACATCGACATTTGCTCAGATCGGGCAAGACTTCTCACCGTCTCAAGGGTTTTAGCGCCAATACCACGCGTCGGCGTATTCACCACTCTTTCAAAAGAAGCGTCATCATCGGCATTAGAAATCAGGCGTAAATAAGCCAAAGCGTTTTTTATCTCCATACGCTCGAAAAACCGCAAACCGCCGTAAACTCGATAAGGAATGGCGCTGGTCATCAATTTTTCTTCAAACTGGCGTGACTGAGCATTGGAACGATAAAGAATCGCCACATCATTCCGCGCGCCGCCTTCATTCACCCATTGCTTGATTTTTTCGATCACAAAATAAGCTTCATCCTGCTCATTAAATGCCGAATAAAGCGAAATCAAAGCGCCCTCACCACTATCAGTCCACAATTCCTTGCCTAAACGACCGCTATTGTGAGCAATCAAAGCATTAGCCGCTTTCAAGATATGCCCGGTTGAACGATAATTTTGTTCCAACTTAACTAATTGATGGTCAGGGTAATGTTGTTGAAAATCATAAATATTTTCAATTTTGGCGCCGCGCCAACCATAAATGGATTGATCATCATCGCCGACCACAAACAAATTATCCTGTCCCTCAGTTAATAATCTCAGCCAGGCATATTGAATAGTATTGGTATCTTGAAACTCATCGACATGCACCTGCTGAAAACGCTGCCGATAAAAATCTAATAAATCCTGATTATCACGCAGCAATTCATGCGCCCGTAACAATAATTCGGCAAAATCGACCAAACCGGCGCGTTGACAGACATTTTCATAAGCCTGATAAATGCTCAACATGGTCTGTTCAAACAAATCATACGGTTCCGGCAGGTGTTTGGCGCGTTTACCCTCATCCTTTTGCGCATTGATATACCACATGGCCTGTTTCGGCGGCCATTTGCCTTCATCAATATTCATCCCGCGCATAATGCGTTTAATTAAACGCAATTGATCGTCGGAGTCCATCACCTGAAAAGTTGAAGGCAGATCGGCGTCTTTGGCGTGACGGCGTAATAAACGATGCGCCAAACCGTGAAAAGTACCGATCCACATAGAAGATGCTGAAAAACCCAATAAATCCTCGATTCTATGACGCATTTCCCGCGCCGCCTTATTGGTAAAAGTAACCGCCAAAATATTATGCGCGGAAACTTGATTGACTTGTATATGCCAGGCGATGCGATGCACTAAAACGCGCGTTTTACCGCTGCCTGCGCCGGCCAACACCAACATGGATCCGGGCGGCGCGGAGACTGCAAGACGTTGTGCGTCATTGAGAGAATTGATGATAGAACTGGTTTGCATAGAATATCTAAATCAGCGGCCATATAGCCGCAAAAAAACCTATTAGAGTACTGACTTAAGCCGCATCAATCAAATTGTGTTGCGGAAAAAAAGATTGTTTCAGGCTATAATAGCCTCTGCGATTTCATCATTTAAGGGTAAAACAATGAGTTTTGATGCAAAAAGATTAATTAAATTTGAACACAATGTCGGCGCTAAAGAGAAAAAATACCGTTTATGGGCGGGTTTGGCCAGCTTGTTTATTTCCGTGTTCACAGCAAAAATTATTTTATTAGTCATTGGTCTGGTTTTAGTAGCAACCGGCTACAGCGGCTGGTGCCCTGCTTATTCAGGTTTCAATAAAAACACTTTGGAAGACGGCGAACAAGCCTGATTTTCCACTCAATGAAACTCGCGTAGGTTGGGCTGAAGCCAGAAAACCCATCAATAAATTTAAAACAACTGCTGTTGGGAATTCGCTCCTTAGCCTTACCTACAACCTCAAAACCAATGCCTTTCCCACTGCATTGATTTTTTCTCAAGTTGCCGCCTTTGTTAAAACATAACAACCGTGACCACACTATTCCCGCTGCCCGATAATCATCCACAACGCTTCCAATTACATAACGAAGTCCACGCCCGTTCTTCGGTGGTGTTTGACTTACCGGTCAGCGCCTCGCATTTGGCGATTATGTTAAGTCGGCAAGAAAAAGATCAGGACCGGCAACATTTAGCGCTGCTTTGCGAACGTTTTGGGGTAACGCCGCCTAAACAAGACGCCAATCATTTCACCTCGCGTTTTGATTCTTTCCAATTACGCTGGGAACAGCACGGCGAATTCACGTCTTACACGTTTTATGTCAATACCGTGCAAGCCGACCCTTTTGCCGAACCGGCCTTAAAAAGCGTTCCGGTAGACTGGATGTCGCAATTGCCGGGAAAAATGATTGTCGCCGCCCATGCAGTCATTATTCCGGCTAATACCGCCTCGGATAATATAGAAACTCTCTCGCATTTTTTTGCCGGCAACCCTTTAATCGGCGCCGAAGTCAGCGGCGGTGGGGCAAAAGCCTATACAGATTTTAGAATTCATGTCGACGGCTTTAGTCGGTTTTTGGTGTTGGATAAACATTTAAAAACCGCGCAAGCCGGTCGCTTATTGCAAAGACTGTTTGAGATTGAGGTATACCGGGTGATGGCTTTATTAGCATTCCCGATCGCCCGGGATTTAGCGCCGGAACTGATTAAAGCTGATCAACAACTGGTCACCATCACCGACGCAATGGCCAAGGGGGATCAAAACGACAGTGGCCTGCTGGATGAATTAACCCATTTAGCCTCAGCGGTGGAAAATCATATTTCCACTCACCATTATCGATTCGGCGCGGCCAACGCTTATTATAAGCTGGTCGAACAACGGATTACCGATTTGCGCGAAGTGCGCATACAAGGCCTACAGACCTTCAGTGAGTTCATGACTCGCCGTTTGGAACCGGCCATCGGCACTTGTAAATCCACAGCCAAACGGTTTACCTTGTTGTCCGAGCGCATCAGCAACGCCGGTGAATTATTACGCACCCGGGTGGATATATCCATTGAACGGCAAAACCAGGCCCTGCTGAAATCCATGAACACCCATGCGAAAATGCAAGTGCGCTTGCAAAGCACGGTGGAAGGATTATCGATAATCGCCATCACCAGTTATGCAGTGAGCTTAATCGGTTCAATCGCCCAGGCATTGAAATCGGCGGGTTGGGATGTCAACCCGCCGGTGGTCATCGGAGTTTCGATCCCCATTGTGCTGGTTATCGCCGCGATGGGGGTGCGGCGAATTCACAAACTGATTCGTAAAACCGCTGATGATTAATCTTCCTTACGATACTCCCCTTCAATCACATCCGGTTTAGAAGATTGAAACGGCGATCCAGCTTGAAAGGGCGAACCGGCTTGTGTTTGAATGAGATTATTTTCAATCACATATCGAGCGATTTTGCGACGTAGCGGCGCAGCCAAACAAGCAAAGCCCATGGCGTCGGTAAAAAAACCCGGGGTTAACAACAAAGCGCCGCCCACCAATAAAATAGGGCCTTCAATCATTTCATAAGCCGGTATTTCGCCACGATTTAAACTGTCTTGAAAACGTTTTAAAGTCGCCATGCCTTGTTTACGCAATAACCATGCGCCCAAAACCGCAGTGAACACCACCATAAATATCGTGGGTAAAACGCCGATAATTCCGCCGATTTGTAATAATAAATAAATTTCAATAAACGGAACGATTAAAAAAAACAAAAAGATGATTTGTACAATTTTCATAACAACAACCTGTAAAATGTCATATAAACATAGTATGGGCTTTTGAACTGAATTACCAGCTTTACCGCTATTTTCCAGACAACACGGCTCAATCAACAACCGGATTCTTCAATAATGAGCGATTTTGTCCGCCAACCGCTATACAATTAACGCATGGATTACCAACTCATACTCTGCACCTGTCCCGACCGAGCGACCGCTGAACAAATCGCCGCCAAACTGATTGGCGACCGCCTGGCCGCCTGCGTGAATATATTGCCTGCGGTTAACTCTGTTTACCTCTGGCAAGGCGAAGTTGAAACCGCCGAAGAACATTTACTCATTATCAAAACCCGAAAGGATCAATATCCGCAAATTGAGCAACAAATCACCGCACTGCACCCTTATGAACTTCCAGAAATAATAGCAGTCTCTATCGCTCAAGGTCTTCCCGATTATCTAAAATGGATCGATGCATGTCTCGTTACACCCTGATTTTCTGCTTACTGCAACTGCTGTATAGCCAAACTCTAGCTGCCTTCGGCAACACTGACTTATTACCGGTCGAACAGGCTTTCACCTTCACGGCAAAAGCCGTTTCCACCGAGCAAATTAATATACACTGGAAAATTCAACCCGGTTACTATTTATACAAGGATAAGTTTCAGGTTGAGAGCCGGACTGAAAATATTCATATTAAACCCTTGCCGCTGCCTGACGGCATCACCCAGCATGATGAATTTTTCGGCGAAACCGTTATTTATCGAGACTCGCCCGACTTCCAACTCAACTACCAAAACCCAAAACAGTACGATAAGGTAAGCTTACTGCTGAAATATCAAGGCTGCGCCGATATCGGCGTTTGTTATCCGCCGCAGCAAACCACCGTTAATGTGGCGCTACCCATTGAAAAAGCGTCGATTAACCAGGCTGCCGATGATTTATTCAGCGGTTTTTCAAAACTCAAACTGAATCTGTTTGAAGATGAATTATTGCGCGCCGAAGAGGCTTTCCAATTTTTGGCCGAAGTCAAGGACCCCCATACTTTACGGGTCACCTGGATGGTGGCGGACAAATACTATTTATACCGGGAAAAATTCGCTCTCAGTCTGGAAGATGACAGTAATATTCGTTTAGGATCTTACCAGATTCCACGCGGCGAGCCTTATCATGATGAAGCCTTCGGACAAGTAGAAATTTTTCATCAAGATGTCAGCATTGATGTGCCGTTGATTCGAAAAGACACCCTGGCCTATCGCATCACCTTAAAAAGCAAATTCCAGGGCTGCGCGGATCGCGGCGTTTGTTATCCGCCGATGGAGGCCAGCGTAGACCTGGATATACCCGCCGCCCAACAACTCGCGCCGCCCTCGCCAAGGGCGCAAGCGCCGGTTTCAGAGCAGGATATGATCGTCAATTCGCTGCGCCAGGACAGCTTTTGGCTGACTTTGCTCAGCTTTTTAGGATTCGGCTTATTATTGTCTTTCACGCCCTGCGTTTTTCCAATGATTCCGATTCTGTCCGGCATCATTATCGGCCACGGCCCCACCCTGACCACTCGAAAAGCGTTTTTGTTATCATTGGCCTATGTTTTGGCCTCAGCGCTGACTTATACGATATTCGGCATCCTGGCGGCTCTATTCGGGCAAAACCTGCAAATCCTGTTTCAACAAACCTGGATTATCGCCCTGTTCAGCGGTATTTTTATCATTTTATCGCTGTCCATGTTCGGCTTCTACAATCTGGAATTGCCTAAATCCTGGCAAACTAAATTGCATAACTCCAGCGAGCTGCATCGTAACCATTCCTATTGGGGCGCCGCCATTATGGGCGCATTATCCTCTCTGATCGTCGGTCCCTGCGTCGCTGCGCCGTTGGCGGCGGCGTTAATCTATATCGGCCAAACCGGCGATGTATTACTGGGCGGCTCATCATTGTTCATGATGGGCTTGGGCATGGGCATTCCTTTATTAATCATGGGCGCCTCAGCGGGTAAATTGCTACCCAAAGCAGGTCATTGGCTAAACTCCACCAAAGCCATTTTCGGCGTTATCATGCTGGCGGTCGCGGTTTGGATGCTGGAGCGCATTCTGCCCGCTGGCGTCATTATGTTCCTCTGGGCTTTACTGCTGATTATTCCGGCCATGTATTTGAAAGCTCTGGAGCCGTTATCCGAACACGCAAGCAATTGGCAACGGTTTTGGAAGGGCCTCGGTTTGGTCATGTTCGTTTACGGCATTATATTGATCATCGGTCTCAGCGGCGGCAACAGCAATCCTTTACAGCCGATGAAATCATTTACCGGCGTCGCCGCCGCCCAGCATGAAGGCATTGTCTTTGAGCGAGTTAAAAGTATCGAAGCACTGGATGCTAAAATTCAACAAGCATCGACCAACGGCCAGTGGTTGATGCTGGATTTTTACGCCGACTGGTGTATTTCCTGTAAAGAAATGGAGGCCTATACCTTCACCGATCCAACCGTCAAACAAACACTGAATAATTTTATTCTGGTGCAAGCTGATGTTACCGCCAATAACGAAGACGACCAGGCTTTATTGAAGCGCTTCAATTTGTTCGGCCCGCCCGGCATCATTTTTTATGGTCCTGATCAACAAGAGCGCCGTCATTCCCGGGTGATCGGTTATCAAAATACAGCCACTTTTTTAAATACCCTGAAAAACCTATGAATCAAAACCTGATATTAATATTCGCCGCCCTGCTGGCTTTTGTTGGCGGCATGTATTTTAAACAAAAAAACGCCTTACCCGATATTCAGGTGGAAAATCATCCGGCTTTGGACATATCCTTTCCCGATCACTTAGGAAAACAACGCCATATTTCCGAATGGCAGGGTAAAATTCAAATCATTAACTTTTGGGCGACCTGGTGTCCGCCTTGTTTAAAAGAAATCCCGGAATTCGTCAAACTGCAAACAAAACTGGCCGATCAAAATGTGCAATTCATCGGCATCGCCATCGAATCCGCCGAACCGGTCCAAGCCTATTTAGCGAAAAACCCGGTCAATTACCCGATGCTGATTGCCGGCGACAGCGGCATCAATTTAACCCAACAACTGGGCAATATGGTCGGCGCAATCCCGTTTACCGTCATCATCAATAGCAAAGGACAAATGATTTACCGACACCCAGGCGAACTAAAGCCGGAGGTATTGCTAGAAAAGCTTGAATCCTTATTTCAGCGTTAAAACACTGCAGGGTGCGCACTACGCACCTTACGCCCTGCCCCAACCATTTAAAATGGGAGGCGGTGGTTACAATTTCTTATCGATTTTTGCTCAAACCCAATCAATTTTTCATATTGAAGAGATAGACTTATAGAATCAGTCTATAGTGATATTAGTCTATTGGCGCTGAGAAATAGTTATGCAGGCAAAGCAAACTTCCAAAAATTTCTTTTTCAAAAGAAACCAATTCCCATCTATTCTGCTTCCGGTGGTTTTTTTTGTATTATTTGACACTATTGCTTTAACCTTAAACTTCTGGATCTCCTACCGGCTGGCTGAAAACGCCGTGGCGGTCAACCTGTCCGGCCGCCAGCGCATGCTTTCTCAACGTATGACCAAAGCCATCCTCAGTCTTGCTAACGCCCGTAATGTTGAACACAAAACAGATCACAAAGCCTTGACTGAATTTCGCTATTCATTCAACTTATTCGATCAAACCATTAACAGTTTTTGGAATGGCGGCGAAACACTGGGCGGCGACCATAAAAAACTGATCATTCCGCCGATTAACAATGTCGATGCGCGCACCGAATTAACCCACGGCCTAACGATATGGAAATCCATCAAAGATCAATTAACCCCCATCATCACACACAATAAACTGGGAAATAAGCAAATCGAAACAGCACACCAGGCATTGCAACAACATAACTTGAAACTGTTAACCGCCATGAATGCTTTAACTCTAAAGCTACAACACAACAGTGAACAAGAAACGCAATATTTACGTTGGTTACAATCCGCCGTGCTCTTGTTAGCCTTGATTAATTTCTTTATCGTTTGCAAACGCTTATTAATCAACTTAAGACGTTCTCAAAACAATTCCCAGGCATTAAGCGCAATTATTGACTCTATCGATACCGCCGTATTGATTTATGACCAAGATAAACAAATCTTATCGGCCAATCTCACTGCCGAAAAAATGTTTGAATTTGCGATTGAACAAATGATCGGCCAACCTTTATCCCGCTATCTACTGGAAACCGGAAACGCAAATGATAAACAGGCGTTGGCGCGTAACGGACGACGTTTTCCTGTTAAAACCAGAAACCATCAATTGATCGAAAATGATCAATTACTCAATATTTGCACCGTTTTCGACATCAGTGAACAAGAAGCCAAAGAACAACGTTTGATCCAATTAGCATTTCATGACGCCTTAACTGGTTTACCCAATAGGCTATTATTACAAGAGCGTTTACATCAAGAAATTTTACACGCCAAACGCAATCAGGAAATGATTGCAGTGATGTTTTTGGATTTAGACGGCTTCAAAAGCATCAACGATGAATTAGGCCATGATGCGGGCGATGACCTACTGATCGCGGTCGGCCAACGCCTAAAACAATGTTGTCGTGAAGATGACAGCGTCGCCCGCATAGGCGGCGATGAATTTGTGATTATTTTGTCTTCCGTACGAACTCTGCAATCCGTTTGCAAAATCGCCGATAATATTTTGAAACGCGTCAGTCAGGACTTTTTAATCCAAGACAAGGCCGTACACGTAGGCGTCAGCATAGGCATAGCCATGTATCCCGATGACCATTTAGAACAAGCTTTGTTATGTAAGTACGCCGATCAAGCTATGTACGCCGCCAAAAAACAAGGTAAACAGCGCTATTGTTTTTATTCGGGCCTGAATTGAAATATGTTTTACATCAATAAAAGAGTTAACTATTATATCAACAAGCATTTAAATTGAGTTCAGCAATCGTTTTTTAAGTTTGACAGAATTATTGTGAAGTTAAAAAACGTTATGGACGGGATGAATATCCCGTCCAGCTTGAACATCAGGCGAAAGGTCAGTTTGTCGAAATGGCCCGGCAAATGTTAGCGTTGGGTTTGTTGAGTGCGCAGGAATTGGATTTGCCGGCGCAATTTCACAATATGCCGCCGGCGCAAATCGAGTGGAAAGCAATTCGGAACCGGGTTAACCGGATGAGTATGCGCGACCTGACCCAAGCGATTATTCCGGCGTTGGCTAGATCGGAAGAAAGGCCGCTGATTGCGGTTGATGATTTGACTTCGTTGACGCCCACGCAAATGGCGTTCTGGTTGGCGATATTCGAACATGCTCAAGTGGTGGGCTGTGCTTCAGAAAAAAAAGCCAGGGTGCGTAAGCTGTGGTGGAAAATGAAAGAGATTGCCGTTAAGCCCCTGCCGCCTGAAACGATTCGGGAAGTGGTGAAACGGTATATTGAAACCCAGGGGGTATTGATCGAGTCTCCGGATCAATATATTTCCCATGTTGTTAAGCAGTCGGGCGGGATTCCCCAAGCGATCTACGATATGTTGGATGAATCCAGCAAGGAACGGATTATCGACAAACGCAAGGTGCGGGAAATGCGCCACGAGGCCGGAGTGCAATATCTGGATTTTACCCCGATGGTGATGATTTTGGGGGCGTTGATTGTCTCGATGCGTTATATCGGCATGGGAACCGGGGATAAAACGCTGTATATCATGGGCGGCATGGGGGCGGCGTTGTTTTTGACGTTCCGGTTCTTTATCTTTAAAGGGGTGGGGCGGTAATCAGCTCCGTTTGTATGCCGATAAAACTAAATTTCTCAATTGGCGGGTTTTCTGATTGTACTCGTTTCATAAGGCTTGTAAATGAAACACTACAGTATGGCGAGAGTGTTGGCGCTCCGGAACAGGGGTGGGTACAAGGAACTGTTGTGCCTAATGAGCGGGAATGGATTGTCTTTAAAAAGAGTCTGGATGATATTGGTGTTTGGAAATGGAAAAAGAGATATATCAATTCCAATATTTTGGATGGTACTCAATGGGAGCTTGTAATTGAATATGGCGATAAGAAGTTAAAATCATATGGAAGTAATTCATATCCTGATGAATTCAATAAGCTAAGGATTGCGTTTGGCTTACTGTTGGGTAAGGAAAATATAATATGATTTCATATCATATCATTTCATATTAGCTTATATGCTATCAGCCACCCACGCCGCCTTTTCAACCGCGCTGTACTTAGGCGGCGCCGCCATGTTCGAGTATCCGGTTGAACCGGTCAGCTGGGGCCTGGCTATTCTGTTCTCATTTATGCCGGATATCGACATCCCGACCTCCAAGGTTGGCCGACCGCTGTTTTTTATCTCGGCGCCGCTGGAAAAGCGTTTCGGACACCGGACGATTACCCATTCCCTGATTGGCGTGTCCATCCTGGCGGCGTTGGCTTCGCCGTTGTATTTTGCTAAATCACTCTGGTTCTGGGCGATTCTGGGCGGCTACTGGTCGCATATTCAAATCGACATGGCCAACATTCGCGGCGTGGACTTGTTCTGGCCCTCGCCGATCCGGGTGGTGATGCCCGGTAAAATAAAATTTCGCTTGGAAGTCGGCAGCAAGGCGGAAATGATCGTGATGTGTGTATTGTTAGCGTTGTGTGTGGGCTTGTATCCGATGAGCAGCTTGGGTTTGCGTGGCGGCCTACACCAGTTGCTGAAGGATTTCGACATTGCCTATGATGAATTCGTCGAGGTGCAAGGCTTAAACTGGCACACGCTGGAACTGAAGGCCGTCGATAACCTGACGCTGGAGCATATTGAATGTAACTGCCCGGTACTGGGCGCTTGGCAAAACGGTTTGATTATTGACTACCGTGGAAAGTCCAGGTCGGTCGGCAAGAGCCAGCTGAACCATAATTTATATCCGGTCGATGCCGTGTTGATCGAAGGTGAGCCGCTGCGGGTAATCTCGCAGCGGGTGAATATGAATGGCCGGTCGCTACGGTGGCTAATTGAAAATCTGCAAGCCAACCACGATTATTACCTGTTGGGCGAGCTGTTTGTAGATTCCGGGTTACAGGTGAATGTGAATAATATCGAGCTGTATCACCCTGTTATTTTTTCTGGCAGTACCGTTAAACTGCATTATGCTAAGGTTGATGATTTAAGGGATTATTTGAATATGGTGGCTATTCGGGGTGAGGTTGTTGTACAGTTTTGGTTGAAACCTGGGGATGAAGGAGTGGAGTTGAGGTTTTCGGGTGGGGAAAGTGTTTTAACTCTTGGGGTGTTGGAGGGGATGTTTTAAATCCCCCACCACACCCACATAAATTGATAGGTTTCTTCAAGTGACCATGATAATGTTTGGGTTAAATCTGCCCACCCACACCTTTAAACTTCTCAACAAATACAGCTATTTTTTGGAAAACACTTTGCTTTTTAGTTTTGTATTGTGGGTTGAGAGGACTCATTTTTGGCAAAGTTGAATTTAGCTCGGTGCCATTTTCGCTTGCGTATTCTCGTTTTAATGATGCCGTGATATAACGCTTAGCGGCATCCTCATTTAAACTTTCTGAACGAATCAATTCTTCAGCTTCACGCTTTTGTTCAGCTTGTGCAAATGAGAAAAAAGCATCAATAATACTGGCCTTATCGTTGATATCGTCCAGATTGGTTTGATTAATGAAATCAACAATCAGGCTTTCTTTAGCGCGATTGCCCAGGCTGGCGCGAATAAGTCGGCGCACTTCCTCAATCAATTCAGCTTTGCTCTTGTTCTTTTTATTGTGTTCAAAGATCAACTCAAGAATATAATCCAGATTGATCTCTTGCGATTTAAGCAAATCCACCTCAAAAACCACATCGTCCCAATCTATATCAGAGCTTTCTTTATCATTAGCGGCTTTTTCACGGCGTAGCCAATCGCGCGTATCGTTATAGGTTGAACGATAATCCTGAATCGTTCTTTCTGAAGGCACCTCGATGTTTTGCATTGCGGCTAAGTCATCGTCGTTCAAATAGTGTTTTTCTTTGAACGCTTCAACCGCTTCGGGGTCATCCATATCAATGTTCTGTAAAGCTTTTAGTCCTGCAAACTCATCGTAGTTTTGCAGTATATTTTCTACCCGCAAATATTCGCCGAATAACTTGGCAAAGTCTTTTTTGTCTTTTTCTAACTCAATCTCATCAGGTTTAGGGAAGCGGCTTTGTAATTCGGCCACCACATCTAAATAACCTCGACGTGCTTCACCTGTGGCAATGTCGGTAAAGCCTTGCATATATTCTTTATAGCTTTTCTCCAACACCACGTTCTTGGTATTTTTATCACCAAACAACGTAATAGCATCCACTGTATTCGTTTCCAGATCGCGGAAGGTCACAATATTGCCAAAGGTTTTGGTGGCATCATAAATGCGGTTGGTGCGTGAAAAGGCTTGCATTAAGCCGTGGTAACGCAGGTTTT
>SPJM01000233.1 GCA_006844585.1 Methylococcaceae bacterium | reverse complement strand
TATCGTTAAGAAGGAGCTATATATTGTTAATTCAATAAAGCCTACTGATAAATTTATCAAGCAATATAAAAATGGTGCTGTACTATGCTAAAGTTTAATTTATATTATCAACTGTCGCTACCCGGCTAAAGCTGTTGACTAAAAACAATACAGTCATATTAGTCATGATTGTCGGGTTTTGATGTCAAAGGTGGCGAGTGAAAACCAATAAGCAAATATGAAACGGCTCACTAATATTTTACCCTGCTTGATTATGTTTTTATTAGCAGGGAATCCCAATTCTTCTATGGCGGTTAATCCTTTGGATGAATTCGCCAACATCAAACGCGCCGGGATGTTGGTGTTGGATGAGAATCAACAAGCGCAAATGGCGGTTAACCCGGATAACGCTTTTATTCCCGCCTCCACGGTTAAATTGATTAGCGCCTGGTTGGCATTGAATCATTGGGGAGAAGAATATCGTTTTCGCAGTCATTTTTATTTGGATCAACAGCGAGGCGTGCTTTGGATAAAAGGCAGCGGCGACCCTTATTTGGTTTCCGAGGAAATTCAAATGATCGCCGAAAACCTGGCAAAACAAGGACTGAAAAAACTGAATGCCATCGGCGTGGATGGCTCCTTGTTTGAAACCGGCTTGGTTTTACCGGGCACCTCAAAAACCGACAATCCCTATGATGCCGTACCTTCGGCCATCGCCGCCAACTTCAATAGTATTAATTTTAAAAAACGCGATAACCAAGTGTTGTCTGCGGAGCCGCAAACGCCGATCACGCCTTACTCCATTCAACACGCGCGGAAGCTGAAAAAAAAATCCGGACGGGTTAATACTGGAGGCAACCCGCAAGATGCAGAACGCTATTTTGCCGAAATTCTCACGGCGATGTTAAGACAACAAGGGATTCAAGTAGAGGGTCGAATTATCTCGGGCGTTGCGCCCAAATTGCCGATTTTTTATACCCATATCAACAGCCGCAATTTGGCGGAAATGGTGCGCGGCATGATGAAATACTCCACTAATTTTTTAGCCAACCAATTAATTTTGGCCTTAAGCGCTGAAGTTTATCAACGCCCCGCCAATGCCGCAGATTTAAAGCGATATATGGAAACAACTTTAAAAAAACAGTTTAACTGGCGGGACTTTAATTTAAATGATGCGGCAGGATTATCCAGGGAAAACCGTATTTCGCCTTCACAATTAGTCACCTTATTAAAAGCCTTTAAAAAGTGGAAGCATTTACTACCAGAGGTAGAATCGTCGGTATACGCCAAATCCGGTACATTAAACGGCGTCAGCACTTTGGCCGGCTATATCGTAAATGGGCAACGTTGGGAGCCTTTTGCGGTGATGATGAATCAAGTAGTTTCCTATCGTTTTCGGAATCGATTGGCTGAGGCGATTTCGTTGCGGAAAAACGGGCGAGTGATCAACTGAGGATATGCTGCAAATGAAGAATTTAGTTTGTTCAAAATCCAAAAATGGTTATTGTCTATTCAATAATTCCAAAATCCGCCGCTCCAAATCCTCAAAATCCAAAACACCCAACTCATCCATCACAATTTTTCCCTTGGGCGATATTAAAAAACTGGCCGGTGTGAGTTTTACGTTTCCAAACGCTTGGCCTATTTCTGCTTTCAAATCCAGAACGACCGGGTAGGGCAGTTGTAGCTCACGACTCATATTGACCACCCGGTTCGGTGGGTCGTAATACATCGCTACCGCAATAATTTCCAGACCCTTATCATGATATTGTCGATAAAGTTGTTTCCAATGCGGAATTTCGGCAATACAGCTACGGCAGTCGGTTGCCCAGAAGGTAATGATTACTGGTCGGCCTTTGAGTTGTTGCAGGCTAAAGCTTTGGTTGGTGATGGTTTTAAAAGTGATATCCGGCGCATTGGGGGGATTCCATTGTTTTTCAAAAAAGAATAACAGTGAAATAGCGAGGACTAGCCCGCTTACCGTGAGGACAAGCGGTTTAATCGGCATGGTTGGCGATTTCCGTGGATGTTGGTTTGGGTTCTTTGGGGGCGGGAGGCTTATAACTGTTGCACAATTCTCGATACAGCGGCGTCTGGTTGATCAGCTTGGAGGCGCCGCTGGCGAAAAAGGCGGCCGCCATTAACGGAATCAGAATTTCATTGCTGTAGGTCATTTCCATCACGATGACGAAAGAGGTCAGAGGCGATTGCAACATGCCGGAAAAATAGGCGGTGATGGATAATAAGATCATCGCCGAAGCCGGAGCGATGGGAAACCATTCGGAGAGATTAACGCCGATGCCTGCGCCGGTGGCGATTGAGGGGACGAAAATGCCGCTGGGAATGCCGCTGAAGAAGGTTGCGCAAGTGGCTAACATTTTATATAGCGGGAATAAAGGATCCATTTCGCCGCGATTGGTTAATATTGATTTGGCTTGCTGGTAACCGGTGCCGAAACTGTCGCCGTGTGAATAAAAGCCTAGAATGGCGATGATACAGCCGCAAGTGAAGGCGATGGTGAATACGGATAAGCCGCTACGTTTCAGTAATTTTCCGCCGATGACGATAATTTTACTGAACAAAGCGCCCATAAAACCGCCGATAATGCCGCAAAGCGGGATGGCGAACCAGCTTTTCCCCCAAGGCATGATGAAGGACTTATCGGTGAAGAAGATGTAATTATTCAGCAGGGCATAGGCGGTGACGCCGGAAAATACGATAGCGGTTAATACCATGCTGCTGATTTTTTCTTCTAAAGCGCGTCCCATTTCTTCAATGGCGAAAATAATTCCCGCCAGCGGGGCGCTGAACATGGCGGCAAAACCGGCGGCGCTGCCGGCCAGGATTAATCCTCTTTCCATATAATGCGGTGGAAATTTAACCGCTTTTCCTAACGATGCCATTAAGGATGCGCCGACATGGGTGGCCGGGCCGCCGAAACCGACCGATGCGCCGGAAAAAAGCCCCATAATCGGCAATAGCATCTTGCCGAAAGCAATGCGTAAAGAAATGAGTTTACTGCGTTGTGATAAATCGCCGGTGATTTCCAATGCGGTTTTGACTTGCGGGATGCCGCTGCGTTCGGAGCCGGGGAAAAAGCGAAAAGTCAGCCAGGCGGTGAAGCTTAAGCCGATGGGGGCGATGATAAAGTTAAACCAGAAATAGCGTTGCGAGAGTATTCTATAGGTTTCACCCGCCAGTTCGCTTAAGGTGGTCATGATGACGATTAATACGCCCACTAAAATAGCGCCTAGCCAGAAAACCAGGCGTTGTTTCCAACTGTTTACCGAAAGAAGAGACTGGGAATGTTCTGTCATGGACGAATAACTGGTAAAATAGAAAGTTTAATGTAACCGCCCGTAATTTTGCCTGAGTGGCCGGGTTGAATCGTTGCAGCTTTATTTTAAAACCCTTAATTATACACATGAAAAAGATACTGATTACCGATAAACTGGCAGATGACGGCATTAATTTTTTGAATGAGCAAGACGGCATTCAAATTCATATTCAAACCGGGGTAAGCGAAGATGAGCTTTGTGAAATTATTCCGGATTATGATGCCTTGTTGATTCGGAGCGGCACGACAGTCACCGAAAATGTCTTGAAAGCCGGTAAAAATCTGAAGGTGGTCGGTCGCGCCGGTATCGGGGTAGATAATGTGGATGTGCCTGCGGCCACCGAGCAGGGCGTTATCGTGATGAATACGCCGGATGCGAATGCCACGACTACGGCGGAATTAGCCATCGCCCATATGTTCTCATTAAGTCGTAATCTACCGGAAGCGAATAATTCAGTACGCGCAGGTAAATGGGAGCGTTCGCGTTTAACCGGCGCTGAAATATCGTATAAAACCATCGCAATTTTAGGATTTGGAACCATTGGCCGCATTGTTGCGCAAAGAGCGAATGGTTTGAAAATGCGGGTGATTGCTTATGATCCGTTTGTTACCCCTGAGATTTTCGCTGAATACGGCGCCGAACCGGTCAGTCTGGAAGAATTGGTTCAGCAAGCTGATTATTTAACTTTGCATTGTCCTGTGGTGGAAAAAACTCGCGGTATTATCGGCGCAGAGCAGTTGGCGATGATGAAAAAGTCCGCCATGCTGATTAACTGTGCGCGTGGTGGTTTGGTGGATGAACAAGCGCTTTATGAAGCTTTAAAAGAAGGAAAAATCGCCGGTGCGGCATTAGATGTTTATGAACAAGAGCCGCCTCAGAATTCGCCATTGTTGGAGTTGGATAACATTGTTTTCACCCCGCATTTAGGCGCATCCACTAAAGAAGCCCAGGTGGCGGTGAGTGTGGAAATCGCCCGTCAGGCGGTGAAATATTTGAAAACCGGCGAAGCGGTTAATGCACTGAATGTGCCCAGGCTTTCAGCTGAAGAATTGAAAAAATCCAAACAGTTTATGATGTTGGCTAACAAATTGGGCAAAATGCTGGCTGGTTTGATTGATAGCCCGATTAAGAAACTGGAAGTCGGCACTTACGGGAAAGCGGCGGATGTTGAAATTCGTCCTATTTCCGTGGAGGCTTTGGTGGGTTTATTAGCCGATCAGTTTTCCACCCCGGTGAACAGCGTTAATGCCGAAAATATTGCCAAGCGTCAGGGAATATCTTTAATCGAAACCAAAACCGAAGAGTCACAAGGTTATCTCTCATTGATCAATGTTACAGCGCATTGTGAAGACGGTGAAATCAGTCTGGAAGGCACTTTGTTAGGCGATTGTCATCCGCGCTTGGTCAAAATCGACCATTTTGAAATCGAAGTGGCGCCGGAAGGTGCGATGTTGGTGACTCACCACGAAGACAGACCCGGCGTTATTTCAGCGATCAGCTCTGTGTTGGGGCAATCAAACATTAATATTTCCAGAATGCACGTCGGCATACCGGATGAAAGACAAGAGGCGATGGCGGTAATCAGTATTTCCGAGCCGTTAAGCGATGAGTTGGTGCAAGCGGTTTGCGATGTGCCGCCGGTTAAGACTGTTAAGCAAATCGTATTATAATGTTTGAGGTAATTTGTTTCGATTGCGACAGCACCTTAAGCCGCATTGAAGGAATAGATGAATTAGCGCGCCGCAGCGGTCAATTTGAAGCGGTGGCGGATTTGACCAATCAGGCTATGGACGGCAATATCGCTTTGCAACAGGTTTACGGTCAACGATTGCAGATGATTCAACCGAAGCAAAGCGATATTGATTGGTTAGCGCAATTGTATATTGAGGAAGTTGTAGAAGGGGCGAAAGAAACTCTGCAAGCTTTATCAGAACAAGCGCAATTGCATATTATTAGCGGCGGATTGCGCCAGGCAATATTGCCTTTGGCTGAATTCTTAGGCGTAGCGGCTGAAAATGTGCATGCGGTGGATATACACTTTGATGCGGAAGGACGTTATGCCGGTTTTGCCGAGGATTCGCCATTAGCGCGTAGCGGCGGCAAAGCGACGATTTGTCATGCCGTCAAACAAAACGGCCAATCTTTGGCTATGGTCGGCGACGGTAAAACCGATTTAGAAGCTAAACAAGCCGGTGCGGTGGTTATTGGCTTTGGCGGAGTGGCGGCCCGGGATGCGGTAGTTAAACAAGCCGATCATTTTGTGGATGATCATTCATTGTCGGCGACATTGAAATATTTGTGCGGCGAATAATCCAGGATGCCATGTTGTAAGGTACGCATTGCGTACCTTACGGTGGCGCGGTAGCTTAATCAAGGGGGCTTTTAGTAAGCCCCACTATAGAAAGCAAGACAAGAGAGAGAAAATGGCGGGACATAGTAAGTGGGCGAATATCAGACACCGTAAAGGCGCGCAGGACGCCAAGCGCGGTAAGATTTTTACCAAAATCATACGTGAAATCAGTGTGGCGGCCAAAAAAGGCGGCGATCCGGCAAATAATCCGGGTTTGCGTTCAGCGATTGATAAAGCGCTGGGCGCCAATATGAAAAGAGACACCATTGACAATACCATCAAAAAAGCAACCGGCGCATTAGATGGGGTGAATTATGAAGAGGTGCGTTATGAAGGCTATGGTCCGGGCGGTACTGCGGTCATGGTGGATTGCTTGACCGATAACCGTAATCGGACAGTGGCTGAAGTGCGTCATGCGTTTACCAAAGCAGGCGGTAATTTGGGTACTGACGGTTCAGTATCCTATATGTTCAACAAAATCGGTATTATCAGTTATTCTGAATCGGTGGATGAAGACGCAATCATGGAAGCGGCGATGGAAGCGGGCGCTGAAGATATTATAACTAACGATGACGGTTCGGTTGATGTGATGACCACCCCTGAAGATTATTTAACCGTTAAAGACGCGATGATTGCAGCGGGCTATGAACCGGTCAATGCTGAAGTCACCATGCAGGCGGATAATAAAACTGAATTGGACGCCAGCGGTGCGGAAAAAATGTTGAGATTGATTGACCGTCTGGAAGATCTGGATGATGTGCAGGATGTTTATTCCAGCGCGGATATTAGCGATGAGATCATGAATAGTCTGTCTGAGTAACGTCGTACCTGTCATGGGGCTTGATTCCGTAGAGTTGGTAATTGCTGTTGAAAAGGAATTTAATATTGAAATTCCAGATCAAGTCGCCGCTGATTTAGATACTGTTCAAAAGCTTTTCGACTATGTGATGGAACAGTTAAATCAGCAATACCCGGAAGTGGATGAAACACTGGTTTTACAAGACTTAACCCGGTTAATCGTCGATCAATTGGGCGTTAAGCCGGAACAAGTCACTTTAGACGCCCATTTTGTTAATGATTTAAGAATCGATTAATTTCATACTGTATTGTTATTTTGTTGGCTACCAAATTTAGGCGGGGCATCAATAGCGTAGGATATTCCGAGCTCACTTAGTGACATAGAATGGTACGCAGTGCTTACCCTACAATGATGTTCCGCGTTAAATTTATAGCCTATTTCGAGGGTTGAGTCGATGTAGGTAGGACTTTAGTCCTACAACGATAATAGCCCCAACAATGAAGGGTTTGTTCGCCTCAGTTTGTTGGGTTTCGTTTCTTCCTCGCAAGCTAGGCGGCTTTTGCATTTTTTTCCGGCATGGCATCGCTAAATTTGTTGAATCAATGTCAACAGCGTTGTTATAACTCTTTCATCTTCCCATATCTAAATTTACTTTTGAATAGAATACTCGGCATAGACCCAGGCTCCCGAATGACCGGCTACGGGGTGATAGAAACAAGCACCCAAGGCCACAGCTACATTGCCAGCGGCTGCATACGCATTAAGGCGGATAATTTCCCGGAACGTTTGAAACAGATTTTCGACGGCGTGAGTGAAGTGATTGCCTTATATCAACCCCAGGAAATGGCGATAGAACAGGTTTTTATGCACAAAAACGCCGATTCTGCATTAAAATTAGGGCAAGCGCGCGGCGCGGCGATTTGCGCCACCATGAACCATCAAATACCGGTTTATGAATATGCCGCTAGAGAAATCAAACAAGCCTTGGTGGGCAAGGGGAATGCGGATAAATCGCAAGTTCAACATATGGTCAAAATCTTATTGAATATTCAGGGTGAAATACAAATAGATGCCGGTGATGCACTGGGCGTTTGTTTATGTCATAGTCACCATCAACAAACTGTTAAACGTTTGCAACAGGGGCGTATGTGATTGGATTCATCCGAGGCAAGCTTTTCAGCAAAGCGCCGCCGCAATTGGTATTGGATGTGCAGGGCGTCGGTTATGAAATCGAAGCGCCGATGACGACTTTTTACCAGCTACCGGAAATCGGTACCGAAGTCAGTTTGTTTACCCATTTAGTGGTGCGGGAAGATGCCCATATCCTGTTTGGTTTCGCCGCCGAAAATGAACGGGTGATGTTTAGAACGCTGATTAAAGTGAATGGCGTCGGGCCGAAATTGGCTTTGACCATTCTATCCGGGCAAAGCGCCGATGAATTTCAGCGATGCATACAGGATAATGATACTCAAGCTTTAGTGAGGTTGCCGGGGATCGGAAAAAAAACGGCAGAAAGGTTAATTATCGAAATGCGCGACCGTCTACCGGCTTTAACCGAGACGGAATCATCTGCAATGCCGACATCGGCGCAAGGGCAGGCCCCGTCGGTGAAGAAAGCCAATCCCAGCCAAGAAGCGATTAGCGCTTTATGCGCTTTAGGTTACAAACCTCAAGACGCGACAAAAATGGTGCGCAGTGTCGCGGCGGAAGACCAAACCTGTGAAGACATTATTCGGTTGGCCTTGCAGGGAGCTGTGCGTTGATAGAAAGCGACCGACTGATCAGCGCCGAAAGCGGTTATGATGAAGAACGGCAGGATCGAGCGATTCGCCCTAAACGGCTGCAGGATTATGTGGGGCAAAAGGAATTGCGTCTACAAATGGAAATTTTTATCAAAGCCGCCGTGGCGCGTTCCGAAGCCTTGGATCATGTGTTGATTTTCGGGCCGCCGGGTTTAGGTAAAACGACCTTGGCGAATATTATCGCCACCGAAATGGCGGTAAATATACGCCAGACTTCGGGTCCGGTATTGGATAAAGCAGGCGATTTAGCGGCATTGCTCACCAATCTGGAAGCCCATGATGTACTGTTCATTGACGAAATCCATCGCTTGAATCCGGCGGTTGAAGAGGTTTTATACCCTGCGATGGAAGATTATCAGATTGATATTATGATCGGTGAAGGGCCTGCGGCGCGTTCCATCAAACTGGATTTACCGCCGTTCACTCTGGTCGGAGCGACTACTCGCGCCGGTTTGCTGACATCGCCGCTGCGCGACCGCTTTGGCATTGTTCAGCGATTGGAATTCTACAGCATTGAAGAGTTATCGAGTATAGTCATGCGTTCGGCGAAAATGTTGGGGGTTGCAATGGAACAAGACGGCGCCAATGAAATTGCCTGTCGTTCGCGAGGAACGCCGCGCATAGCCAACCGTTTATTGCGCCGGGTGCGTGATTATGCGGAAGTTAAAGCCAACGGACAGGTGAATCGGCAAATTGCCGACGAAGCTTTGGAAATGCTGAAAATTGATCAAAACGGCTTTGATGCTTTGGATAGAAAGCTGTTATTGTCGATGATTGAACATTTTGACGGCGGCCCGGTGGGGCTGGATACCTTGGCGGCGGCGATCAGCGAAGAGCGGGGAACGATTGAAGATGTGCTGGAACCGTATTTGTTGCAACAGGGCTTTTTGATGCGCACGCCGAGAGGACGAGTGGCGACGCAAAAAGCCTATTTACATTTTGCTTTGAAACCACCGGAAAGAAATGGCGTCGAACAAACGGATTTGTTTTCTAAGGAACGGGAATAAAATAACATCCTACGCTAGTTTCAGGTTTTATTTTATCTTCAGACTCTTATTTATTAGGATAAGCGATGAATAAAAAAAATGATATGCGAGCCATCGAACTCACAGCACAAATCAACGAATTGCACGAAATCCATTTAAAATTACCTGAGGACATTAATGCAACTCAAGTGAAAGTCATTGTTATGTATCAAAATACTGAAACACCGCCAGAAGATAAAAAACGTGTGTTTGGACAGTATCGTGGACAAATTAAAATATCAGATTCCTTTAATGATGAATTAGGCGATGATTTTTGGTCAGGCAAAACATAATGCATCTATTATTGGACACCCATATTTTTTTATGGCTCAATGAGCAGCCTGAAAAATTATCGACCAATATTTTAAGTCATTGTGAGGATCGAAATAATACGCTTTTCTTAAGCCATGTGTCGCCTTGGGAAATACAGATTAAACAGCAATTGGGAAAATTGGCGTTAGATAAGCCGTTGCAAGCAATGATAGAAACGCAACAGCAGGAAAACGATTTACAGCTTTTACCTATAACATTAGAACATATATACGCCTTAGCTGAATTGCCGCATCATCACCGAGATCCTTTTGATCGTTTGCTTATTGCTCAAGCAATGGTTGAGAAGATGAGTTTTATTAGCTTCGATGCCTGTATACCCGATTATTCCATCAATTTGGTAACTTAACAGGATAATTGAAATTAATGAGAATTTTCAGTTGGCCCATCCGGGTTTATTACGAAGACACCGACGCAGGCGGCGTCGTTTTCTACGCCAATTACTTAAAGTTTTTCGAACGCGCCCGCACCGAAATGCTTCGAGATTCAGGTTTCGAACAAGACCAATTGCTTAAAGAACAAGGTGTTATTTTTGTGGTGCGCTCGGTGCAAGTAGATTATTTGAAACCAGCGCAATTCAACGATCAAATTGTGGCAACCGCAACAGTTATTCAAATGAAAAAAACCAGTTTTGTCTTTAAACAAGAAGTGCTTCGCGGCGAACAACTGCTTTGCAAAGGCGAAGTCGTTATTGTTTGCGTCGATGCCGAAACCATGAGACCGAAAGCCGTGCCGCAAGCCATTCTGGAAAAACTATGAATTCACAATTATCCTTTATTGAATTAATTCTGGAAGCCAGCTTCGTCGTACAATTTGTCATGTTGCTATTGCTGGCGGCTTCGGTTATGTCTTGGACCTATATCTTTTATAAACGCAAGGAATTAAAACAGGCGATGGCGATTGCCGAAGAATTTGAAGAAGAATTCTGGTCGGGTATTGAATTAACGGCGCTGTATAAAAAATTAACCGATGAAGGTTTGCAACCGGAAGGCATGGAAAAAATATTCCTGGCCGGTTATCAGGCTTATTCCCGGATGCATCAAACGACAGGGGTGAGCCCGGAAGTCAAGGTGGAAAGCGCTCAACGAGCCATGCGCATAGCGCTGAGCCGAGAATTGGATGTTTTGGATGAAAAATTGCCGTTTCTTGCTACTGTCGGTTCAACCAGTCCATATATCGGTTTATTCGGCACCGTTTGGGGGATTATGAATTCCTTTCGCGCATTGGGCGAAATCAAGCAGGCGACTTTACAACATGTGGCGCCTGGGATTGCGGAAGCATTGATTGCTACGGCTATCGGCTTATTCGCTGCGATTCCGGCGGTGATTGCCTACAATCGTTTTTCCAATCGCCTGGATAAATTGGCCGGGCGATATGAATTGTTTATGGATGAATTTATCGTTTTGTTGCAAAGACAGGCGCATAAGCAATGAGCAGACCGGGTTCCAGACGTAAGCAAATGGCTGAAATCAATGTTGTTCCCTATATCGATGTCACCTTTGTGTTGTTGATTATCTTTATGGTGACTGCGCCGTTGGTGCAAACCGGGGTAGAGATTGATTTGCCGCAAGCCGATAGCCAAGCCGTAGAACAAAAAGAGGATTTACCGGTGATTGTTTCAATCGATAAAGCGGGGCGTTATTTTGTTGATATCGGTAATCAACAGGATGAGCCGGTGCAGGCCAACGAGTTACTGATCCGCGTAGCGGCGGTGTTGCGCAATAAGCCCAAAACGCCGGTGTTTATACGCGGCGATCATCAGGTGAATTACGGCAAAGTGGTCACCGTGATGGCGGCCTTAAAAAACGCCGGGGTTCCCAGCGTCGGTTTAATGACCAGTCCTTTTGAAGAGTAATGATGGTCAAATACGCAACTTCATTTGCTTTGGCCCTATTGCTGCATAGTCTGATATTGGCGTCGTTTGCTGTTAAGTTTAACGATTCAGAGACAGCAGAGTCGCCCGTTAAGCCGATTCCGGAAATTATTCAAGCATCGGTATTGGATGAAAAGCAGGTGATGCAGGAGGCCTTGCGTTTACAAAAACAAGAAAAACAACAACAATCATTACGTGAGCAAAAACGCCGAAAATTGGAAAGTGAACGCAAAAAGGAAGAAAAACGCATTCAAACCTTGAAAAAAAAGCGTCAACAGGAAGAAAAGAAAGCCAGAGCTTTAGCTGAACAAAGAAAGCAGCAAGCCGCTAAAGAAAAACAACGTCAAGCGGAACTGAGTAAAAAACGCGCGGAAGAAGCCGCCAAATTGGCTAAAATTAAACAACAACAAATCGCCGAACAAAAACGCCTGGAGAAACATCGGAAAGCATTGGCTTTGCAACGCGAAAAAGCCGAGTTAGCCAAGCGCTTGACGGAAGAAAAACGCGAGCAGGAACGGCAGGCTGAACAAGCCAGAATAAAAGCGGAACAAAGCAGAATTAAGGCCGAAAAAGAACGTCTGGAAAAAGAAAAACAACGGCAATTAGCGCAGCAGCAACAAAGACAGGCGGCGGCAAAAGCGGCAGCCGCCAAGGCGCAGCAAGCAGTGGGCAGCGCCATTGCCGCGATACAGCGTAAAGTAAATCAAAACTGGATAAAACCGGTGACAGCGACTAAAGGCATGCAGTGTACGATACAGGTGAAACTGATTCCCGGCGGCACAGTCATACAAGCGAAAGTCATCAAAAGCAGCGGCGATACAGTTTTTGATCGTTCGGCTGAGAATGCGGTTCGCAAAGCCGAACCTTTGCCGGTGCCTAAAGACAGAGCAATATTTGATAAGCGTTTTAGAACCTTTACCTTTATATTTAAACCCGAATAATGATGAATACAGGAAAAGTCCTTTACCTGGGGATACTGAGCTGGCTGCTGTTGTGGTCGCCCATGATCAAGGCTGAATTAACCATTGAAATTACCCAGGGCGTAGAGTCGGCGACGCCGATAGCGATCGTGCCTTTTGCAGGGCAGGAAAAACTGCCGGAACAGGCGCAAATTGCCGCTATCATTCAAAATGATTTACAGCGCAGCGGCTATTTCAAGACCCTCTCGCATGAGGATATGTTGAGCCAACCGAGTCAACCGGGCGAAATAAAATTCAGAAATTGGCGGGCGCTGGGACAAGAATATTTATTGATAGGCAAGATTTCCAGCAACGGCATGAATCATGTCATCATGTTCTATTTATATGATGTCTATAAAGGCGAACAGTTGATGGCTTATCGCTTGCGAACTACCGCACCCAAACTACGCAGCAGCGCTCATCGCATCAGCGATCTGATATTTGAAAAGCTTACCGGTAAAAAAGGCGTTTTTAATACCCGTATCGCCTATATAAAGCGCACACTGCAAAAAAGCGGCAAGTTTCGTTATCGCCTGCAAGTGGCGGATGCAGATGGTTACAAACCGATTACCGTTTTTGCCTCCGATGAACCGCTGATGTCGCCGAGCTGGTCGCCGGATGGTAAGCAATTAGCCTATGTTTCTTTTGAAAAAAAATATGCGGCGATTTATCTGCAAACATTGAATACCGGTAAAAAGACCCGCATTTCAGCCATTCGGGGCATTAACGGCGCGCCGTCATTTTCACCGGATGGGACTAAATTAGCCGTCACTTTGTCGAAAGACGGCAGCCCGGATATTTATATTATTGATTTGCAGAGTTTGAGTAGAACCAAATTAACCCGCAGTTTTGCGATTGATACAGAGCCGAATTGGTCGCCGGACGGTCGTCATATCGTGTTTACCTCGGATCGCGGCGGCAGACCACAGCTTTACACCATTCCCAGCGAAGGCGGGCGGGCTAAGCGTTTAACCTTTGAAGGCGATTACAATGCGCGCGGCGTTTATTCTCAAGATGGTAACAGCATCGCAATGGTGCATGGCAATCGCGGTGATTACCGGATAGCGGTCATGGAATTGGCAAGCCGGACGATAAATGTATTAACGGCGGGCAGATTAGATGAAGCGCCCAGTTTTTCGCCCAATGATACGATGATTTTGTATGCCGCTCAAAAACGTGGAAACGCCTATTTGGCGGCCGTATCTGCGGATGGCAAAATGCATCAGAAGTTGCAATTTGCATCCGGCAATATAAAAGACCCCGCCTGGGCGCCGACGATAAAATAGTATTAGGTAAGGACTGAGGATTCAGCCTTACAAGAAAACACGACAAGATTTAATTCAATCAGGAAATATAATGCACAGCTTAACAAAATTGACTATTGTTTTTATCAGTCTTCTCTTAACAGCCTGCACCACCACTGAAAACACAGGCGATATATTGGAAGGCGACTCGAAAAATCAGCAGCAGCAACAACTAACCGATAGCACCGAAATTGTTCCTTACCATGAAGACACCCCGGATATCGGCAATGAAATCAGCACACATCAATTAGGGCCTGAATTCCAAGATCCGCAAAACCCTCTGTCTACATTGACGGTTTATTTTGCTTATGACAGCAGTCAGGTTCAACAAGAATACATTGCCGCCATTGCTGCGCATGCCGAATACTTACGCAGCTATCCAAGTTTGAGAATGGTGTTGGCCGGGCATGGCGATGAAAGAGGCTCAGCGGAATATAATATTGCATTAGGTGAACAACGCGCCAAAGCCGTCGCCAAGATGATGAAAATGCAAGGCGTACAAGCTACACAACTGGAAGTTGTCAGTTACGGCGAAGAAAAACCGGCGACGACCGGTCATGATGAAGCCGCCTGGCAAATGAACAGACGTGTGGAACTGCTTTATCAAGGTCAATAAATGAAAAAACTGATATATCTTTCAGCATGCTTATCTGCGACGGTGATTGCAGAGTCTAAAGCATTGCCGCCTGTCATCGACAGCTCCACCGTTTCCGGTAGTACCCAGTACGCCGGTACTACGATGCCGGTAAACAGCGCGATGTATGAATTATTGGCGCGTATGGAACAAATGCAGATTGAGGTGCAGGAATTGCGCGGTATTGTGGAAGAACAATCGCAAGTAATTCAAGAATTGAAAACCCGCCAAGGGAATATGTATGCTGATCTGGATGAGCGCATGCAAAACCTGAGTCTGCTTGAAAAACCGTTGCCGCAAGAGGTGATGCCGGAAATAGCCGCTACGCCGACTGTTGTTCCGGAAGTGATTGAACCTGAAACAGTGGCGGAGCCGGAAATCACCGATAAGCATCTTTATCAAGAAGCCTATGAAACCTTGAGAAACGGTCATTACAAACAAGCCATCGCCGCCTTTAAGGATATTTTGGCTAAATTTCCATCAGGCGAATATGCCGATAATTCACAATACTGGCTGGGTGAGGCGTATAAGGTTAATCAAGATATTAAATCAGCGCAGGCCGCATTCGCCAAAGTGCTGGATAAGTATCCCAACAGCCCGAAGGTGCCCGACTCCCTGCTCAAATTAGGCTATATCGAATTTGAACGCAATAATATGGCCAAGGCGCGGGATTACTTCACCCAGGTTGTGGTCAACTATCCGAAAACCACCGCCGCCCATTTGGCGGAAAAGAAACTCATCATGATTGATCAAATGTAATGGCAGTCTCGTTACGCATCACCGAAATATTTTATTCATTGCAGGGCGAAGCCGACACCGTGGGTTTGCCGACTGTTTTTATCCGTCTTACCGGTTGCCCATTGCGATGTGTCTATTGTGACACCGCTTACGCATTTCAGGGGGGTGAAAAAAAGACCCTCGATGAAATTTTGCAACAGGTTAAACAATATAATACCCGTTATATTACCGTCACCGGCGGTGAACCCTTGGCGCAACCGGCTTGTCATGATTTGTTGCGCTTGCTGGCGGACGCAGGTTACAGGGTTTCACTGGAAACCAGCGGCGCATTGGATGTGTCCAATGTGGATGCCCGGATTATTAAAGTCATGGACTTGAAAACCCCCAGTTCGGATGAAATGGATCGTAATATCTATCAAAATCTGGAGCATTTATCCAAACAAGACCAAATTAAATTTGTGATCGGTAGCGAACAAGATTACGAATGGTCCAAGCAAATCATCAAAACGTATCAATTAAGCCAGCGCTGCCATATTCTGTTTTCACCGGTAGCCGATCAAATTTCCGCAGCCTGGTTGGCTGACAATATTTTAGCGGACCAATTACCGGTGCGCTTCCAAATTCAATTACACAAATATCTTTGGGACGACGCCCAAGGCAAATAAGCATGCAAAAGAAAGCGATTATCCTGTTATCGGGCGGACTCGATTCGATCACCGTTTTAGCCTACGCCAAACAACAAGACTATCAATGTTATGCGCTGAGTTTTGATTACGGACAAAGACATAATGCCGAACTCAAGGCCGCCAAACAAATCGCCGAACGCTATCAAGTGGCGGAACACAAAATCATTAATTTAGGACTGGCGGCCATCGGCGGCTCGGCGCTGACCGACGAACATATTGCCGTACCGACATCGCCTCAGGAAGGCATCCCGGTAACCTATGTGCCGGCGCGCAACACCATCTTTTTATCCTTCGCCCTGGGTTGGGCGGAAGTTCTTCACGCCCATGATATTTTCATTGGCGTTAACGCCGTAGACTACTCCGGCTATCCGGATTGTCGTCCTGAATTTATCCAGGCTTTTCAACAATTAGCCAATCTGGCCACCAAAGTCGGCGTGGAAGGCGAGAACACCAAAATTCATACCCCGTTGATCAATCTCAGCAAGGCGGACATTATTAAACTGGGATTAGCGCTGGGGGTGGATTATCAAGATACTGTTTCCTGCTACGCCGCCGACAAAGATGGCCGAGCCTGTGGTCAATGCGATGCCTGCCGGTTAAGGGCTGCCGGGTTTGAGGGGGTAGGGGTTGCTGATCCTACCCGGTATTGTTGAATTGCTATCTTGCTGAATGATTACTGAAAAAGGCATTATCAGTCGTGATCAGAGCTTTCATCATAATCAAGCAATGATTGATTGATTTCTTTCATACGTTTTCTTACATCTTCAGCAACTTCCAGTATTTCTTCTGCGCTACGCACCTTTTCGCCCATTTCCAGTTGCAAGGCGACTATCAAGGGTTGTAACGCTTCATGACCCTGACTTTCCTGAATAATGGATAAAGCTTGCTCTGTTGGTAATAGTGCGCCAATTCCCATCGCCAAGGCCATTCTTTCTTCAGTGGCGGATTGCTGATTCGCATGACTGACTAACTTAACCAGGCGGGATTGTAGCGTGGATGAAAATTGTTGCGCTTGTTTTGACAAGAGCATACCTAGAGATAAGGTCGAGGTATAAATATCCTGATCCGGACATTTCTTATTCTCTAGATAAACTAAAGCATTTTGATAGCTTTGTTGTGCTTGAGACCAGTTTTTGTTTATCGCTAATTGATTCGACTGGTTCACCATTGCTGTGGCGACCTGCTCAATAATCGCCGGTTCCTCGCTGTCTTGATAACGTTCAATGAGCTGGGCATAGCCGTCAAGCGCCTTGTCCGGCTGGCCTTGCTGTCCATAGGTCACAGCCTGGTTAACCATCGCTGTGGCGACCCACTCGATAATCGCCGGTTCCACGCTGTTTTGATAACGTTCAATGAGCTGGGCATAGCCGTCAAGCTCCTTGTCCGGCTGGCCTTGCTGTCCATAGATCACAGCCTGGTTAACCATCGCTTTGGCGACCTGCTCTATAATCGCCGGTTCCACGCTGTTTTGATAACGTTCAATAAGTTGGGCATAGCCGTCAAGCGCCTTGTCCGGCTGGCCTTGCTGTCCATAGGTCACAGCCTGGTAAAGCATCGCTCTGGCGACCCATTCAATAATCGCCGCTTCCACGCTATTTTGATAACGTTCAATGAGCTGGGCATAGCCGTCAAGCGCCTTGTCCGGCTGGCCTTGCTGTCCATAGGTCACAGCCTGGTTAAGCATCGCTTTAGCGACCAGCTCGATAATCCCCGGTTCCACGCTATTTTGATAACGTTCAATGAGCTGGGCATAGCCGTCAAGCTCCTTGTCCGGCTGGCCTTGCTGTCCATAGGTCAGGGCCTGGTTAAGCATCGCTTTGGCGACCCACTCGATGATCGCCGGTTCCACGCTGCCTTGATAACGTTCAATGAGCTGGGCATAGCCGTCAAGCTCCTTGTCCGGCTGGCCTTGTTGACCATAGGTCAGGGCCTGGCGAAACATCGCGTTGGCGACCTGCTCGATAATCGCCGGTTCCTCGCTGTTTTGATAACGTTCAATGAGCTGGGCATAGCCGTCAAGCGCCTTGTCCGGCTGGCCTTGCTGTCCATAGGTCACAGCCTGGTTAAACATCGCTTTGGCGACCTGCCCGATAATCGCCGATACCTCGCTGTTTTGATAACGTTCAATGAGCAGGGCATAGCCGTCCAGCGCCTTGTCCGGCTGGCCTTGCTGTCCATAGGTCACAGCCTGGTTAACCATCGCTTTGGCGACCCACTCGATGATCGCCGGTTCCACGCTGCCTTGATAACGTTCAATGAGCTGAGCATAGCCGTCAAGCGCCTTGTCCGGCTGGCCTTGTTGGCTATAGGTCAGTGCCTGGTAAAGCATCGCTTTGGCGACCTGCTCGATGATCGCCGGTTCCTCGCTGTTTTGATAACGTTCAATGAGCTGGGCATAGCCGTTCTGCGCCTTGTCCGGCTGGCCTTGTAGGTCATAGGCCAGAGCCAGGTTAAACGTCGCTTTAGCGACCTGCGCCATAACTTCGGGTTCTTCCCTTAAACCATATTGTTTGATGACGGATTGCCATTTCGAAATGGATTCATCAAATTGCTCATTGTAATAGGCGCTTACGCCATCTTCTATTTGTGTACTAATGAGTTCAAGATCCTTATTGAAATCAGGCGAAGCGGGATCTATTTTATTTTCAATGGCTAAATGAGCCGCTTCGGCTTGTTGATATGCAATGGATAATTTTTCTAAAGTAAACAACTCAACCTCTGTTAACGACTCTTTTCCCAGATGTAAGCTTCTGAAATCATCAATTTCCTTCTCTGTATAGAAATCCACCATAAATTGCACCAGACTTTCTACCACTGCTTCCTGGCTGCGCTTTCTGCGCAATTTGTAATAAATGCAAAATAATCGTTCTGCGATGAGATAGGATTTTCTTTTGGGCGTTTCCGCGTTGACTTTTAATGCTCCCTTGTGTTCCAGTCTGCCGAGCAATGCTGATGTTGAACGAATGTCCATGCGCGCACGTTCAGAAATTTCTTTTGCGCTGCTTTCCGACCACAAATCCGCCAACGCTAAAAATACCCGGCGTTCTTTCGGCGCTAAGGCATCCAGTTGACTTTTAAAATACTCGGTGTATTCATCGACTAATCCCGTCAGGTTTTCCATTAACTCGCGGATACTGTTTTTTTTAGCAAACTGGGCAACGATATTCAGTAACCTGGGGCTGCCGCCGGTTAAAATATCCAGTGGCGCGATTTGTTGTTCGGTTTTATCGCTTTGGGTCAGGCTATTCCACAACTTTGCGGATTCGCGACGTTTTAAAGGGGGTAATTCCGCAGTGGCAAAAATCTCAAAGAAAGGTTTTTGGGCGTTATCCAGATTATCGAAGCGGGTGGTGGCGGTCACCAGAAACATGATTCGGGGTTCGTTTTGCATGACTCTACGAATCGCCCAGCCAAAATCATCATCATTGATTTCGTCCAATAACTGATGCAGATTTTCGATCATGATGACCGCTTTTTTATTAATTGTATCCAGTTGTTCCAATACAGCCGCTTGCGCCATCTGTTCCAGATTCGGATGCGACCAGTTTTGTTTTAAATGCTGAAGAGATTTATTGGCATTTTGCTGGTATGCAGTCGGCAAGCTTAATGCTAATTCTGACATCACTTCCAGCCAAAATTCGCCGATATTAGAGATTTCGTAATAGCTCTCTTCCAATAGGCGGATAGGTATCCAGTGATCAGCAAATTGGGGATTAACGCGCAATTCCGCCGCCGCCCGCGCCATCAACATGGTTTTACCCCGACCCCTGGGGCCGTAGTACAGACGATGTTGGCAAACAGGTCTTTGGTTGTTGTCGGCTATGGTTTCCAGCAATATTTTGAGCAGCGGTAAGCGAACCACGTATTGTTCAATTAAGCTTTTATCATCCTGATTAAGCCCCGGATTAAACTTTCTCGGTAAATTCTGCATAGTCATCACCTGAATTTTTTGCGTCCCTGCCACCATTTGCGTAACAAACTATCATTAAAAATCCACTGCGAGTCTTGTTCCTCTAAATAACCATCATGGCTTAATACGCCGAGCAAGTAATGTATGTCTATATCAATAGTAAGCTCTTCTTTAAACAACCTGGCTTGGTCTGCGGTGAATGGGCCGCCATCGCACATGCTGTCAAGCAATTGAACAGCTACCGGGTAATCGTGCTCGCCCAGCGTTTCTTGCAATCGGTTTTCATAATGACTGATCATTCGATCACTGTCTGAACGTAGAATAATCTTGTGGAAGACATGTTCGGCATCGGCTAGACTGGCAGATTGTTTTTCTTCTTCCTGCAAATAGGCATCCAGCCTTGCCCAGCATTGTTGGATATGCTGTGGAATGTAAATACCCAGTTGATCCAGAAAATACTCGAATATCGCATCATCAACTTCAATTTTTTTATAATTCGCCAACGCTTTAAAGCAATTTCTCGCGATCTCTCTTTTCCAGGGTTTTAAGCGATAAACAGCCATTTGGTTGATTTTGACGGTCAATTTCATACGTTGGAGTACCGGTTCCAGACCGATACTACCGGAAAGAATAATGCTGATTTTTTTATTAGGCACAGTGGCTTGAATTTCCGGTCGTAACCAATCCAGAAGCGTTGCTACTCCTTCAACCTGTTCATTTTTATAAATCTTGTTAATTACATCCGGGAATTCATCAAGCACCAGTAAGGTTCTTTTGTCGGATGATTCAATTTCTTGCAGCAGCTCGCGGCCTTTTAGTTGCCAGTTGCTCTCATTGAGATATTCTCTTATCTTGATAGAAAATTCACCGGCTGATAATTCTTCAATGTTATTGAACAACTTTAATATGGGTTTTAACCAGGACTTGATTTTGCTGGAAAAATCGGGATGTTTATGGATCTCTTCGGCCAGACGAGCCACTAATTCTGCGCCAGAAACACAGGATTGAATATCCACAAAAACATATGACCATGTATCGCCCTTTTCTTCAATGAGCGCCCTGCCAATTTCACGGGCGAGGCTGCTTTTCCCCATTCGCCTTTGACCGGTCAGTAATAAAGGCTCTCCATTTTCAACCTTCTCGCGAACGAGTCTACGTTCAGTATCACGGTTAAAGAACGCATCGCCCGTAACGGTGTTACTTTCTGTCGGTATTAAAGTATCCATCGGAATCTCTTTTCAGCAACTTTGTTGTCAACAATATAGTTGACAACAAAGTTGTTGTCAAGTGTGTTTGATGGTGTGTTAAGTACCCAAGTAGAATTAATTTAACTAAATTTTACGCAGGATTTTTTTTCATATTCAACGACTGCAGGGATGCAGGAGGTAGAGCAACGCATGGAGCAGTTGCCGAGGCGCATAAATAGGCGCATAGCCCGCTATGTAACTATTTATGCAACGCTGAAGATGGAAAAAA
>SPJM01000232.1 GCA_006844585.1 Methylococcaceae bacterium | reverse complement strand
TACATTCGGTGTTGAATTCCAACTTAATGTATTCGTGCAACTGAGCGTTCAAATACAAACGCATACTGTCTAAATTGAAATCGTTGGTCCATTTACTGCCGTTGGCCTGGCCTTCCGCCGAGGTGAAGCTGGTTCTTAGACCGGCGCCGACGCTGAGCCATTTGGTTTCATCGATTTTAAAAGTCGCCCCGGCATTGGAAACCGGCGTATAAAGTACTGATGCTGATATTGCCGCTGCAGTCAGAGGCGTCAACAAACGCCTGCTGATGGCGCTTAACGGATTGCTGCTCATGATTAATCCCCACTAAATAAAGAAAAGCTACTAACTATTAACTAGCCTTAAGGCTGGGGGATAGTTTGCTGAACAGACGCTAAATGCACAATGCGTCAAATAACCTATGCGTTAAATGACGTATAAAGAAATTACCGTCTATAATACAAAATCAGGGGCGGGGTTAAAACTTTAATAAAACAACTGTTTCGACTTCGAGAAGTGAATCCTTAAGAAGAAACTTATAGGAACAAGTATCTAATCTTTTCAGCATGGCTGATACCTACATTATTCTATGGCTGAGGATACATTTGATCTCACCACCGGCGAACTCCATATGCCAAGCGTAGCTGTCGATCCTACATGTTATCAAGTCACCATGCAGCATCTAAGCGATTTAAAATTCGGGATTACATCC
>SPJM01000231.1 GCA_006844585.1 Methylococcaceae bacterium | reverse complement strand
ACGCAATGACAACATATAAACCATCGTTCCCACGCTCTACGTGGGAATGCAGACCCAGACGCTCTGCGTCATGAGGCACTCGTTTCCTTATCACTGTTGCATAACCGCGAGCGCCACAGAAGGCTAAAACATGCGTTTTTTTAATCTTGGATGGATTGCAACTATAGACTTATATGATTTTTTGAAAACAAACGGATTGTCTGCTCGTTTACTGTTTTGTGGTTCCTCTCTGTCTTTTAGTCACCGCAGAGCGGTTTCTCATGCATTCCCACGCAGAGCATGGGAACGATAAAACGATCAACTTTACTAAAACGGAACAATTACAATGACAACATATTTTATAAGCCGTCATGTCGGCGCCATGGAGTGGGCTTTACAACAAGGTGTTCGCGTCGATAAACTGCAAACGCATTTGGAGTTGGGGGATGTGCATAATGGCGATACGGTTATTGGCAGTCTGCCGGTGAATATGGTGGCGGAATTAACAGCGAAACAAGTCAACTATTTTCATTTGTCGATGGATTTGCCGGAGCATTTGCGCGGACGGGAATTAAGTATGCAAGAAATGCAGGCTTGTCGAGCGCGATTAGAACAATATCGTGCGGAGAAAATTGATTGAGCATTTTGATTCGGCAATACCATCGTTCTCAAGCAGAGCGAGGCAACGATTAGTCATTTCAAACAAATTTCCAAGGTTGATATAAACCATGAAACAACTCTTAGGCTTTACTGAACAAACCTGGCTATATATTGATCAAATCGGCATCCTGATAAGCAGTGTGCTGATGTGTGTTTCGATGATCGGAGCCGTTGTCAGCGTGTTTAAACGCAACGAAATCCGGCGTTGGTTCAGGCTTAATCGCTTCCCGGCGGTAGGCGGAAAAAAGGTCAATAAAGACTGGGACGGACTGGTTTTTACAGTCAGTCGCAATGCGTTGCCGATTTGGGTGATTGAACAAATTCAACCTAAATGGGTAGGTTTATTATCGACGCCTGAAACTCAAGCTGAACAGGAAAAAATTGCGCAAGCGGCGGCGGCTTTAGGCATCCTGATTACCCATAAAGTGATTACCGACGCCGACGATCCGCAAGAATCCTTTCAACAGGGAAAATCTTTGTTGCACAATAAGCCGCCTGAAATCGATAATGTCGCGGTCGATATTACCGGCGGTAAAACGCCGATGAGCCTCGGCGCGTTTATGGCGGCTGAAGAACTCGGCGTCGATTCCATCTATGTGACGGCAGAATATCAAAATGGTCGACCGGTAGAAAGTAGCGCTCGCATCATCGGCATTTCTCAAAATTAACCCGGTCCATAGCTGATTTCTCGGGATGAATTGTTTTTAATTGTTAAGGAGCATTCATGCAAAATACGCAAGTCGTTTTAGTTTCACAACAAACCATTCCCAATATTACCCCGATTTTGGATGAACGCAGTAAACCGGATAAAGTTATTCTGGTGGTGACTCGCGATATGCAAGACATCGCCGAGAACCTGAAAACCCTTTATCAACCGCGCGGAGTCCGCAGTGAATTTTTTGCACTGGATAATGCCTGGGATATTGCTATTATTCGCGATCAAATGCTGGGGCTGTTGGCGGCTCATGAAAATGAAAATCTGGTTTTGAACGCCACCGGCGGCACCAAACCGATGAGTATTGCCGCTTATGAAGTGTTTCGCTTATTTAACAAAGATATCTTTTATGTACACCCGGAGAAAGACCGGCTTATCTGGATGCACCCTGGAGATCGGGTGGATATGGACTTAGCGGATCGTATTAAATTACCGGCGTTTCTGCAAAGCCACGGCGCCATATTACAGTCGCAAGGGCAAAAAACCGGTGTGCGTCAACAATGGCGGTCTTTGACTGAAGATATTATCAACAAGGTTCATTATTATGAAAAAGCGCTGGGTACGCTGAATTTTTTGGCCGCTCGCGCGGAATCGCGCTTACGTGTCGATTTTGAACGACGTTATGTTAAAGATCGAGCGCTGATGGAGCTGGTAGATCAATTCGCCGGGCAAGATTTACTGAAATTGGATAAGGGAGTTTTGCGATTTACCGATGAGCAAGCGCGATTTTATGTCAACGGCGGCTGGTTAGAAGAGCATGTGTACGGCGTTTGCATTGCTTTAAAAAAACAAGCCGATTTGCAAGATGTCGGCCGTAGTCTGGAAGTGCAGCGAAAAGTCGGTCAAGATTCTGTCTTGAATGAATTAGACGTGGTTTTTTTAAAGGACAACCGCCTTTATTTGATTGAATGTAAGACCAGTAAATTTACTGATCGTGGAGGCGAAGACAGTAAGGGCGCTGAAACACTTTACAAGCTGGATACGTTAAAAGATATAATGGGCGGCATCCAGGCTGGCGCAATGTTGGCGAGTTATCGACAGTTGCCGGATTACGACCTGAACCGGGCGCGCGATTTAGGCATTAAAACGTGTTGTCATAAGGAGCTGATTAATTTTAAACAACATGTGCTGAACTGGATTAACCGACCTTAACTTTTTAAAAATGAAAATTTCACTCATCCCCCCTTATAAGCCCATGAATATAAAAGGAGAAAAAAGACGTGCTATTTGAATACTTGACCTGATGAAGAAGGGATTAAGACTTGCGCATCCAGCAACGACATGCGCGGGTTGTTTTATTTGAATACTTGACCTGATGAAGAAGGGATTAAGACCTTAAACTGTTTGATAATTGTGTTTGTGTTTGATTTGAATACTTGACCTGATGAAGAAGGGATTAAGACCTTAAACTGTTTGATAATTGTGTTTGTGTTTGTGTATTTGAATACTTGACCTGATGAAGAAGGGATTAAGACCCATGCATCAAGCATGTATTTGCTGACGGTAAAATTTGAATACTTGACCTGATGAAGAAGGGATTAAGACTAAAATCTATTCTGATTCCGTGTTCTGATTCATTTGAATACTTGACCTGATGAAGAAGGGATTAAGACAATCTAAGACTGATTCGTTCGCGCTCGCGAACGATTTGAATACTTGACCTGATGAAGAAGGGATTAAGACAAACAATACCCTATCTTACTGTTTTTAAAAAATTTGAATACTTGACCTGATGAAGAAGGGATTAAGACATTGATAATAAAAAGCATCCTTAAATTTTGTGATAATTTGAATACTTGACCTGATGAAGAAGGGATTAAGACTTAGTGTTTTTATTTTAACTTTTCAAACACTTCTATTTGAATACTTGACCTGATGAAGAAGGGATTAAGACTGCGCCATTGCGGCGCATGCTAGCTTGAACATCAATTTGAATACTTGACCTGATGAAGAAGGGATTAAGACTATTTTTGCTGCATCTTTATGATTCATTCTTATATTTGAATACTTGACCTGATGAAGAAGGGATTAAGACTTTAAAAGTTTAGGTTAGGGCTGAAATGTATTTATTTGAATACTTGACCTGATGAAGAAGGGATTAAGACGTTGTGGTGACTCTCAATGTGTTCTTTTAGGGTTATTTGAATACTTGACCTGATGAAGAAGGGATTAAGACTATTACTGCTGCCGACTCAAGAGCCTGTTCAGATTTGAATACTTGACCTGATGAAGAAGGGATTAAGACTTTTCTTTATTGTTTGTGTTAATTTTCATTTTTCATTTGAATACTTGACCTGATGAAGAAGGGATTAAGACTGAGCGGCTTATTTTAACTTTACTGTTTGTTTTAATTTGAATACTTGACCTGATGAAGAAGGGATTAAGACCTAACCATATAGGTCATGCCCGTCATATCTTCCATTTGAATACTTGACCTGATGAAGAAGGGATTAAGACCTTATCCAGGTTATTTATAAAGAATCCGGTTTTATTTGAATACTTGACCTGATGAAGAAGGGATTAAGACTAACGCAGCTTCAATGCGGCTTTTTTCCTTTTCATTTGAATACT
>SPJM01000230.1 GCA_006844585.1 Methylococcaceae bacterium | reverse complement strand
TAGCGCGTTCAGCATCCGATAAATAAATCTTAATTTGTTTAATATTTTTCTGCGTGGTTGGAATCAAAACTTTATCGAATAAATTAACGCGCTGAGTAATTTTTTTTACGGCGATATTAAGCAGCGCTAATCTCCGTTGCTCAACTTGTACTTGAATGCGCAGCCTAAGCAAACCCTGTAATTGTATGCTAACGCCGTCTACCCAATGCGGTTTAGCTAAAAATGAATAATCACGTATTTTTAATTCCAGCAGTTTAATCACCGGCAAGTTGGCGCCCATAATATTTTCATATTTCAATTTTACATCTGAAACTGTGACTAAATCATTCAAGTCTACACGGTCATTAGACAACATGGGAATAAAGCGGGCCGTTTGATCAAGTATTGCTTGGATTTGTTGTTTTTTTTGCGCCAATATTTGCTGGGTTTCGGCGCGATGTCTAAGTAATTCCTGGCGCTTTAAATCCAATGACGGCAAAAACTGTTGATAAGTTTTCAGTTTTTTCTGCTCGCGGCTTAGCGATGATTTATTCAGTTGTAAGCGACTCATGTTGATGACTGTGCGGATAGTATTTATCGATTAATGACTGTTTCATCAATAATTCCTGCGCTGCAAAGCATTCGGCTAAGGTTTCCCAACACAAGTTCAAGGCTTCCTCCAAAGCTAATGAAACCTCAATATCCATAAAGCGCTGACGAAATAATCGACCGAACTTCAATAATTTTTCATCATAAGCGGATAGCTCAAATGCCATCGCTTGTTTTTGTTCAGCGTCTTTAGCACCGGCATAAAAACGTATCATCGCATTCATGATATGAGCATGATCTTCCCGCGTCACATGACCGATAACATGCTGTTTCAATCGCGATAAGGAACCAAAAGGATCAATAACGCCGTCATGTAAATAGAGCTGCCCTTCCGTAATATACCCGGTATTATCAGGCACCGGATGAGTAATATCGTTGCCGGGCATCGTGGTAACGGTCAAAATGGTCACCGAACCGGCGCCGGCAAAATCAGCGGCTTTCTCGTAACGACGCGCCAATTTAGAATAAAGGTCGCCCATATAACCTCGATTAGAGGGCACTCGCTCCATAGCAATGCCGACTTCTTTCATAGCGTCGGCATATGCGGTCATATCGGTCATCAACACCAACACCCGTTTACCTTCCTCGACAGCGAATTTTTCAGCAACCGCCAAGGCCAAATCCGGCACCAGCATGCGCTCGACAATCGGGTCGGAAGCCAAGTTGCAAAACATCACCGTGCGCGCGAAAACGCCAGCGTCTTCAAACGCTTTGCGAAAAAAATGATAATCATCGAAAATCAAACCTAAACCGGCAAAAACCACAATATCGGCATCCGCTTGTATGCCTATGCGCGCCAAAAAAGGATTGTAGGGTTCACCGGATACGGAAAAGATAGGAATTTTTTGACTTTCCACCAAGCAATTGAAAACGTCAATCATCGGAATATTGGTGCGAATCAATTTAGAAGCCAAAATCCTGCGCATGGGATTGACGGTGGGTCCATCAATATCGACTTTAGGATCGTCAGCAAGCTCAGCGCCGCCATCCATGGGTTTACCGACGCCGTTGAAAATTCGGCCTAAAATATTTTTTGAATATGTCACTTGCATGGGCTTATCCAAAAAATGCACTGAGGAACGTGTAGAAAAACCCTTGCTGCCGGAAAATGCCTGCAATGAGACCTGTTCCCTATCTATCTTGATAACCTGGGCCAAGGTCGACAAACCGCTTGGATCTTGAATCAAAGCCAAATCATAAAGCCGGGCGGCAGGCCCCGCTTTTCCTATATCGCCCGGCGCATTAACTTTAATAATATCGCCTACGATTGAAATAATATGGGTATGTCGAATCAGGTTTTGGGTCATATATCAATTGATTTATAAAGTTTTTGCAATATCAACACCCGTTAAATCCAATAATTTACGGCGCAGCTTTTCACCTTCCTTAGCCCTTTCCACCATGTTTTCAGCGACGATTTTGCCTTCGAATCGCTTGATCCCCCCGGTATTTCTTTCCTTAATTACATCCATAATGATTTTCCAGTTGATCTGTTTTTTATCTAAACCAAAAGCAAATACCAAAGCCAAGTCGGCAATGTTGTTGATCAAACGCGGAATACCGTTACTATAATAATACAGCGCGGCAATCGCCGATTGTTGAAATATTGCTTGCTTGCCGCCGGCTCTTTTCAAACGATACTTGATGTAATGTTCAGTTTCTTCAAAATTCAACGGTTTCAAATGATATTCTATCGAAATCCGTTGAGAAAACTGTCTTAACTCCGGTTGATTGAGCTTATCCAACAATTCCGGCTGCCCGACCAATACCAATTGCAAAGAAAAATCCTGATCAACATTGATATTTGAGAGTAAGCGAAGCTCCTCCAATGTTTGGATATCCATATTTTGGGCTTCATCAACAATCAGCAAAACCCTTTTTTTGGCCTGCAATTTCTGGTTAACGAAATCCACGAACTGTTCATAGCGCTCCGCTTTATTCGCGGCATTGGATTCAATCTTGAATGCGCTTAAAACCCAAGTCAACAAATCCCCGAATGCATTATGAGTATGAGTGATTAAGCCCACCTCACAAAGTTCTTTATACTCATCTAAAATACTGCGAATAATCGTCGTTTTACCGGATCCGACTTCACCGGTAATAACCGTAAAACCGGCTTGATTGACCAGTCCGTAACGCAGTATGGAAATAGCTTTTTTATGCTTCTCGCTTAAATAAAGAAAATTCGGGTCGGGAACTAAAGAAAAGGGTTTTTTTGTCAGCCCAAAATAGTCTGCATACATAGTGAAACTGAATCATTACAAATATATTAATTATAACGTTCTTTAAGAATAATTTAAGAAACCAATTAACCCAGCCTTGCCATTGTCGCGCCATACGACTACAACTTATTGATACAAAAGCTGATTTATATATTCAGTAATTCGTTGGTCCAGCCAATATTGAGGCTTAAAAGGTATATTGCCGCTCACAAAACCGACATGCCCGCCGGAATGACTTAACTCCAAAGTGACATGAGGCGATAGCTCATTGTCTTGGGGAATAACGGCCTCGGTCATAAACGGATCATTCCGCGCCTGAATGATCAATGTCGGCGCATTAATCTTAGCTAAAAACGGTCGGGAACTGGACAGCCGGTAATATTCATGGACATCGGAAAAACCATGTAACCGGGCGACAACTTGATCATCATATTGCCAAAAGGACTTTATTTTTGAAATATCGCCAACCCCGGCAATTTTTTCCATTTCGGAATAATTCCCGGTTTTAGCCAAAAATTGTTGCTTTTGCCTGATATAGTCTTTAAGTTCAGCCATTAAGCGATCACGGTAAATTTTGGAAAGCCCTTGATCCAATTTACTCGCGCATTGATCAAGCAACAACGGAACCGACACCGCAACAGCCGCACAGATGTCGATATTGGAAGCTTGCTCACCCAGCCATTTTAATAAAACATTGCCGCCCAATGAAAACCCTACCACTGCAATTCGGGTATTGGGCTCAAGTTGACGAAAATATCGATAGATAAAATCAATATCGCCGGTATCGCCGGAATGATAACCGCGCGCCAATCGATTCGGTCGACCGCTGCAACCGCGAAAATTTAACGCGATGCTACGAATCCCCTGGTTTTTAAAAGTCTGTTGCAAACCTTGAATATACCCGGATTGTGAACTGCCGCTTAGGCCATGTAATAGAATAACAAGATGACCTTTGCTTTCAAGTCCGCAACAATCCAGACACAACTCATCTTGGTCAGGCGTCTGTAATTGTATGCGCTGCGGTTTCTGCAAAAGCTTAGGCCGCCGAAACAAAGCCGGAAACAAGGTCTGCAAATGCGAATTAGACAACCACCAGGCAGGTTTAAACGATGACTGAATAATCATATTTTTCTTTTCACGTTTAGATAGAGGAAATTGAATGTATTATTCTGCATCATATTATATTGATTGCAAAATCAGTAAGAATTACCAATAATTAACTTCTGGTTATTGGGAGCATCATG
>SPJM01000023.1 GCA_006844585.1 Methylococcaceae bacterium | reverse complement strand
AATTGCTGGTGGTGTGGCTGAATTAACGGATATTCATAATCAAACCATTGGCGGCCCTGATGCTTTGAGGGAAGGGGACTTAGTGATTAACGGCGTTGCCGTTCAGGCGCCGAGATCAGGCGCGGATACTTTTTCCAATATCGGCGCAGCGACCAGTAATAACGAAGCCAGCGGTATTGCGGTGGCGGCGGCAGTCAATGATGCAACTGAAGCAACCGGAGTATCGGCGACTGTAAATTCAACTGTTGTTGGCGGGGGCGGTACTTCGACTACCGGAACCGCAGGCGAACAAGGACGGGTTTATCTTAACGGTCAGACATTTACTATGACTTTGTTGGGTGATGCTGAACAAGACAGAGCCGCAGCATTGGACAAAATCAATGCCTTGTCCGGACAAACAGGCGTTGTAGCAGAAGATACAGGTAATTCGCTGAGACTTGTCGCCGCAGATGGTAGAAATATTTCAATATCTATAGATACCAATGAAGATGTTAATACAACCAATGGTTTTGGAGCCTTCCAAGGCTCGGATATTGGGTTGGATGATTCGCAAGCTGGAATATTTGAAGTCGATGCTACTGATAGAGGGACTACCGGCGCGCAAACCACCATATCAACCAGCACCACTGATCTGGCAAAATATGCTGAAACCACGACTTCTACAGTGACATTACATGCAGCTGGCAAATTTACCCTTGAAGCGGGTGAAAACGGTAGTGAAGAGCTAGAAGAGTTGGGCTTCTTCGTGGGCGAATTCGGTGGTCAGGATAGTGGGCAATTTATCCAGGATTTGGATATTTCCTCTTTCGAAGGCGCGAATCAAGCACTATCAGCCATTGATAATGCATTAGGACAAATTAACTCACAAAGAGCGGATTTGGGTGCGATACAAAATCGTTTATCGTCTACAATTGATTCATTAACCAATACATCGAATAATTTATCGGCGGCGAATTCAAGAATATTGGATACCGACTTTGCCAGGGAAACTGCGAATTTGACCAAGCAGCAGATTTTGTCACAAGCCGGAACGGCGATGTTGGCTCAGGCGAATCAAATTCCTCAAGGTGTATTATCATTATTGGGTTAAGAAATCGAATAAGCGTTGCGGCAGTTTATGTCGCAACGCTTTACTTTATGACGCTTAAGGAGGTTGAAAATGTCTATTTCCATTAATAGTACAATGACGCCGCCCCCTGTTGCTAAAGAATTTTCTGCGAATCAAAATAAGCAGCAAGTTGCCGGGGCGAAGGAAAGCCCTGTTACGCCCGATAAACCACAGGAAACGAATAATATAGCTAAGACTGCTGAAACCGAACAGTATCTTTCCGCTACAGATAAAACGGAAGAAACTCAGGAATCTGAAAAACCTCATGAGGAAAAACAAAGGCTGGAAAATGTCGTAACATTTTTGAATGAGCAAATAAAAAACAGTCGGAGAAGTTTGCAATTTTCTGTTGATGATGCAACAGGACGGGATGTGATCACGGTTTCCGATGTGGAAACCGGCCAAGAAATTCGAAAAATTCCTTCTGAGGAAGTTCTGCAAATGGCGCAACATTTGGCGGAAGTGATGGCGGAAGGCGGCAGTGGCGAAAAATTTACAGGTAAAGGAATGTTATTGAGTAATTCTGCATAAGGGGCATACTGATGGCTACCATATCTTCTCCCGGCGTAGGTTCACAACTTGATGTTAACAGTATTGTTGAATCTCTGGTGAATGCCGAAAAGGTTCCTTTTGAAGTCGGGTTGGAAAGAGATACCGAAGAAGTTGAAGCGAAATTATCCGCATTAGGCATTTTAAAAGGCGCGCTATCAGATTTTCAAAGTTCCGTTTCATCATTAAGGAATTCAACGGCGTTTAATTCTAAGCTGGTTGAATCCAATAACAGTGATTATGTTACCGCCACCGCATCC
>SPJM01000229.1 GCA_006844585.1 Methylococcaceae bacterium | reverse complement strand
GCAAGACAGCAACAAAAAGCAAATCATTATCGACCTGTTGGAAGAACACGGTATCCTGTTTGATAACCTGGCTGAAGAAGTGGGCAAAGACTATGGTGTTTTTGATTTGATCTGCCATATTGCCTACGACCAGCCGCCGTTAACCCGAAAAGAACGCGCCGAAAATGTGAAAAAGCGTAACTACTTTACTCAATATGGTGAACAGGCCAGAGCTGTGCTTGAAGCCTTGCTCGATACCTATGCCGATGAAGACATCAGCAGTATAGAAAACAATAAAATCCTTAAACTCAAACCCTTTAGCGATATGGGCACCCCCGTAGAAATTATTAACCAGGTTTTTGGTGGTAAAAACCAATACCAACAGGCAATACAAGAACTGGAACACGCTTTATTTGAACAGGAAAAAACAGCATGAGTAATATTTCCGGCATTATCAAATCCATACAAGACATCATGCGTAAAGATGTCGGTGTCGATGGTGATGCGCAACGTATCAGCCAATTGGTCTGGCTGTTTTTCCTAAAAATCTTTGATGACCGCGAAGCCGAACTCGAATTACTGGAAGACGATTATCAATCGCCGCTGCCAGACAACTTGCGTTGGTGTCACTGGGCGCAAGATGCCGAAGGCATGACCGGCGATGAATTATCCGAATTTGTAAACCTGCAACTATTCCCTACGTTAAAAGAAAAATTAACCTTACAAGGTGAAACCGGTAACCGCGCTCAAGTGGTGCGCACCGTCTTTGAAGATGCCTACAACTATATGAAGTCCGGCACCTTGTTACGCCAGGTGATTAACAAAATTAACGAAATAAACTTCAATAACACTGCAGACAAACACACGTTTGGCGGCATCTACGAACAACTGCTTAAAGACCTGCAAAGCGCGGGCAATGCAGGTGAATTCTACACGCCCAGAGCCGTCACCCGTTTTATCGTTAATCGGGTCAATCCACAACTGCATGAAAGCGTACTCGATCCAGCCTGTGGAACCGGCGGATTTTTAAGTTGCAGTATCGACCACAAGCGCGAACAATTTGTCAGCTCGCCCGCTGATGAAGAAATCCTGCAAGCCTCCATACACGGTGTAGAAAAAAAAGCCCTGCCGCATATGCTCTGTGTCACCAATATGATCCTGCACGGCATCGACATACCGTTAGCCATACGCCATGACAACACGCTGAGCCGACCTTATAAGGATTACAGCAATAAAGATCGTGTGGATGTCATTATCACCAACCCACCGTTTGGCGGTATGGAAGAAGACGGCATCGAAAATAACTTTCCGGCTAATCTGCGCACCCGTGAAACCGCCGATTTATTTATGGCGCTGATTATCAAATTGCTCAAGGATAAAGGCCGCGCCGCTGTGGTGTTGCCCGATGGCTTTTTATTTGGGGAAGGTATGAAAACCCGCTTAAAACAAAGCCTGCTGGAAACATGTAATTTGCATACTTTAGTGCGCTTGCCTAATGGTGTCTTTAATCCCTATACCGGTATTAAAACCAATTTACTGTTTTTTACCAAAGGTACTGCCACTGAAAATATTTGGTACTACGAACACCCCTACCCCGAAGGCGTAAAAAACTACAACAAAACCAAACCGATGCGTTTTGAAGAATTCCAGACCGAAATGGACTGGTGGGGTAATGAGGCCGACGGCTTTGCCAGCCGCAAACAAACTGAACAAGCCTGGCGAGTCTCGATAGAAGAAATCAAGCAACGTAACTACAATCTGGATATTAAAAACCCGCATATCGGTGAACAAGTGAGTCATGATCCACAGGAATTGCTCCAACAATATGCCCAGCAACAACAAGCCATAGGTGAATTACGCGAGCAAATTAAAAACAGTCTGCAACAGGCGCTTGACCCAACACAATAACATCGTTATTCCGGCAGGGATTGCCGGAATCCAGATCACAGGGATGTGAAGTCCTAAATTAAAGCGAGTGCTGACTATCAACACTATGACATTATTACAGTACGCCATCCCTGGCGCTGGATACCCGCTCCCGGCGGGTATGACGCCCGAAGGTTACCCGTCATTCCGGCAGGGATTGCCGGAATCCAGATCACAGGGATGTGAAAACCTAAAACAAAGCAAATACTGACTATCAACACTATAACATTATTACAGTACGCCATCCTTGGTGCTGGATACCCGCTCCCGGCGGGTATGACGCCCCGAAGGTTACCCGTCATTCCGGCAGGGATTGCCGGAATCCAGATCACAAGGATGTGAACCACATAAAACAAAGCAAATGCTGACTATCAACGCTATGACATTATTACAGTATGCCATCCCTGGCACTGGATACCCGCTCCCGGCGGGTATGACGATCCGAGAGTTACGCGTCATTCCGGCAGGGATTGCCGGAATCCAGATCACAGGGATGTGAAAACCTACAACAAAGCAAATGCTAACTATCAACGCTATGACATTATTACAGTATGCCATCCCTGGCGCTGGATACCCGCTCCCGGCGGATATGATGCCCCGAAGGTTACCCGTCATTCCGGCAGGGATTACCGGAATCCAGATCACAGGGATGTGAAAACCTACAACAAAGCAAATGCTGACTATCAACGCTATGACATTATTACAGTATGCCATCCCTGGCGCTGGATACCCGCTCCCGGCGGATATGATGCCCCGAAGGTTACCCGTCATTCCGGCAGGGATTGCCGAAATCCGGAATACATGGATGTATAAGTTTAATTATTCGATAAAGTAGGCTTAAGTTGAACAAACAACCTTGTGTATACATACTTTGCAGCCAACGCAATGGGACACTTTATATTGGAGTGACTTCAAATTTAATCCAGCGCGTATATCAACATCGAGAAGGTGTTATTGAAGGCTTTACTAAACGCTACAACATTAAACAACTCGTCTGGTATGAGGTACACGAGGTCATGGAAAGTGCTATTAAAAGAGAAAAACAACTCAAAAAATGGTCAAGAAAGGCAAAATTGAATTTGATCGAACAAGCTAACCCAAACTGGAATGATTTATGGGAAACACTACAATAAAAACGTCATTCCGGCAGGGATTGCCGGAATCCAGATCACAGGGATGTGAAGTCCTAAATTAAAGCGAGTGCTGACTATCAACACTATGACATTATTACAGTATGCCATCCTTGGCGCTGGATACCCGCTCCCGGCGGGTATGACGCCCGAAGGTTACCCGTCATTCCGGCAGGGATTGCCGGAATCCAGACCACAGGGATGTGAAAACCTACAACAAAGCAAATGCTGACTATCAACGCTATGACATTATTACAGTATGCCATCCCTGGCGCTGGATACCCGCTCCCGGCGGGTATGACGCCCGAAGGTTACCCGTCATTCCGGCAGGGATTGCCGGAATCCAGATCGCGGGGATGTGAAGTCCTAAATTAAAGCGAGTGCTGACTATCAACACTATGACATTATTACAGTATGCCATCCTTGGCGCTGGATACCCGCTCCCGGCGGGTATGACGCCCGAAGGTTACTCGTCATTCCGGCAGGGATTGCCGGAATCCAGATGACAGGGATGTGAAGACCTAAAACCAAGCAAATGCTGACTATCAACACTATGACATTATTACAGTACGCCATCCCTGGCGCTGGATACCCGCTCCCGGCGGGTATGACGGAGTTTAAAATATGGTAAAGAGTATTACCGACAATCTGGCGGTCTGGACAACGGCACTGGAAAATAAAAGTGGTGTCGGGCGTGCGAGCAATAAAAAACAGACCGCTTATGGGATTAAAAAACTTAGGGAATTGATTCTGGAATTGGCAGTGCGAGGGAAGTTAGTGCCGCAAGATCCCAATGACGAACCGGCGAGTGTTTTATTGGGAAAAATAGCTAAGGAAAAGGCGCGGTTGGTTAAGGAAGG
>SPJM01000228.1 GCA_006844585.1 Methylococcaceae bacterium | reverse complement strand
CTCCCCCCATAATTGAGCCTAACACCGCGAAAATAAGAATCAAAGGGGTGAGCAAACTTTTTAAAACCCGATAATAGAAACCCGGTTCTTTTATGGTCTTTTCCGGCGCAGGCATCTTATTCGGCGACAACCAAGCTGTTAACAATATATAAAGCAAATACATCAACACCAAGCCGATGCCCGGCAGTAATGCGCCGGCAAACAAATCGCCTACCGATACGGTTTCCGGAGCAAACACGCCCATCTCCAATTGCGCCTGTTGGTAAGCCGTGGAGATCACATCGCCTAATAACACCAAAACAATGGAAGGCGGAATAATCTGCCCCAAAGTGCCGGATGCGCAAATCGTCCCGCAGGCAACCGCCGGATCATATTGATTACGCATCATAGTCGGTAAAGACAATAAGCCCATGGTCACCACGGTAGCGCCGACAATGCCGGTGCTGGCCGCCATCAACATACCCACCAAGGTCACCGCAACGCCCAAGCCGCCCCGCAAGGAACCAAACAGTTCCGCCATCGACTCCAATAAATCTTCGGCAATCCGTGCTTTTTCCAGCACCACGCCCATAAATACAAACAAGGGTACGGCAATTAAAGTCTCGTTATTCATAATGCCGAACAAGCGGCTGGGTAAAGCGTTTAAAAACGCCGCATCAAAAACATCAAAAAACAGACCGGCGACGGCGAACAACAAAGCCGTGCCGCTTAAAGAAAAAGCCACCGGGAAACCGGATAGCAAAACGATGAATACGCCTAAAAACATCCATAACGCCCACAAATTTTCCATTTTAATCAACCACCCTTTGCTCAGGCGCAATAAGAAAAGTAAGCTTAGATAAAAACAGCGAGAGACCCTGCAAAACCAATAAAACCGCCATTAACAATATACAACTTTTCAGCAAAAACAACCCTGGCAAACCGCCGGAATTTCGCGAACTTTCCAATATTTTCCAAGAGTCGGCAACATATCCCCAACTACTCACAGCGATAAAAACACAGACCGGAATCAATAAAAACAAAGCGCCCAAACAATCAATCCAGGCTTGTCCGCGCGCCGAACAGCGTTGATAGAAAATATCGACTCGCACATGTCCGTCATGCTTCAAAGTGTAAGCAGCGCCCCACATAAAAACCAGAACATGTAAATAGATAACCGATTCTTGTAGCGCTATCCAGCCCAAATCAAAAATATAGCGCAACATAACGATAATGAAAGTAATCACCACCATCGCCAGCGTACACCAGGATACAACAAGCCCTATCCATTCATTCAGATTATCAATGGCTGAAACAACTTTTCGATTTAAAGAACAACAAACAGACATAGAATTTCAGGCAAAAAACGGAATTTTACCTGAAAACCTATCGATAAGGGGAATTTTGAACCGTAATTAAGGGTTGCGCTCGCAACAACTTGGCAATAATGACACTGTATATTGATTTCAAGTATCTGTTATGCTTGGGTGCTTAATCAAGCAACTCAGCAGAGCTTTCAGGCTCTACCGTATTTGACTTAGATTTTTCTCCCTGCTCATCGATATAGAAATACAACTCAATAATGACCACCGGAATCATCAAAATCAGCATAAAAGCAATCGGATGAAAACCGGGATTAACAATTTCACCTAACCACCAGGAGCCTATAGCAGCGGCGACAAAACGCATTGGACCGGGAATTTCGACGACAACCATCGACAAGCCTCATATTAATTATTTACAAGTTCAGCAGCCTCCCAACCAAAAGAAAGATGGCGCCAAGCTATTTATGATCGGGCGTCGGCCAAGAAACGACTTGATTTCGTCCTTCATTTTTGGCCATATACATCGCTTTATCGGCAAAATAAATTAATTCTTGATAATTTTCGAATTCCGGCTGACAAAATGCAATACCGATGCTGGCAGTTAACTCATGGCCTCTAAAATCCTGTTTAACATTTTTACCGGAATGTTCAATCATCAGACGAATGCGTTCGGCAAACTGTAATGCGCCATTTCGGTCAGTATCAGTCAAGACGAAAACAAATTCTTCGCCTCCATAGCGACCAACACAATCAACATCGCGCGTTAAACTGCGTAATATATTAGCTACGATGCGTAGCGCGTTATCACCCATTTGATGCCCGCAATCGTCGTTCAGCTTTTTAAAATAATCCAGGTCCAAAAAGCCCAAAGCTAGACGTTCCCGTTCGTCCGGAGCTTGGTTAAAATGAGTTTCAACGAAATCTACGATCATTCTTTTATTCAATAATCCGGTTAACGAGTCCAACTCCGCTTTATTTTTTTCCAATTCAAAACGCTTGGCATTATATAAAGCCGAACCCAATTCATTAGAAATGGGTACGATTTTTTCTAAAACATCTTCTGAAAGCGTTTTACCTGTAATGCAGTTATCGGCATACAACACCGCGCTTAAGCGATGATTGCGAATAATGGGCACAGCAATAAAGGCTTCAACGCCTAACTCGGTTAATAATGGGTGATTATTTTTATCACCCTTTGTGATCAAAGCCGGACGGTGCATCCTTAAACAATCAATCAACATATCAGAAAAAAAGTCGACTTTAATTTCCAGCTTGCTCTGTTCTTCACTTAAGTCTTCCGGCCAACAGTATTTGGAAACCAATTTTCGATATTTGGCGGTCATATTCAATATACACACCCGGTCAAACTTAAAGCACTTTTGAATAGCGCTTAATGTGCGCGGCACAAAAATTTCCGGCTCTAAACTCTGGTGAGGAATGGTGATAATTTTTTTGAGTTCATCATCGACACCATCCGTTTCAAGCGACCAATCAATTAATTCAGAAACTTTACGATGATTGATATGAACAGCCCGATGAATTAAATTGTTCCTTAATTCATTGATGGAAGGAAACTTGATTTGATAGACTTGAGCAATCGTCTGCATTTCTCTATCCACAGTATTCAACAAAGCGTCCAGGTCCAGTCTCTCGACTTCTATAATGGAAGACACAATTGGCGACAAATGCAAGGTTTTATTACTATCAATAGAACCTAAACCTTGCCACCAAGCCAAATAGTTGGCGAGTGAAATAATCCCTATTTCCAACACATAATCACTCCGTTTGGCGTATGCAAGATCATCCAAATGATGATGCGCCGATATTTCAGTAAGCACATCCGGAAAATTCGATTGTCGGCAAAACAGCTTGCCGATTTGCTGATGATTGGCTCCGAAAAAACTTTCTTCGCACTCCAACAATTCTTTTTCATGCTGCTGCTCAAAAAAGTCGATAAACTCACTGTAACTTCGCTTACCATAAGATTCTAATATCAACTTGCCGATATCATGAATCAAACCTCCCGTATAGAGTAAGTCCGGATCAGGATATTCCATCAATATTCCGATTTGTCGACTCATTTCCGCAACAAACAAGCAATGTTGCCAAAAAAAAGTTAAATTAAATGCGACGCTGCCGGATTGCTTAATCAATTGATTATAAAGAGACAGCTTCAGCGCCAACACCCTGACTTTAGAAAATCCTAATAAACTGACAGCCTGCTGAATCGAATTAACCTTAGTCGGCAAAGCATAATAGGCTGAATTTACTGTGGCGAGGATCTCAGCAGTTAAATTGGGTTCTGTTTCAATAACTTTACTTAAATCGGAAAAACCGGCATTTTCATCGTGCGTTAACTGCAGTAACTTTAATCCTGCGACAGGCAAAAGCTGTAAATGCTCTATCGAATCAGTCAAAGCATCATGTATGGCTTTACTCAAGTCTATATTTTGCGACATTGTATTCAATTTGGCTTTGATTTAGAAAATATCCTAAACACTTATTCAAAACATTATGAATGTGTTCACCATATCTAACAAAAAAGCGCTTATGTGATGGGCTTCAAATCGCACCACTACACCACGCTTTTAT
>SPJM01000227.1 GCA_006844585.1 Methylococcaceae bacterium | reverse complement strand
GGAACGTGCACGAAATACTTTGAACATTTGACTTGTCTTTTTTCTCGTCTTCGGCGTTGCACAAACAGTTACATAGCTTGCTATGCGCCTGTTTGTGCGCCTTGAATACGAAAAAAAATCCTTCGCCAAATGCCCAATTTATTTCATTCCCGTTCCTTAATATTACTCAAATTTAGGGCGCAGGCTTTAACCTGCCCCCCAATTTATCAGTTATTTAGGCGCCAACGGTGTAGGGTGCGCACTGCGTACCGCTCGATGACGCCAGTAAATAAGGCATGTGCTACGCTATATTTTAAAGTGGCGCAGTCGAATTCACGATTAATACCCCACCAACACCCTGCTTAGTAATTTTGCCCGGAACACTTTTTAGTTTCGGTATTGTAGTTACCGCAGCTAATCGGCGCAGTCCAGTCGGCAATGATAGGTTTGCTTTCCGGCAAGAAATCAGACCAGGCATCGCCTTTCACCAAGGTATTGGTTTGCCATACCGTGAAGAATTGACCATCATCCTGAATTTCACCAATCAATACTGGCTTGCTCAAGTGGTGATTCGGCAACATTTGCGCCAAGCCACCGGTCAAGTTAGGAAACTTAATCCCGATCATGGCTTTTTGTACTGCGTCGGAATCGGTGGTTCCCGCTTTTTCAACCGCTTTCACCCACATATTGAAGCCGATGTAATGCGCTTCCATTGGATCATTGGTCACTCTTTTCTTATCCTTGATAAAAGCATGCCATTTTTCAATGAAAGCCGCGTTTTTAGTGGTGTCTTCGCTCATGAAATAGTTCCATGCCGCCAAGTGGCCGACCAAAGGCTTGGTGTCCATACCGGACAACTCTTCTTCACCAACCGAGAAAGCAACCACCGGAATATCTTCAGCGGACATGCCCTGGTTGCCTAACTCTTTATAAAATGGAATATTCGCATCACCGTTAATAGTAGAAACCACTGCTGTTTTCTTACCGGCTGAACCGAATTTCTTAATATCGGCCACAATACTTTGCCAATCTGAATGACCGAAAGGCGTGTAATTGATCATAATATCTTTTTCATCAACGCCTTTAGCTTTCAAATAAGCTTCCAGAATTTTGTTGGTGGTCCGCGGATAGACATAATCCGTACCCGCCAACACCCAACGCTCGACCTTGATATCATCCATCAAATATTCAATCGCCGGAATCGCTTGTTGGTTAGGCGCGGCGCCGGTATAGAAGACATTTTTAGAAGATTCTTCGCCTTCATACTGCACCGGGTAGAACAAAATGCCGTTTAATTCTTCAATCACCGGCAGTACCGATTTCCGCGATACTGAAGTCCAGCAACCGAAGATAGCCGATACTTTATCTTTAGTTAATAACTCTCTGGCTTTTTCAGCGAATAAGGGCCAGTTAGAGGCTGGATCAACCACGACCGGCTCCAGTTTTTTACCCAATAAGCCGCCTTTTTTGTTCTGCTCTTCAATCAACATCAACATGGTGTCTTTCAGCGTGGTTTCACTGATCGCCATGGTGCCGGATAAGGAATGCAAAATACCGACTTTAATGGTGTCTTCTGCTTTTACGGTGCTGATTGCGGTCAAAAACAAACTCAGCGTCATGAATGCGGATAAACCCGCTTTATGAAAAAACTTCTTCATTGATAAACTCCACTTTCTCAGGAAAAATTAGATTTGTAATTGCAGCGCCAAGGTGAGCATGTGAATGTCATCACCTGAAGCTGTTGAGGAATAATCCAGACCTTTGGTCATAATGTCGCCATACTGCCATACCATCGAAATCTTGGCGTTGTGGCCATCGATAATGTAGTTAACGCCCGCTTCGTAGACATCGCGATCAGCACTGTCTTCCGGCATCACATTAACATAACGCAGATAAGGCTGAGCCTGACCGATCAGTATTTTTTGCGGGAATAAATAACTGGTGCTGATGTCATAAGCATCGCCCTCGAACATAGGGAAGCCGCCGCCTGCATCGCGCGAAGCCTGGCTATAACCGGAAGAAACCGCATAATTTTTATATTCGCCGTTAAAGGTCACCACGCCGTTATTCGGCAAGACTTTTTCGATTAAGAAATCAACCGCCGTGCCGCGAAAATCGCCCGGATCAGCCGCTGTTCCAGCGCCGTCTTCCTGGTATTGATTGGAAATGCCGACGGTAAAAATATCGCCGCCATTGCCGTAGTATGTGCCTGAAGTGTAATAGCCCGGATTCTTTTCGACATCCCAAAAGTTATAAGCCACTCTTTGCGCATACAACAAATTGTCATCGCCGTTCGCCCCATCTCTCAGGCCATGAAAGATACCCATCGCGTACTGCAAGCGACCTTCCATAAAAGAACCCCAGACCGTCACACCATCGTCACGACCGTAAACCCCGGCGTTGCCGGAACCGATAGAAGTGCCGAAATCAGCCGCTTCAAAAGGCGTACCGGCGCTGAAAATCGTATAGTTATTACTGTAATAAGGGCCGTTTAATTCGCGACGTTCCGCCGGCACCAACATGCGCCCCACCCAAATGTTGAACATCGGATCAATTTCAAATTTGGCGATGGCGTCTAACACTCTAATTTCGCCGCCATTGCTGCTACAAAACATACATTCGGTGTTGAATTCCAACTTAATGTATTCGTGCAACTGAGCGTTCAAATACAAACGCATACTGTCTAAATTGAAATCGTTGGTCCATTTACTGCCGTTGGCCTGGCCTTCCGCCGAGGTGAAACTGGTTCTTAGACCAGCGCCGACGCTGAGCCATTTGGTTTCATCGATTTTAAAAGTCGCCCCGGCATTGGAAACGGGCGTATAAAGTACTGATGCTGATATTGCCGCTGCAGTCAGAGGCGTCAACAAACGCCTGTTGATGGCGCTTAACGGATTGCTGCTCATGATTAATCCCCACTAAATAAAGAAAAGCTACTAACTATTAACTAGCCTTTTGGCTGGGGATAGTTTGCTGAACAGACGCTAAATGCACAATGCGTCAAATAACCTATGCGTTAAATGACGTATAAAGAAATTACCGTCTATAATACAAAATCAGGGGCAGGGTTAAAACTTTTGTAAAACAACTGTTTCGACTTCGAGAAGTGAATCCTTAAGAAGAAACTTATAGGAACAAGTATCTAATCTTTTCAGCATGGCTGATACCTACATTTTCTATGGCTGAGGATACATTTGATCTCACCACCGGCGAACTCCATATGCCAAGCGTAGCTGTCGATCCTACATGTTATCAAGTCACCATGCAGCATCTAAGCGATTTAAAATTCGGGATTACATCCGCCGAAATTAAACAGGTGAACATGACATGACATGACATCAAATCGTATTACCATTGAACCTGATGATTTTAACCAGAATGACGATATCAGTAGCGCCGTTTCGGGAAACCAAGGGGTTAAACCAAGGGGTCAGCCAACTTGTAAACCAAGTAAACCAAGGGGTCAGCCAACTTGAATTTCTGTGAATCATTCTAAAAGTTCGGGTTACCTTCAAACGTTGCACGAAAAGGTGTCGGGGCTTGCCTTTTGCCTCCCTTTTCTATGCAATTTTTAAGGTTAGCAAATAGCAAGACCTTATACCCATGGTTCTTTGACACCGACGGTTCTTCTTGAAGTTTTGAAATTCAAGTTGGCTGACCCCTTGAAGTTACAGGAACCGGAGGCGCTCAGCACCTGAAATAGAAATGCTTTGAGCGTCAATAAAGGGGGAAAAACAGTGCTACGCACATTGCCCGATTGATGAATCTCTTGGATTAGACTATCCGGTAATAGATGCT
>SPJM01000226.1 GCA_006844585.1 Methylococcaceae bacterium | reverse complement strand
AAGGTTAAATGCTCCGCAGCACCACCCGCAGCATCAAAAACAGCATTGACGGATAACACATCTTCCCCAACCGCATTATTGACCTTATTTTGCAATAATGTGGCAAAAGTAGCGCCGTCAGTCACTGCGGTAGAATCGGCATCATCAAAATGAATGGTATAGTCGGTTCCTGACACGTTGACGCTCATACTATCGCCATCAGCAAACATAGCTGTACCGCCCGCCACATCGACAGTAGTCACAATAGTGCCGTCGCTAGATCTTTCAATAGCAGATACGGTGGCGTCATCAATCGCATAACTACCCGCCGCTAATCCTACATTAGCCAAATCACCGGTTCCTTCTTCAATCTTAATGGGTTCGCCATTTTGAGATGATAAGGTAAAGCTGCCATATGATGTTCCAGCCTCGGCAAGTCCCGTTGTCGTACCGTCAAATGTACCCGCAGCGGCTGTAAAAGATAATTCTATATTACGTCCGTCCTCGGCCACCAAATTGATACCTGTATTCGGTTCTCCGGTATCAACAGCCGTAATACCGGTTTGACCGGATATTAAGTTGACAGCCTCAATCACAGCCACTCGGTTAGCCGATAAATCACCGGTGCCCAAGGCGATATTTCCAGTGGTAATGCCATTAATAGTGACTGTGCCGTTCGCTGCGGCGGCAGGAGTGACTTGTTCAGAACCGGCTGCTACGGTTTCATCCACCACCGCAGTCACCCCGGTCAAATCAGAGCTCTTATTAATCGCCGCCGCTTTAGCAATCGCGCTGGACGCAGCATTATTAGTGGACGCCGTATCATCGGCAGCGCTGGAACCGGTAATGTTTACGCCATTGAGTACTAAATCACCTGAAGACATAGCATTAGCATTACCGACTGCGCTGACTCCGGCTGTTTCAGCCGCGCCCAACACATCCGTGCCCAAGTCATTAATGGTAAATTTAAAGGTTTCGCCTGAATTGGCGCCGATTTGAAAAGTTTGCTCGGTCACAGTGCCGTCCAACAAACTCAAACCGTTGAAATTAGTATCGTCAGATAAACGATTGATTTCTGAAATTAATTGTTGCGCTTCCGCATTCAAGGCGATTCTGTCATCGTCACTATTGGTTGCGTTAGCCGCTTGCACTGCCAAATCACGAATCCGTTGCAGGCTGTCTGACATTTGGCCCAACGCCCCTTCAGCGACCTGCGCCATCGAAATACCGTCATTGGCGTTTCGCGCCGCCACATCCAAACCTCTGATTTGACTGCTGAAACGCGTGGAAATCGCCAACCCCGCCGCATCGTCTTTGGCGCTGTTGATTCTTAAACCGGATGACAAACGCTCAATGGCTGTTTGTAACCCATCTTGTGTTTTACCCAGATTGCGTTGTGCAATCAAAGATGTCACATTTGTATTAATTGTACTGGCCATGATGGTTCTCCTGTTTTAAATCCAGATTGGCTATCAGCTAGATCGGCCGATAGACCTGAAACTTTAATCATTAATATTTGTTGCTTGTCATTTGTATCGACGCTTGTCCCTTTTTCTTTAACATTCTTTTATTTTCTGATGGATTATGTGATCTAAAGCGCAGTTATAAGAAATTAAACAATGAAAGCCGTTGAATTCTTGAAAATGACTGTTGCGCCGCCTCCAAAGCCAATTCTTGTTGGTTAAATCGACTAATCGCTTCCACATAATCCAAGTCCCTGATTTCTGATAATTGCGTTTCCATATCCAAAACAAATTGCTCATTCTGCAAGGTTTGGTTATCAATGGTTCTCAATCTTGCCCCCACCGCCACCGTCGTTTTAATGAAACGTTCCTGAACAGCGCCAATATCTTTGATGACTGATTCCAAAGTCTCGGGATAAATTTGCTCGATGCCTTTGCCGAGTTGTTGATCAACAAATCCGGCATCGCTTAAAAAACTACCGTCTAGTTGATGAATTTGAATCAAGGAATCAGCGCCTAAAGCTAAAGAGCGGAAACCGATGACATTTCCGTTTTCATAAGCCTCGATATCCAATTGATGCGCTGCGGCAGTGATTTGACTATTAATATCGGCAACCAGAGTAGGCAAATCCGGATAATTCAAGGTTAGATCTATATCAATCGCGATATTATCGTTAGCGGTTAACTTAAAAGAAGCCGGGGTGACCGAATAATCCAGACCGGCGCTGATATCCTGTCCGCCGTTGATGGAACCCATATCATCCAAAGTAGCCCCCACGCCGACTTGCCCGTCATTAAACCCCATATCAGTCAAAAATGTACCGGACACGCTGTCAATTTGAATGCTGGAAGTATCGCCTTCGCTTTTAGAGACCAGTTCTAATTGATAGCCGTTGCGCCTGACGCTGATGAATTCACTCAAAGTTTGCGTGGCAATCTGGCCGTTGATATCCGAAATCATTGCATCAAAATCACTATAATCTTGATTAACCACGATATTAGCGACTTTTGCCGGATCATTATCAGCAGTCAGGGTGAAATTGGCCGCGCTTGCGGAATAATCAATACCGGTTAAAATTTGCCGGGTTCCTGTCAATTTACCTTGAGGCGTTTCATATTTGCCGTTCAGGGCATCGGAAAAAACCTGTATCGTTTTAAACAGGCTTTGCATTTTTTTACCGCCGACTTCAGCGGAAAAACCGGATGAGGCAATGTCGACAAAAACCTCGCTGCCGAGATCGCCATCGTCAATATTGCGTTCCGGGGAAATATTAATTTCCCGCTGAATATTGCCGCCCCAATAATCATATTCCAAAGATTCCGTGTTGTACTGTATCGGCGGGGTATGGGAATAATATCCGGCAAACAGATATTCGCCATTGGCGTTTTTACTATTGGCGACACCAACCATTTCCTGCAATATAAATTGCACTTCTTCATCAATGGCCTTTTTATCGGTCACGCTCAAAGCGCCGCTGTTCGCTTGAATCGCTAGATCTTTCAACCGCATCAGGGCCTCGGTTCCATGCTCTAAAGCCGCCTCTTCCAATGCTAAACGCGCTTTAGCCGTTTCCGCGTTATTTTGATATTGATCGGTTTTAGCAATATTTGCTTCAAAATCCAAAATACGCACAGCGGCCACCGGATCATCAGCCGGCGTCAACAACTCATTTCCGGTTGCTAATTGCTGTTGTGTCCTGGATATTTGAGTCTGTTGCTGCAACAAGGCATTCACGCCTAATTGTTGCATCCAGGGGGTTGAGATACGCATTTTGTGTTGCTCCTGAGTTAAATAAAAACAGCATGCTTTTTAAAAATAGCGCTGTGCGAGATTCTCTCATCATTAAGGTTATCGACAATTAAGCAATGAAGTTAAGTTTCAAACTGCTAAAAACGAATCCCTTTGCATCTCTTCAAGCTAAAAACGTACCAACAATTGATATCTAGAACCGAAAAACTAAAACCTCCGCCACTTTTGCCTAAGTGATGGAGTCACTCATTCAGCCAAACACGGACGCCACAACAAGATGTTTAAATACAATGACTTGGAAATATTTTGAACATATGCTTTGGATAGAGCGGACCTCAACATTATTCAATTATCATAAATCACGAGCATTCAAAAAAATGACTTTGAGCAAGTCTATATGGCAATATTTTGCCGTCAAAATAATTATTGCTTACCCATTCACAAAAAAATAAAATTTGCAATCATGAATCTAATTTTCGCGGTATAGTTAATAACAGCTTAAGAATTTAGGAAAAGACTAT
>SPJM01000225.1 GCA_006844585.1 Methylococcaceae bacterium | reverse complement strand
GTGTTGAAGTGCCGGAAGCCGGACAACATGATGATAAAAAAGCCAAAAACTACCCACGGCATAATGAAATATCGTTGTTGCTGTTTTATTTACTCAACAAACAAGTATTCCCAAACGATCAGCTCAAAAAAACTGCCGAGCATGCCATTTATTGGCATCACGATAGGTGGTTTCGCGGTGTAGAAAAAAATGGTCGCTATACCAGCTTTAGCTTGGATCAGGTCTACAACAAAATACTGGATAAGGTGGGAGCCGATAAGTTTAAAACCCTGCAGGAAATCTCACGCGTTTTAACACAACAAATTAATGTATTTGCCGAAAATTACAGTGATGAAGAAAATCTAAAAATTGATCACGCTAAATCCAGCCCTGATGAAACAACGCTAAATCAGCTTGAAGACGAACCGTTACCCGACTATAAAAAATATGTAATAAAAAACGCGTTAAGCGGTTATCAAAATAAAATCAATGAAAATGCTTTGAACAATATTGTGCGCGCCGCTGTAATCGCGGCAGACAGGCTGGTTTCATCAATCAGTGCTGAACAACTGACAGCGCATATTGAAGAGCAAACCCTACACAAATTAGCGGAAGAGTCCCTACTGAATGAACGCGGTTTAAGCACAGCCATTCAGCAATGCCTGAATCAGTTTAATGAAAAATACCCGAAAAGCGAACGTAATCAACAGCAAAAACAGGCCGCATTAGATTTGGCTGATGATGAAGTCGCCGTTGGCGTACTTCAAGGCCCTGCCGGTTGCGGTAAAACAAAAATAGCGCTGGAATGGGCGTTGAATACCCATGCCCGAAAAATCATCTGGGTTTGCCCTCGTGTACAAGTTTGTCAAAGTCTGGTTGAAACGCTGAAAAGTGCAGACTATTTACCGGATTTAAAAATTGAAATCGTTACCGGTGAATTTAAAACAATTTATCAGCAGGGTGAACCTGTCCCAACACCAGAGGGACAGGAATTTTCCGGCGATATTGTCATCACGACCATAGACCAAATACTGAACACGATTACGACCCATAATAAAATCAATGGATTTACCCACTATATGAACGCTCATGTGGTATTCGATGAATATCACGAATACATCACCATGCCGGGGTTTAATCTACTGTTTGCAGAACTGGTGGAGTGTAAAAAGAAGCAAACACATAAAAATAATACCCTGTTGGTTTCTGCAACGCCGAATCCGTATTTTGTAAAAGAACTTTTGCAGCTCAATCCGGATGACATCATTGGTTCGAGAGTTTTAACCCCAGCCAATACAAGATTGAATTTAAATCGTTTGATGAAGGCGATTTAACAAGCAATCCTTTATATGAGAGCCAACCCGACAACACCTTCATCATAAGCAATACCGCCATTACCGCCCAACGCAGCTTCATCCACAATCAAGCCGATGAAAACGCTTTGCTATTCCATAGCAAATACAAAAAAGATGACAAGGCAAAGTTATTTAACAAGGTATTTGAATGCTATAAAGAAGCTGGTTTACAAAACTACGCAATTTTACGCGCGGGGCCTATTGTGCAAGCCTCATTAAATATCAGTTGTGACCGAATGCTGACCGAAATCACCCATGCGGAAAACTGGTTGCAGCGTTTAGGCAGGCTAGACCGTTTTGGAAAGAACAAGCAAGCGAATGTATATATAACGGCAATTCCCGAAACACTGGCGAACGGAAAACAAAGCGGCGCTTGCGCCCGGTTTCTAAATAACTCCCATAGTTTACAAAGCACTAAAGCCTGGTATGCATTTATGTCCAATAAAGTGGCTGACAACCCTGTTTTGACCATTGCCGATATTTATCAACTTTATCAAGATTTCTATGATGAAACAGACGCGATTAAAGCCATAGAACAAGATTTGCTGCAATCACTGACAAAGAGCGTTAATGTGATTAAGGATAATATCCTCGATCCTGTGGCATTTCCGAATAAAAACAAAACCCAAAAAACGGATCAACCGAAAATCAAAAAACACTCATTACGAGGAAATAACCGGTTTGTACAGATGGCCGTCTGGAATATTGATAATGGGCTGGATGAATTTCCTGACAAATACGCTTATGACGAAGCAGATACGCAGGGGCATTTAACATTGGAGGTTGATTCGATAAGTGGTAATGGCAGCAGCGAAAAAGACTTACTGGCATTTATGGTGAAAAAACATCACAACATTAAAGAAAATGCCAAAAAAGCTTATAAAGACAAAGTACTGCTCAATGAGGCGAGAACACCTGAAACGCCTGTGTATGTGAGCTACACGCCTGCCGATTTAAAACAGGTTGAAGCTCAACCACACCGTTATGCTATCTATTACGCCATCGGAAAAAATCAGCCTATCGGTGCATTATCCCGCGAACAGATACAAGCAAATGAAGAATAGTTGCAATCGCCTCAAGATGGTATTACCTTTAAGTATTACTTTGTTAAAGGAGAATAAAAATGCATGTCACGCGTAAAGGTCAAGTCACCATTCCGCAAAATGTTCGAGAAAATATGGGCATTATTCCAGCGGAAACCGAAGTTGATTTTGTTCAGGATGAGCAAGGCCGTTGGTTTTTGAGCAAAGCCAAGCCTACAGAAGAAAAAATCAGCCGTTTTAGAACCGCGCATACAAAGGCAAAGCTGACCATGACCACGGAAGAAATCATGGCGTTAACACGGGAATAATATGGCGACTATTTTGATAGACACCTGTGTCGTTACCGATTTAGCAGACTTAGAAAGCGACTGGTTCGAATGGAGCGTATCCACATTGGAGCAACTGAATTCGTTACATTCCTTTGCCATTAACCCGATTATTTATGCGGAATACTCTGTAGGTTTTGCCACCATCGAAGAAGTAGAGGCTTTATTTAAGCATTTAGGCTTTGCGATGAAACCCTTGCCAAAAGAAGCCCTGTTTCTGGCAGGTAAAGTATTTTTGCAATATAAAAAGCGCAAAGGCACAAAATACAATGTACTACCGGATTTTCTGATTGGCGCACATGCCGCCGTTTCCGGTTTTCGTCTTATGACACGCGATAAAGGCCGATTTAGCAGTTACTACCCACATGTGGAACTGATAATGCCTGAATACTAAAGAATAAAAACCCAACATAAATTTGATTTAAAAACTGTTTTATCAATCACTCTTTAACAAGGAGAGCAATATGGAAAAAGTAAGCGGTATTAAAAGCGTTGATTTTAAAATCACAGCATTAGGGCATGGGGTAGTGAATTGGAATGGTTCGCCCAATTTAACCATCATTGACGATGGAAAATACAAGAATATAACAAACCATAATTTACCCAAGTTGCGCGGTTATTCAAACATAAAGGAGTTTGATGAAAACGGTGCCGCTAAGTTTTATCATCACCCTGAAGCAATTGATTTCTCAAAGGTACAGCTATATATCAGCCAAAACTGTATTCGACACCATTTATTCAAATGCGAACCGTATAAATTAAATTCACCAGAATTAGTATCCAATACTATTAAGCTTCTGTGCTCAATTACTGGATTAATCCGTGGATATGTTATTCCTAAAAACGAAAATAAACGCACCAGTCCTTTGCTCATCACTGATTTTGTTGATCAATTAGGCAATGGTAATTTTGAACAAATGGGGCGTTCAGGCAGCAAAGAAAAGGAAGAAACTAAATCAGGTAAAGATGCGAGCAACTCACTTTTCTCCAAGACTACATTTGGCGAAACAAAATATGAAGCATTCGGTTCTATCAGTCTGGAGTTAC
>SPJM01000224.1 GCA_006844585.1 Methylococcaceae bacterium | reverse complement strand
CTACAATTTCAACTTCGTCTGTACGTCCATTTTCATATAAAGCGCGTACGATATTACGTCCGATGCGACCATAACCATTAATTGCAACTTTAATTGCCATAAATTGTTCTCCGGTGGAATGTGAAAAACTAAAAAATGCGCCCCGAATTCTTTTTCAAGACACTCAAAAAAATTACTCCACTATATCAAATTAGTAGGGAATTAGTCCACAGCAATACCGATGCAATTCAATATATCATTCTTTATTGATAAGCCTTATTCTTATTTTCAATAACTTAACCCAGCCTTCGAAAATAGTGATCAATATTTAATATTCTGCATAACAAATTGAAAAATAAGGAGTAAAACTCAAACCAAAACTTGCTATGTAGCGCCATAATATTTATTTTTACATGCATATCAATTGCTTATGAATTTAAAATCGAAAGCTGGGTTAAACGACAATCTTACGATTTTATTTATGATGAGTATAATGAGCTGACAACCTTCCCAAAACTGAGAACAATAATTGAGGAAATATGAAAAGGCGAGATTTTATTAATAAAGCAGGCATAGGCGCCATCAGCGTCGGCACAGCGCTAAGCATACCTGGAACCGCCAAAGCGGCAAGTAAATTTAAATGGAAAATGGTCACCGCATGGCCTAAAAATTTTCCAGGTTTGGGCACAAACGCTAACCTGCTGGCGAAAATGATTAATGAAATGAGCGGCGGTCGCATCAAAGTCAAAGTCTACGGCGCAGGCGAATTAGTGCCCGCATTTGAAGTGTTCGACGCAGTCTCCGGCGGAACGGCTGAAATGGGCCATTCCGGCGCTTATTATTGGAAAGGCAAATCCGAAGCCAGCCAATTTTTTTCCGCCGTGCCGTTCGGGTTAACCGCTCAGGAAATGAACGCTTGGCTGTACTATGGCGGCGGCTGGGATTTATGGAAAAAACTGTATAAACCTTTCGGTATTATTCCGGCGGCCACCGGCAATTCCGGCGTACAAATGGCTGGTTGGTTCAACCGTGAAATTAACACCCTAGATGACTTAAAAGGCTTAAAAATGCGCATACCCGGCTTAGGCGGCGAAGTATTGCGTCGAGTCGGCGGCACTACGGTTAATATGCCCGGCGGCGAATTGTTCACGTCTTTGCAATCCGGCGCTTTAGACGCCACCGAATGGGTGGGTCCCTATAATGATTTAGCTTTTGGCTTTTATAAAGTCGCCAAATATTATTACTATCCCGGTTGGCACGAACCCGGCTCCACTATCGAAGCGCTGATTAATGAAAAAGCATTTAATGAGCTGCCTAAAGATTTACAACAAATCGTGTTAGCGGCTTGCAAAGCCGCAAATATTGACATGGTTTCGGAATATACTGCGCGCAATAATCAAGCTTTAAACACTTTGGTGAATAAGCATAAGGTTAAAGTATTGCCTTTGCCGGATGAAGTATTAAAAAAATTAAAACAAATTTCCGATGAAGTCGTGAAAGAAATGGCGGACAAAGATCCTTTGCACCAAGAAATTTACCAATCGGTCAGCCAATTCCGAAGTCAGGTCATGAAATGGAGTAATATTTCCGAGCAAGCCTTTTTACGCGCCCGTGAATTGTAAAATTGCATGTCGGCAATCAAGTTTTTTAAAGCTTGGATTAAACCGTTTCAAAGAGCGCAGGCAATTCCATATGCGCTGATGATTTGCCTCAAGGGCAATTGGTACTATTTAGCGCAAACTGGTTAAAAAGGAAATTACACCATTGAAAAGTTTTTCATTTTTAAAATTAAGTTATGAATAACAATCCCCCCAAAGAAGCGATTGGATTGACTGGCGAAACGGTTTTGCTGGTCCTTTTTTTTATTTTTCAAATATTACCGTTTGCGCTGATCATCCCCCCTGAAAACATCAATTTAAATATCAGTAAATTTATTGAACCGAAATCCTATTCTTTGTCATCTTTCATTAATAATTTTTTTTTATGGCTATGCGCTTACCAGCTGTTAAAAAAAACCAATCCTTCTCCCATTATTTTTCAGCCCAGAATATTTTTACTGATCACTTTTTTCCTCTCCATCGCATTCAATGGTTTTTTTGACAACAGCGCCGCCTATCTTGCTGTGGCTTTGACTATTTTATTTCTTTGCTTTATTGATCAACCATTTAATTTACATAAACTGCTTTTTTTAGCCGTCTTGCCAGTTCTACTCATTCAGGGAACTCTCCCCTTTTCCACACTGGAAGATAAACAAGCGTTTAGTTTCATTCCATTTACACCGCAGCCCCAACAAACTTTTTTTATTTTTCTACACAGTATTTTTGAAAAACTGTTTTTTTATGGAGCATGTTTATGGCTGACGCCGAAAAAAATACGCATAGCTGTCACCTTAAGCTTATTGTTTATCGTAACAATAATGGAAGGCATACAAATCTATTTGGATGATCATCGCGGCGAATCAACCGATTTGGTTATTATTTTAATCTCATACCTGTTGTTGAAATTTCTACCGGAACTCAAACCGGATAGACAGGCAATTCATTACAAAAAGCGTCGAACAAAAAAAAAGCAAACACCCGTCGCCGAAAAGCCATCTCAAAACAGTTCCAACTTCAAGCGTTTAATCATCCCAATTTCTGCATTATCTATTTTTAGCGCTGTCATCTTTTTACTAATCCAGCAATTACCCCCTTCCAATGACCGACTAATTAAAGAACACTTACCCAAACCATATTCTAAGCCCGAACAACTAGCAAAGGCGAAATTGCCTGATTTTTTACAAGTCCACCCCAGACTACCGGCACCTGAAACTCAAGACATAACAACATTAAAAAAACATAACTCGGCTTATTTTCGTCAGTTACAAAAATTTGGCAAAAGAGACAGAGGCGTACTCAACGAACGCATTACCCTCGCCTACTTGGAACAAGACAAACAGCAAATTAATCGTATTTATCAAGAACTTCTTAATCTTAAAATGCAGTTTCGCGGACATAAACAAGGCAAGCTGATAGCCAGAGCATATGACTGGCTTTACCCCCATTGGACAGATGAGCAACGAAAAAACCTCGGCGACAAATTAGCTAACAGCTGCAAATACTTAATTAACTTCATCAGTAAGGAAACCCTTTCGCCTTACAATGTTTATCTGTTCAATAGCCCCTTCCAAGCATTAGTCGCCAACGCTATCGCGCTATACCAAGAACATCCCTACGGTGATGCCTGTATGAATTTCACCTATGATTTATGGATTAATAAAGTATTACCGGTATGGCGACAAATCATGGGCAATAACGGCGGTTGGCATGAAGGCGCGGAATACGTCGGCATCGGCATCGGCCAAGCGATCTATCAAGTCCCCGCAATGTGGCGGAAAGCTACCGGACAAAATGTTTTTGAAACAATGCCCGGCATCGCCGGTTTTCTGGATTTCTGGGTATACCGCAACCGACCCGACGGTACCGATATGCGTTGGGGAGACGGCCGACATTATATCAATCAATCCCCTGACCGCCCGGCCTTAGCCATGTTATTTAATCATCAAGCCGCCTACAGTTTGAATGGCTGCCCTCGCCCTCATCGACCGACTTCCTGGCCCTGGGGCGGATTAACCGATAATCGCTATTGCAACCCTGATGCTCAAAAAAAATTGCCGTTAACCAAGTATTTCGATGGTATCGGCATGGTGATAAATC
>SPJM01000223.1 GCA_006844585.1 Methylococcaceae bacterium | reverse complement strand
GGCAACTTCAGGCGGTCTTACGCCGGTTAATAGCTCCACCATTATTTCAAGCTCCAATGCGGCTCCTGCCCTTGATAATACAGCCTCTCCTGTTTTATCGGCTATTACTGAGGATTTGGTTTCACCTAGCAACGGCCAAAACATTAACAGCACACTGGTCTCCGCCTTAATTGATATTGCTGGAAGTCTGAACAATTACAGCGATGCAAATAGTGATTTGCCTGGTATTTCAATTACCTCGATCAGTAACCAGGGAACACTTTACTTTTCAACGGACAATGGTGGTAATTGGAGTTTGGCCGGAGCTGTCACAACTAATTCTGCATTAGCGCTCTATGCAGATGTTGCTACCCGGCTATATTTCAAGCCGAACAGTAATGTAAACGGCGCTATCAATGACGCGATTACTTTTAAAGCATGGGATCGTACAGGAGGTTTCAGTAATGGCGCATCGGGAGTCGATACAAGTTCGGGAAATGCTTTTTCCACAGCAACGGATACTGCAGCTGTTTCAATCTCTTCAGTCAACGATAATCCGTCAATAGCCTCTTTACCAACAGATATTGCGGTAGCTGAAGACACTATAAGCGATGTTGATTTAAGCGCAGCCGCTTTTAGCGATGTAGATTCTGATGCAAACGCTATCTCGCTAACGCTTGCTGTAGGAGCGGGTACTCTCGCTGCCTCTTCAACAGCAGATGTAACAGTCGGCGGCAGTGGTACAGGAACGATTACGCTGTCCGGCACAGCTACCGATATTGATACCTTCCTGAACACTGCCAGCAATATTCAGTATACCGGCCCAGCCAATGCAACCGGCAATGATGTAACCACCCTGACATTAACAGCAAATGACGGCGGCAATACCGGGACCGGTGGGGGTGGTAACGTATCGCTAGGCACAGTCAATATTGATATTACAGAAGTTGGCGACATTCCAGGTATAACTGCAGCATCCACCAATGAAGATACCCAAACTAGTTCCGGGCTGGTAATTAGCCGCAACCCATCGGATAGCGCGGCGGTCACTCATTTTAAGATTACCAGTATTTCCGGTGGTGCGCTTTATAAAAATAATGGCTCGACAGTTATTAACGATAATGAATTTATTACCTATGCAGAAGGTAATACCGGGCTTAAATTTACCCCGGATACTGATAGCACCGTCGACGGAGCTTTCAATGTTCAGGCTGGCACGGATGCAGTTGGCGGAGGCCTGAGCAGTGCAACTACGGCAACAATAACGGTAACGGCTGTCAATGATGACCCTGTGATGGCATCTTTACCAACGGACATCACAGTAATCGAGGATACGACAAGTGATGTTGATTTAAGTACAGCTTCTTTTAGCGACGTTGATTCCAGTACAAACTCTATTTCGCTGACAATTACAGCAGGAACGGGTATTTTAGCGGCTTCATCAACAGCTGAGGTGACGGTCGGCGGCAGTGATACAGGAACGATCTCACTGGTCGGCGAGGCTGCCGATATTGATAGCTTTTTGAATACCGCAAGTAATATACAGTATACCGGCGCAGCCGATGCTGCTGGAAATGATGTTGATACATTGACCTTGACAGCAAATGACGGGGGATATACCGGTTCCGGAGGAGGAAGTAATGTTGCGCTAGGAACGGTCAACATTGATATAACAGATACGCCTGATATTGATTCAGCTACTTATGATTATACTACTAACACCCTGGTCGTAAACGGTAACGGCTTTACTGCCGGCGGTGGAGCAAATGATGATATAGATATTAACAAGCTGACTGTTACCGGTGAAGATGGGAATTCTTATACACTGAGCAGTTCCTCGGATGTGGATATTGATTCAGCCTCCCAGTTTACGGTGATATTAGGTGGAGCGGATATCCCAGAAGTTGAGGCATTGCTTAATAAAAGCGGCAGCGCTTCAGCCAATAGCGGGACAATTTATAATCTTGCCGCTGATGATGATTTCAATATCCATGTGACAGCTGGCGATATTTCTGATAGCACAAACACGATAACCGTCAGTAATTATACCGCGCCAGCCATTACTTCTGCGACTTACGACTGGAATACCGGCCAGCTTGTACTTACAGGCGCAAACTTCGTTGTAAACGCCGGAAGCAATAATGATATAGACTCTTCAAAATTCACTATAACAGGCGAAGGAGGAGAAACCTATACTTTCACCGACACATCTAATATTGATATTACTTCCGCAACACATGCAACAATAACGCTTTCAGCAGCGGATAAAGCAATAATTAACCAAACCGTTAACAAAAACGGAAGCACGTCTACCGGAGGCACATCCTATAATTTAGCGGCCGCAGAGGACTGGATGCTCGGGTCTGATGTTTCAGTAAATATCGCAGACCTTATTGGTAATGGTATTACGGTATCAAATGTCGCTGCACCGACAATTACGAGTGCGATATACAATAACATTTCCGGTTCTATTAAAGTTACAGGTTCCGGTATGTTGAAAAGAAGTGGCTCCGCAAATGATATAGATGCATCTAAATTTATTATCACTGGGGAAGGTGGCGGAACTCACACTTTGACAGATACAGCGGATGTGGATATTACATCCGGCTCCTATTTTATTCTTACTTTGTCAGCTACTGATCAAAGCGCCATTGATCTTTTATTGGACAAAAGCGGCACAGTTTCAAGTGGAGGCACTACCTATAACCTAGCAGCTGCAGAGAATTGGGCTACCGGTGCTGAAACCGGGGTAGCAGTAGAAGATTTAATTGACAACCCCATTACTGCAAACCTGAATCACGCGCCTGTTATTACAAGCAATGGCGGAGGTTCTTCAGCCGCAATAGCCGTAGTCGAAAACTCAACTTCGGTAACAACGGTAACCGCGACAGACATGGACGACGGTGATGCTCTTACCTTCAGTATTAGCGGAGGCATTGATCAAGCCCAGTTAACCATTAATCCTTCTAGCGGCGTTCTCAGCTTTATAGAGATTCCTGATTTTGAATCGCCGACTGACTCGGATAATAATAATATTTATTATGTTCAGGTTACCGTTACCGATAACGGTTCAGGCACTCTGAGCGATGTGCAGGACATTCAGGTTACCGTAGAGAATATCAACGAAGCGCCAACTATTACCAGTCAGAATTCTGCTAATGTCTCTGAAAATACAACAGCCGTCATAAAGATAACCGCAACAGACATAGATGCCGACGACACTCTGACTTTCAGTATTACCGACGGCGATGATCAAGCAAAATTTACCATTAATCCCTCTACCGGCATCCTCGACTTTGTAGACGCGCCTGATTTTGAATCGCCGACTGACTCGGGTGGCGACAATTTTTACGATGTTCAGGTGACCGTTACCGATAGCGGATCCGGCAACCTGACCGATGTGCAAGATATTCAGGTTACCGTAGAGAATATCAACGAAGCGCCAACTATTACCAGTCAGAATTCTGCTAATGTCTTTGAAAATACTACCGCCGTCACTACGGTAACCGCAACAGACATAGATGCCGACGATACCCTGACTTTCAGTATTACCGGCGGCGCTGATCAAGCAAAATTTACTATTAATCCTTCTACCGGCATTCTCAACTTTGTAGACGCGCCTGATTTTGAGTCGCCGACTGACTCGGATGACGACAATGTTTACGATGTTCAGGTGACCGTTACCGATAGCGGATCCGGCAATCTGAGCGATGTGCAGGATATTCAGGTTACC
>SPJM01000222.1 GCA_006844585.1 Methylococcaceae bacterium | reverse complement strand
AACAGCAATTGCTCATTCATAGACTGGGCAATGGCTTGATTATAAGCAGGATGAGTGGTTCTTAGCGCACCCGGCCCGAATCCGCTCTGGCAGGCGGTTATGAAACAGCTTACAAGTAAAATGCCGAATGTACGTATTATCATGTATATTTGTTGATATTCTTTATTTAAAACCAATTATCCAGCTGTAAATTCGCTATTCTGGAATAAATTTAGCAATCCATTTACTTTTTTTATAATTGAGAAGATTTTGCCGCCTCCGCCACTTTTTTCAATCTCTTCTTCAAGATATATTATTATCTGCCCCATAATAACACCCGTATCAAAGTATAGATTCAATTTTATGTTTTCAGCCTGATCAGTCAATCTTGATACGCAAATGCCGTTCATCCAATCGTTCACACAATTCCGGTAGAACCTTTGATAGCTCAATGACTTCAGATGCCGTTAAACGTAATAAAGTTGCGTAATTTTTCGCCCGCACCGTCGCCGAACGTCTGGAATTGTTTAACAAAGCCCCCTCGCCGACAAAGCTGCCTTCGCCGACTTCATTAATATGCTCATTAACCCCCTGTGAATTAATTTTAAAAACACACAGACAACCGCTGACGACAATATACAAAGAATGCCCTTTGTCATTTTCATTAAACAAAGTATCGCCCGGTAAA
>SPJM01000221.1 GCA_006844585.1 Methylococcaceae bacterium | reverse complement strand
GCAGTACTGCATCCAATCAGTTTGCTGGCGAGGTTGCTTGAACACGATTAATATGGGCAACCAGAGCGCTGTCCATCGTCGCCAAATGTAAGGAAAACCATTGCGGCAAGCGTTCCTTGATTAATGCCTTATCGAATTTAGTCAGGCAAATTATGATAAACATCTTGATAAGAATGATTGTTTAGCAAAGTTTCCACCACAATAGGCAATGGTTCAGGCCATATTTCTGAAAAATCTATTTCTAATTTATCTATGGTTTTAAATGCTAGTTTTTCTATCGGTGGAATAAATTGCGCATCAATATTTTCTTTATTACCTCTAGGATCAATTCTGTACCAGCCAAAATTCTGTAAATAAACGGCATTGAGACCATGTAAACAATACGGAGCGCCAGAACCACTGATACTTAAGCGCTGATAACACAAACCGGCGGGAATTCCATTGGCGCGTAACAATGCAGCTAATAAATGCGCTTTAGCATAACAATAACCTGTTTTATTTTTTAAAACATCAGAGGCAATACAGGTAACGGGGTTCAGTTTATAGTCCAAGCTATGTTTAATATTATCCCTAACCCATTCAAAGCATAGCTTAGCAATACTCAATTCCGATGATTGATTTTTTGCCAGTTGATGAGCTAAAGCAATAATTTCCGGATGTTCACAATCAATAACTGAAGAGATTTTACAATAGCTTTGTAAGTCTGGGTTAAGTTGTCTTAATTTCATAGTCATGTTGTTCGGGATTTAATTATGTCAGAATTGTCTGTATCCGTAACATTTCATTAGCGCCGATTTGAAATTCATAATCAACCACCTCAATACTTGCATGAAATCCAGCTTGTGTTAATTCTTGCAAAACTGGATCAAGGTGGGTAGATACTTGATGTGATAAGTCCAATAATGGAAATACGCGCACTTCTTTTGCAACACGACATAATTCCAAAATAGCCTTGATATGAAAGTCCAGTCCTAACTGATCACTATACAAAAACAAGAAATGAGAGCATAAAGCCAAATCAAATTGATCTTCTGTGAATGGTAAAACAGGCAGTCCAGCAGCAAGATAACGGCCTTGTTGTTTACCTTGTTCAAAGTCATGTAAAAAATGCTCCATTGCCCTCATACGAACATGTCCTAATGCTTGTGCAGAACCAAATTTCTCTAGTCGTAGGTTATCTGCATTTGCGGCAACTTGTTGCACCATATCATCATAGACATCATCAATCCGTTGATGAATTAGTTCTGCATTCAACCTGTAAACAGGATCAGCTGAAAGAACATTTCCTCCTATTTCAGTTAATATCGCATTAAAAGAAGCTGGTCCATCGCCGACACCAACGATGGCTTGTTGTAGATCCTGATCACTTAATCCAAACATGGCGCAATACTCATCAAATGAACGTCCCCAAGGAACAACGTTTTGTAAATTAAATCCCATGTCTTTATCCAATCCCATTTTTTTCTAGACAAAAAAAAGGCCGCAGATTCATATGAACCTGCGGCCTTTTTTGAATATGAAATAATTGCTTACTCCATTTAATCAAATTCAAAACACACAGATCCGCCTCTGGCAAAACGTCGTAGCCAGCGCCAAGTTGATAATCTGTTGTTTAATGAATGAATAAGCATGGAATAAATTATGCCGATTTTTTGTTTTGTAGTCAATTACTACAACAGCCCTAAAAGCCGATTATATTGTTTCCGCTAATATCGGTTGCGCCATGCATTTAAATCATAGCGCGGCTGATGCCGGGCGAGCAGTACTGCATCCAATCAGTTTGCTGGCGAGGTTGCTTGAACACGATTA
>SPJM01000220.1 GCA_006844585.1 Methylococcaceae bacterium | reverse complement strand
AAATTGAGTGTAAAGTTTTATAACACTTTAGAGTGTTGTTCAAAACAGCTTTTGTTCAATTTTTTCTAAACCGTTTAATACCGCCTCTAAATGAGTCATCACGTTTCCAAATAAACAATTAATATCGCCTTCTCCCTGTTTACAGGCTTGCTCTAACTCATATGCGGCTTGCTGCAGTTGCAGCATGCCGAGATTCGCGGCGACCCCTTTTAATGTATGCGCTGCGCGAACTGAATCATTGGCATGTTCGCTTTTCAGCGCATTTCGAAACTCAAGTTCAAAATCGCCCTGATTTTGCCGGAATTTCATCAGTAACTTTTGATACAAAACTTTATTATTATTGGTGATTTTTAAACCCGCCTGAATGTCAATACCCGGCAAATCCTCGGCGTTCAAAAAATCATTATCTGTCGATTTTTCAGTCAATGTTCGCTCGGACCTGGGAACCGGTTTACCCGGAACAATCCAATGGGCCATGGTGACAAACATCTTGTCCATATTGATCGGTTTGGCAATATGATCATTCATCCCGACATCTAAAGCTTTTTGCTTATCGCCGCTCATCACATTCGCCGTCATTGCAATAATCGGCAGCTGTTGAAAACGATTTTGCGCGCGAATTTGTTGAGTGGCGCGATAACCGTCCATAATCGGCATATGGCAATCCATCAATACCCCGTCATAGCCGTTTTTTTCCAATTTTTCGATGCCTTCCAGTCCATTGTGGGCGCACTCAACTTCTATACCGTTCTTGGTCAACAAATCCATCGCCAATTCTTGATTAATTTCATTATCTTCGATTAATAATACTTTTGCGCCGCGCAATTGCGCTATCGCTTGCAGAGTTTCTTCCGGAGTATGTTGATGGCGGTGATTGCTGATAATTTCATAACCCATTGCGCTGAGAATAGCGTTGTATAGCGAAGAAGGGGTCACCGGCTTGGTCAATAAACCGGCAAAATCAACGCCGCTCGCCGCGCTTTTCAATTCGGTTCGACTATATGCGGAAATCATAATAACAGTAGGCGGATGCGATATTTTCGGGTCGCTTTGAATAGCGCGGGTTGTTTCGATGCCGTCCAAGCCGGGCATTCGCCAGTCCATCAGCACCAAATCAAAAGGCTCCTGTTGATCGGCCTGTTCTAAAATATCTAGGGCGGAAAAACCATCATCCGTTTGCTCAACCGTGAAATTAAAATGCTCGAGCAAATGGGACAGAATTTCTCTGGAAGTTTCGTTATCGTCAACGATGAGCACCTTTAAGGCGCTGACATTTTGGTTTAATGAAATTTGTTGAGGCTGACGGGGTTGTTTCTCCAAACTAATCGAAAAATGAAAGGCGCTGCCGACGCCGACCTCACTTTCCACCCAGATATTTCCTTTCATCATTTCCGTTAATTGTTTGGAGATCACCAGGCCCAAGCCGCTGCCGCCATATTGGCGGGTTGTTGAGTTATCGCCCTGGCTAAAAGCCTGGAATAATTTGGCTATTTTTTGTTCCGACATGCCGATTCCGGAGTCTTGTACACTAAAATGCAATGTCGCGAGAATATCGGTTTGACCGTCTAATTCAACATTGATAATCACTTCGCCGCCGGGTTCGGTAAATTTGATAGCGTTGTTGCAAAGATTGGTCAATATCTGGCCGATGCGCAGTGGGTCGCCTTTTAAGGCCACCGGCACGTCCGGACGGATGTCGAACATTAATTCCAAGCCTTTTTCTTCGGATTTCAAACCGATCAAACTGAGCAAGTTTTCCATCAAGTCTTCCAAACGGAAGTTGATCACTTCCATGTCCAGTTTACCGGCTTCTATTTTGGAAAAGTCCAGAATGTCGTTAATAAT
>SPJM01000022.1 GCA_006844585.1 Methylococcaceae bacterium | reverse complement strand
CGCTTACATGATTTATTCATAACAAGCTCCATAAATAATAATTAAGCAAAACTACCTTTCAGCCGAATTTGTAAAATAATGGCTGGGTCGTTTTGCTTGCCATTTAATCAGCTAACATCATTAGCCATAGCTGTAAACACAACCTTGAAAAGCAAGGTTGTGAAGCAGTCGCTTATTTACGTTTTTTCTTGCCGATAAATCCAGCGCCTAATAAACTAAAACCGGTTAATAATGCAATGCTTGGCTCTGGCACCGGACCCGTTGGTTGAGGACGCGTTTCAATAAAATCAATTTGCGTATCTAAACCATTTTGTGATGAACTAATCTGTACAGATGCAGAAGTTAATTGTGTTAAATCAGCACTACCTGCAAAACCCGCAAATGGAATGAAGAAATCATCACCGGATGCGCCATCAGGAAAAGTGACCGTTGATGTGGAAGTGGAGCCACCGTCGCTTAAGCTGAACAAAACATCCATCGGATTATCAATCGCTGAAGGCAGACTCATGAACAAGCCGGTGCTTGTTGTCCCATCAGTAAAGTCTGTGGCGCTGAATGCCCAGCTGACCGTGACTTCAGACCTTTCATTGACGCCATTATTAATGTCTAGAACACCCGGAGCGATAACAGTCACAGCTGTGGTGCCTGTACCGGCGAGCATTTGCAAATCAATCGTTCTGGAACTGCCTAACATGGAGCCGCCTTGAGTATCAGAATCCGTACCTGCAGGTCCTGAAGCAAACACACCTGGAAAAGGTAAAAGGCCATCATTAAAACTATCTATAGTCAATGCTTGCGCGCTTCCTACCGACAGGCCTAAAACCGTCATTGTTGCTAATTTTGTAGAAATTTTCATTTTTAATCCTTGGTAAAATTTTTTTTAAAAAAGTTTACGCAACCCAGCCGTCTTGGAAAAAGACCTGTAGCTTTCCGACCCTGTTTCGCAACAAGTGTGGCGCACTACACCAAGCATTATTTATGCCACAGCCAACCCTGCCTAAAAAAATAAAGAAACCGAGGCATTTTAACTGTCATTTATGTCACTATTTTTCTGACATCATGACAAATTTGACGAAAATTTATATAAATATTGGATCTGTATCACATTTTTTTTACAGCATTGAAGAAAAACTATCATGCTTATTAAGCTTAAATGTAAAAAAAACTGACAAAACTCCCTTATTAATCTTGTGAAACTTTCACACACAACACCCATCATAATTCACCAAAAGATAGTCACCTATATTCCCAGCAACCTAAAACAACAATATAACTTTCGCTCTTCAACTACAGGGACACAGGGTTGAATTCTACAGAGACTTTGCGACATAAACCCTATAGCAACAAAGGCCCTCACCACTCTCTTTACCTGACAGACTGCCACAGAATTTTGATAGACGACCAGTAAAAATTCATGATCAATCGCTGATTAATCAAACTTCAAAAGACTATTGCAAAGAAAATGCGCGTCACTCTATTTGTTTGTAAAATATATCGACAAAAAAAGCGTAATCAACTTAAGCAAAACACCGAATTTTTACAAAAAAAGCCAAGAACCACCCCAACCATTTGAAATTATGGCTATTTTTTTATTTTTTTATTTGTAAAAAAACATGACACTCATCTCAAAAACGCACTTAATTACTTAACTGAAGCTGAACAACACATATTCTTAAGCCATGCTTAAAAATTCAATGTCGATATTCACAATAGAATACATTTTCAAATTAAACAGCAAACTATCGACGCCTAATCAAATAAACAATCAACAAGGCCATTGAAAAAAGCATATATACCCATAACAGCGCTTGTAAACTGGCCGCTTCCGCGCTGGCGTCCCAAACCGTCAAAGAATGATCTGCATAGGCGCTGGAAGGAATAATGAATGGAAACATGGCGACGCCTAGCGTCAAGACAATAGTCGCCAGCATCATG
>SPJM01000219.1 GCA_006844585.1 Methylococcaceae bacterium | reverse complement strand
ATCAACGGCCACCCGATAAAAGGCCGGTTTGATTATTACCACCCGGACGAACAAATCATCATTGATCTAAAAACCAGTCAGGACGCCTCACCGGAGGCCGTAAAAAAATACGTTTTCAATTACGGTTTACACATTCAACAGTTTGTCTATTCGGAAATTCATAAAGCCATCACCGGCCAATATCCCGCCGATTTTGTGTTTGTCATGGTGGAAAAAACGCCGCCCTTTGGCGTTGCCGTATTTCGTTTAAAACCGGAAGCGGTTTCATTTGCCAAAAAAGATGTTTTCAACGCAATTGAGATTTATCAAGAATGTATCCATTCAGGCGTTTGGCCGGGCTATCCGGATGAAGTGCAAACGGTTGATTTACCCGCCTGGGTGTATCGTCAACAACAGGAGGCGGCATGAGTATTTCTGATAAATTAAATACACCGACATCCCAGCAACCGGCCACCGTTCCGGCCATGTTGAAACAGCATAACGCCCGTTTGAAAACCATTGCCCCGTCCGGCATTGATGTCAATAAATTCAGTGCGGCGCTAATGGCTGAAGTTCGAAACTCACCCAAATTGGCGGATTGTAACCCGATGTCGATTTTGGGCGCGTTCATCAAATCCACCCAATTGGGACTAGAACCGGGCGCGGCATTGGGGCATTGTTATTTTGTGCCGTTCAAGAGTGAATGTACTTTGGTAATGGGTTATCGCGGCATGATGGAGTTAGCCTATCGATCCGGTCGAGTTCAATCAATCGCCGCCCGCGTCATTTACCAAAATGATGAGTTTAGTTATTCCTTCGGCATCAGCGACGAATTAAGCCATAAACCGGCCACAGATGACCGGGGCAGCATCACCGGCGTTTACGCCATTGCTAAATTAGTCGGCGGCGGCATTCATTTTGAAGTGTTGTCGATGGCGGATATTGAGAAAGCGCGGAAAGCATCAAAAGCCGGAAGCAGCGGCCCTTGGCGCGATCATTTCGAGGAAATGGCGAAGAAAACCGCGATCCGGCGCTTGTTCAAATACTTACCGATTGGCATTGAATTAAACCGCGCCATTGTCATTGATGAGACAGCAGGCAAACAACACAACGATAAAACCGCTGAATCGGTATTGGAAGGTGATTTTGAAATCATGGATGGTTCCATTGATCAGCCGGTCAGCTAATCATCTGATAGCCCGGCCAGCCCGCCGGGCTTTTCATCAAATCGAACATCAATATCAACGGAACACTTGTGAATAGTAACGCGGTATTGCTCGCAGAGCAACAAACAATAGGCGGCTTGCTGATTGATTGTTCTGACTGGATCAACGTTAAAAAGATTCTTAATCCGGACGACTTCAGTTCTGAACTACACCAAAAGATTTATACAGCGATTGCCCAAAAAATGGAGGATTCCGGGCATGTTGACCCGGTGGTTCTCAGCGATGTTAACGGGGTGGATATTAATTATTTGGTTAACCTGGTTGAAACCACTTCCAGCGCGGCGAATTTAACATCCTATGCCGAATTGGTGCGAAAACATGCGGACACCCGGAAGTTTATTACGTTAGCTCGACAAGCGGCGCATGAGGTCGAAAGCGGGATTAAATCAACTGATGAGGCGTTTGAACAGCTTAACCATATTGCCAAGGCTCATCAATTAAAAACCCGTCAACAATTACCTTTTAAACTGGTTCCCGCCAGCGACTTAACCAACCGGCCAACGCCCTTAGATTGGTTGATTGAGCCATATTTTCCGCAACAAGCTTTAATTGAAATCTTTGGTGCGCCCGGTTCGGGTAAATCATTTGTCGCCTTGGAAATCGCTTTTTGCATTGCCAACGGCTTGAGCTGGTTTGATT
>SPJM01000218.1 GCA_006844585.1 Methylococcaceae bacterium | reverse complement strand
AACAAGCGATGAGCCACAAGCCAGTATTAGTTTTATGGATATGCTATTGAATTCAGAACGTTTAACAAAAAGTTTTTTAATCCGGCGCAGTAACCGCGATGGAGAATTATGCTTAATCTGTCATAAAGTTTTAGAGGAAAATTAAAATGCCTAATAAGCCAGTGTCTCGCCGAAAAATATTTATTAAAAGATCGTTTCAAGGTCGATTTATCGCCTGGATAATAGGCTTAATCATTGTATTCGGTTTGTGTTCGGCTTTTATTGTATACGCGTTGATCAGCAGCGATTTAACGACTCAAAGCTTTTCCGCTCATGTTAATATTGAAAATACTTGGCAACGATTAGGACTTTCGATTCTGGTCGGAAATATAATCTCCGCCGTTATCGCTATCCTGATGAGCATTATTGTGGTTCTTTATATTAGCCACAAAATTGCCGGGCCTCTCTATCGACTAGAACAATTGTTTTTACAAGTTGGAAATGGCGATTATGATGTCGCAGCGCAACTCAGATCCAGCGATCAACTCTTAGAGTTGCTTGAATCTTTCCAACATATGACCATGAAATTAAAAAAACGAAGAGATCAACAACATCGGCTTTTAGAGGAGATCAATCATCAGCTCAATCAGGCAACGGATGATGAACGCATAAAAGCTATTCAAAGCAAATTGAAACAATTAGAAGATATGTTATGAATCAGCAGAAGGAAGAACCGTTTTTTATTAAAAGGCAGAGTAAAGAATACTTCTTCACTGAAAACTGTTTTATTACCGAATTATCCAACTCGGAAGAAGACCCGGATGTATCTATCGCCCGCGCCCGAGTTGAACCCGGCGTGACCACGCGCTGGCATCATTTGATCAATACCGTTGAACGCTATTATATTTTAGAAGGCAGCGGCCTGGTTGAAATAGGCGATGAAAAACCTCAGCCGGTCGGCCCTGGCGATGTGGTGTTAATTCCGCCGCTCTATCGACAGCGCATCCGTAATATCGGCAATCAAGACCTGATTTTTTTAGCCATTTGCTCGCCGCGATTTACGCCGGAAGTTTATGAGGACTTAGATCAAACATAACGATCATTGATCCAGTTTTTCCGCAATACCAGTGGAGGTATACATTTGCTGAACTTGATCGCTATCGCGCGTTTCCGCCGCTTGAGCTAATACGCTTTGATAATCACTCATATGCTCCGGTTTTTCCAGTTCCAAATAGGAACCATTTAAATCATTTTTATCAATAACGCTACGCTTAGTATGGTAACCGATCCGTTTAGCCAATAACTCAAGACTTTCGGTCGCATGGTATCGAAAAATACTATTGGAAAAATCATCAGGAACACGACTTAAAAACCGCTTCCACCCGGTTTCCGCTGACAGTGATTGATATTCCATCACCAATTTTCCGCCCGGTTTCAATATTCTCATCCCTTCGTCCAGATAACCAAGCAATTGTTCATAATTCATATGGGAAAAAACCCCGAAACCGAAAAATAAATCTATTGAGGCGTCTTGCATTTCCGGCATTCGGCAATTTTGGGTATGTAAAACCTCAACATGCCCGAATTGCTGATATTTATCTTCTAATATGTGTTCACAGATCTTTTTGGAAATATCGACTAAATAGACTTTTTCGCAGACATGAAAATACAAATCCGTTAACCGGCCGGTGCCCGGCCCTAATTCACAAACCGTCATACCCGGTTCTAATAAATGACTTATTTCCTCCC
>SPJM01000217.1 GCA_006844585.1 Methylococcaceae bacterium | reverse complement strand
GGCCATTTGACAGCCGCTGCAAGCGCCGGTCATATTGACGTAAACGGTATTGCCGTCGACTTCCACCAATTCAACATCGCCGCCGTCGGCCATTAATTGTGGTCTTAACGCTTCCAGCACCTGTTCAATTTTCTTGATGCGTTGCAAATTGGTGAGCGGCGCTTTCGGCGTTTCAGGCGCCGCCGCCGCGGGCGTTTCGGCAACAGCGGTCGGGTCGAAGCTTTCGCCTCTTTCTTTCAATACTTTTTCCAGAATATTTTCAATATCCTCATGGCAGGCCGCGCAGCCGCCGCCCGCTTTGGTAAAGTTAGTCACGTCTTCCACCGTGCGCAACTTGTTAGCCCACACCATTTCTTCGATCATCGGTTCGTCTATCGCGAAGCATTTACAGATTAACGCGCCTTCTTCATGATCGTCTTTCCATTCTTCGCCGCGATAATTAGCTATCGCTGCTTGTAAGGCTTCGCGTCCCATCACCGAACAGTGCATTTTTTCAGGCGGCAGGCCGTCCAGTTCGGCGGCAATGTCTTGATTGGAAACATTCAAGGCTTCCTCCAGCGTCATGCCTTTAATGATCTCAGTCAACACGGAAGAAGAAGCAATGGCTGAACCGCAGCCAAAGGTTTGAAAACCGGCATCCTCAATCACTTCGGATTGCTCATCGACTTTCAAGGTCAGGCGCAAGGCGTCGCCGCAACTGATGGAGCCGACTTCGCCAATGGCGTTGGCTTCACTGACTGCGCCCGCGTTTTTCGGATTGAAGAAATGATCTTTAACTTTTTCTGAATAATCCCACATAATATTGGCCTCGATAA
>SPJM01000216.1 GCA_006844585.1 Methylococcaceae bacterium | reverse complement strand
CTGCCGGTGATAACCCACAACAACAACTACGTCAATTATGGTTAATCATGGGTGTGCCTATCGTCGCCTTTTTTGTCTTTTTAGCTTTGTGGAGCGCTTCGGCTCAACAAATCAAAACCAGCTTAGGCGCAATCCCCGGCCCTGCCGCAGTTTGGAAAGAAGCCGGCAACTTAATGGACGACCATTACGCCGAGCGTGAAAAAGAAGAAGCGTTTTTTGAACGTCAACATAAACGCAATGAGAAAAAATTAGCTAAAAACCCGGATGCAAAAGTCAAAATCCGTCCTTACACCGGTAAACCGACCTATCTGGATCAAATCGTCACCAGTCTATATACCGTCTTCATCGGCTTTTTAATCGCCTCAGTGATCGCCGTTCCCTTAGGCATTATTTGCGGGATGAGTCCGGTCTTCAACACCGCCTTAAATCCGCTGATTCAGATTTTTAAACCGGTCTCCCCACTGGCCTGGCTGCCTATCGTCACTTTGATCGTCAGCGCCGTCTATGTCACTACCGATGATTCCTGGTTTGAAAAATCCTTTTTAACCTCAGCCATTACCGTGACCTTGTGTTCATTATGGCCGACATTAATTAATACAGCGGTCGGCGTATCTTCTATTGATGTTGACTTAGTCAATGTCGCCAAAGTATTGCGCTTGAACTATCGCACCCAAATTAAAAAAATCATCCTGCCTTCCGCGCTGCCCTATATTTTCACCGGTATGCGCTTATCCTTGGGCGTTGGCTGGATGGTGTTGATCGCCGCTGAAATGTTGGCGCAAAACCCCGGTTTAGGCAAATTCGTTTGGGATGAATT
>SPJM01000215.1 GCA_006844585.1 Methylococcaceae bacterium | reverse complement strand
CCGCGGGCGGTTCCGCCAAACAGGCGCGGGATAGGGAGTTTCAAGCCATAATGCCGTTGCGCGGTAAAATTTTGAATACCTGGGAGGTTGATTCGCATCAGGTGATGGCTTCTCAAGAAGTACATGACATTGCGGTGGCTTTGGGCATTGAGCCGGGTTCCAGCAATTTGCAAAACCTACGTTACGGTAAAGTTTGCATCTTGGCGGATGCCGATTCCGACGGCAATCATATTGCTACCCTGATTTGTGCTTTGTTTTATCAACATTTCCCGGCATTAGTGCAAGCCGGGCATGTGTTTGTGGCGATGCCGCCTTTGTATCGCGTTGATGTCGGGAAAAAGGTTTTTTATGCGCTGGATGAACCAGAGCGTTTAGGCGTATTGGCGAGAATTGAAGCGGAAAAGTTGAAAGGGAAAGTCAATGTACAGCGATTTAAAGGTTTGGGGGAGATGAATCCTTCACAGTTGCGTGAAACCACGATGAACCCCGATACTCGGCGTTTGGTTAAATTAACTATTGAAGAAGATGACGACACCCGCGAACAAATGGATATGCTATTAGCTAAAAAACGCGCTCATGATCGAAAAAGCTGGCTAGAGGATAAGGGGAATTTGGCGGATGTTTAAATTCCAACAACCGTGATCGTATGAGGTATAAATTACGACTACCTTACCCTAATACCGCGTCCAGTGGATAATTAACCAACTGAATTACAAAGAATTACGCAATATATTTAGACTTAAGACTTGCCATTTTGTTGGGTATAATTGAATGGATAACCCCCTGTCCAAAGAAGCA
>SPJM01000214.1 GCA_006844585.1 Methylococcaceae bacterium | reverse complement strand
GACCTTGAAGTACGCCAACGGCGACTTCATCATCAGCCAAATCTAATGCGGCCTGTTTTTGCTGTTGATTACGTTCGCTTTTTGGGTATTTTTCATTAAATTGATTCAGGCATTGCTGAATGGCTGTATTTAAGCCGCGCTCATTCAGTAAGGACTCTTCCGCTAATTTGTGTAGGGTTTGCTCTTCAATATGCGCTGTCAGTTGTTCTGCACTGATTGATGAAACCAGCCTGTCTGCTGCTATTACAGCGGCGCGCACGATATTATTCAAAACATTTTCATTAATTTTGTTTTGATATCCGCTTAACGCGTTTTTTATTACATATTTTTTATAGTCGGGTAATGATTCATCTTCAAGGTTATTAAGCGTTATTTCATCAGGGCTGGATTTAGCGTGATCAATTTTTAGATTTTCTTCATCACTGTAATTTTCGGCAAATACATTAATTTGTTGTGTTAAAACGCGTGAGACTTCCAGCAGGGTTTTAAACTTATCGGCTCCCACCTTATCCAGTATTTTGTTGTAGACCTGATCCAAGCTAAAGCTGGTATAGCGACCATTTTTTTCTACGCCTCTAAACCATTTATCGTGATGCCAATAAATGGCATGCTCGGCAGTTTTTTTGAGCTGATCGTTTGGGAATACTTGTTTGTTGAGTAAATAAAACAGCAACAACGATATTTCATTATGCCGTGGGTAGTTTTTGGCTTTTTTATCATCATGTTGTCCGGCTTCCGGCACTTCAACATCCAAGATACCTTTCTTTTTTAGCTCCTTGATAAGCCAATCGGTAAAGACAAAATCGACTTTTCCCATATCATGCCAACAGCCTGCAATGTAGGCTGTTTGAGCAAGTTTTTCATCTTCTGTCAGTTGCAAACAAAGCCGGTATGCCACATAGCCCACAGCAAACAAATGTTGAGCTAAAGGCTGTTTTTTAGTGTTCGCATAATAGTCTTTTATATTCACGTTTATTTCATCCATTTTTAATGCGTTTATTTGATTGGTGTAATTGACAGGGACAATACCCTGTCCGTTAAATTTACTTTTATCCCCCACCACCCACAAAAATTCACTCCGGCTCCGACTCCTGATCCAATGACAAGATACAGCCGTATTTTTAGTCGCCGTTTTACGCAATAATTTCTTCACCGCCTGTAAGCCTTCCTGGGTAATCACCGTCTGCCAGGTGCGGCTTCCGATGCGGTTGGCGAAGGCGTCCAGTACGCGGCGGGTGCGGTTTAGAGCTTTTTTCTCGCATTCGCTGACGAAGGTGACCATCATAAGGCGGCTCCTTGTTTGTCTCGTTCCCATTGCTCTCGGTGGGATTGCAGATTGTTGCTGGTTTGCCCCTCGTATGCATTCCCACGCGGGAGCGTGGGAACGAGCAATGTCAAAAGTCCTTTTTGAATTGAATCATGACGCATAATAAAAGCCATATATTGATGTATGATTTGATGCCATGAATGGCACGTTGGGGAGATATTGATGCGCATCACATTGAATATTGATGATGATTTATATGCTAAAGCGATGGAATTAAGCGGCGTGCATGAGAAAACAGCCTTGTTGCGTGAGGGCTTAAAAGCGTTGTTTGAACGGGAAAGCGCCCGGCGCTTAGCGTTGTTGGGCGGTTCTGACCCTGATCTTAAAACGGTTCCTCGTCGACAATCTGCTGTTGATGAATAATTCCGGGTGTTTTGGTGGACACATCGGTCTGGATAGATCATTTTCGCGGCATAGATGCGCAATTGGTCGATCTTCTGAATCAAAACCGGGTATTGATGCATCCGATGATTTTGGGTGAAATGGCTTGTGGTTGTTTGCATAACCGGTCTCAACTATTGGCGTTGTTAAGAAACTTACCCGGCATTATTGTCGCCAGCCACGATGAGGCTTTGTTTTGTCTTGAACAATATAAGCTTATGGGTAAAGGCATTGGTTTTATTGATTTATATCGATTAGCCGCTACCTTTTTGAATGCAGGCGCTTTACTTTGGGCGCGGGATAAGCGGTTGCATAAGCTTGCCTGTTCTTTGAATATCGGTTTTATCGTTACTGGTGGATAAGCCTTCCGGCGTGGACGCATGGGCGCGAGCAATATAGCGGGCGGCTGTGGATGGGCTGTGTGGTTTATTTGCTTGTTGAATATTAGTTTATGCGTTAATGTGTATACATAATATATATACAAGAGGTTTGATATGGCTACGACAAGAGTGTTTAAAAGCGGTAATTCGCAGGCGGTACGTATTCCGAAAGAATTCCAGTTTGATGTGGAGGAGCTGGAGATTTTTCGGCGTGGGGATGAGGTGGTGTTGCGTAAAAAGCCGAATAATTTATCGGATGTGATGGATATTTTTGCCGGTTTTTCTGATGATTTTATGGCCGATGGGCGTGATGATACGCCGCCGCAGGAAAGGGATTTTGATTGATGTCTGCGCGTTATATGCTGGATACGGATATATGCATTTACTTGAAAAAACGTCGTCCACCGGCTGTTACCGAACGTTTTCAACATTTGCAATGGGGTGAGGTGGTTATCTCGGTGGTGACTTATGGCGAATTGTTGACAGGCGCGTTGAAAAGCCAGCAACAAAGCGCTGCTTTGCAGAATGTCCAACGTTTGGTTAAGCGATTGCCGGTGCAGTCGCTTTCGGTCGAGACGGGTGAAATATACGCGGATATTCGTAGCCGACTGGAGCTGCAAGGTAATATTATCGGCAATAACGACTTGTGGATTGCCGCTCATGCGCTCAGTCTGGAGTTGACGCTGGTGAGCAATAACATCCGGGAGTTCAGCCGGATTGAGGGATTGCGGCTTGAAAATTGGGTGGGATGATGGGGGCTGTGTGTTTTCACGCGGGAGCATGGGAGCAATGAGTATTCTGTTTTTCATGCTTCCGCTCCTTGCAAAGCAACCGCTTTCACGGTATCAAACATAAAATCCAGCGCTTTATGATTGGTGAAATTTTGCAAGCATTGTTGCCGGAATTCCTGCTCGGTAGCGCCTTCTTTGGCGCAGATAAACGCCCAGGGCAGGATTAGGGTGTCTTTAACTAAGTCGGCGACATCAAAGACTAATGCGCCGCGTCGGGTTTTGCCGTGCATAACCGCGAAGCCGTGTGGGATGCCGAGCACCCATAAGGTACAGGCAGCCAGGCCGTAGGCCAGATAGTTGCCGTGATTGAGGAAGGCGTTGGCGTTGTCTATTCCGTCGTGTTGACGGCTGAAATCGGACTGGCCGGTACGCTTTACGGCGACTTTGTAGAGGTTTTTAGTGAGTTGGGCTTCAATTAACAGCAGTTCGTTTACATTTTGGGCGTTTTCCATGCGTTTATTGAAAGATTCAAAGGCGTTGCCGATGTCATCGTCATTTGGGTTAAAACCTTGCATTTGCAAGTCGCTGTCTTTTTTCCAGACCCGCTGTAAATAGGCGAGCCGTTGTTGCTGGAATTGTTTGGCGGCTTGCAGGCGTTTTTGCTCATCAAACCAAAAACGCATCCAGCCCTGTATATATTCGGTCGGACGGTATTCGCTTTGCGGAGTGAGCCACTCAATTTCATTACCCATGAGCAACGGCGTCCCGCCACCGCCTGAAAAACCGATCAAAACACCGGCGGAAGCCAGCATTCTGACTGCCGCCTGGGTGATGGAGGTGCCGGTGCCCATTAAAATAACGGTGGTGTTGGCAATGGGGATGTTCCAGTATTGTTTTTCGTCCTGCGCTTCGGTCAGGTATAACACGCGACCGTCTTTTTGCATGACCCGACATTTTTCCAGATAGTATATGTTGGCGCGTTTGGAGTGCAGGATGGCTTTTAGGTCGGTGAGGGCTTCCATATTGATTAGCTCCAGAGAATTTCGATTTCGATGCGTTTCCAGGGATTGCGAGATTGGCTTAATTGGTGGATGCGGCCGGTTAACGGTTGTTGTTGATCCAGCAATTGGGCAATGGTGAAGTTTTGTCGTCGTGGGATAAAGCCCAGCTTATAATCGCGCCAGTACAGTGCGACGGCTTGTTTGTCGTATGCATTGTCGGTTTCGCGGTGAAGTCGGATGGTTTGTCCGAGTTTTAATTGTGGCCAGATTCTTTCGCCTTGATAGTATTGGAATCCGGCAACGGGCGAGTGTTGCAGCGTTTTTTCCGGTTTACTTTGTGCTTGTGGCAGGCGTTGAATGGGTAGTGTTGTGGCGAAACCGAGTAAGTTTTTCAGTAAGTGTCTTCTGTTCATCATGATTCTCCTCTGAAAATAAGGATGCTGATTTTTCAGTGTACAGGCTGGCAGGTTCAAAACATGAGCCTGCGCCTTATTTTTTTTCATAAAGGCGAATGGTCTGGTGGAGTGTTTGGATGACGGCGTTGCGTAATGCGGTGGGGCTGATGACTTCGACGTTTGCTCCGTATTTCAAAATGTCCCGAATCAGTTCGGTAGGGTTGTTGTAGGGTAGGGTTAATTCCAATGAGCCATCGGGTAGGGTTTGTTTGCTCTGGGCGGGGTGCCAGTCTTCATCAGCTACCCAGCGGGCGGCTACGGGGTTGAATTTTAAACAGGCGGTGTGTTCGGCGCGTCCGGCGAAAATACCGTAACTTTCGGTGAGTAAAGTATCCAGTTGGGCGTCGGACAGAATTTTTGCCGGTTTTTTGATGAGTTTCAGCGGTTCGATTCGGTCAACGGAAAAGGTGCGGAGCTGTTCGCGCAGATGACACCAGGCGTCCAGATACCAATTGTCGCGGTAGTAGATAATGCGTTGCGGCGAGAGGGTTCTTTCGCTTTGTTGGTCATTATGGCGGTTATGATAGTTTATATGCAGTTGCTGTTGTTGTGCGACGGCGCTGGCGATGGTGCGGAATTGATGCATATTCATTGGTCGGCGGGCGATTTGCAGGATGCGAATTTTTTGGTTCAGTAATTCGCCTCCCAGTTTGCGGAGATTGAGCAGTTTTTCAATTCGGTTTCTAATGGGCGTGATTTGTTCCTGTAATAGGCCTGGCTGAATGTCGGTGAGCAAGCGTTGCGAGATTAACAAGGCAAATAGTTCGGATTCGTTGAACCATAACCCCGGCAGTTCAAAGTATTGGTGGTCATTTTCCAAGCGGTAGCCGGCTTGTTCTTTATCGAAAATTAAAGGCGCGGAGAGATGGTTGCGATAGTTTTCAATGGCGCGTTTGGCGGTGGAGACTGAGCATTCCAGATGCTCGCAGATTTCCTGCAGGCTGGGCGGGGAGTGTTGCCGGATATGTAAGAAGCTGTTCAGGGCGAGAATGCGATCAAACTTGTCCATGTTTTTAGCTAACGGTTAAGGTGGTTTACTTAGTGTATAAGCTCGGTTGCGTTGAGTAAAGCGGATTCAAGTCATTTTCATTTCCTTTCATTTTTAATCGTTGGGATGATGTTAAAGTCATCAGACAAAAATCAGGTGATGAAAGTTTTTTGTGAATTATTCACCCTTTGGCTGTGGATTCTTTCACTGAGAGTCTACGGGCGATTCAATAAACTGTCAGCAAGTTGGTTGGAAAACCGGCGATTGATTTTTTTTTGATTGCGGGAGGCGGCTATGAGACATTTGCTACAGACTATTTTTGTTTATTCTTTATTTATTTTACCTTTTACCAACGTTTTTGCTTTGCCGGATGTGATTGTCAACGGTGAAACTGAGCAAATTATTGTTGTTGATGATGACGATCAAACTGAAAGTCGGCAGGCGACTGAAGTTGCAAAACTTGAGGCGGATAAAGATTTGGCCGGGTGATGTGGTTTATACGGTTTTTTTCATGGATTCTCGACCGCCCACGAACAGTCGGTAGGCTTGATTGTGGGTTTCTTCCTGATAGGCGAATCCCAGCGTTTCTAAAGTCCCTTTGAACTGCTTGCGTTCATGGCGGGGTATGACCAGGCCGATTAATACTTTGCCGAATGCCGCGCCATGATTGCGATAATGAAACATGCTGATGTTCCAGCGGCTGTTTAAAGAGGTCAAAAATTTTAATAATGCACCCGGACGCTCGGGAAATTGTAAACTGTAAACCACTTCATTGAGTTGTTGAGGCGCATGTCCGCCCACCATATAGCGAATGTGGTCTTTGGCGAGTTCGTCACTGGTCATATCGAATACCTGAAACGTTTTTTCTTCCAGTTCATTTTTTAATTGCTGAGTTTCGGCGTCTATGCCGCTGCTGCTTAGCCCGACAAAGACTTGGGCTGCGCTGTCGTCAAAATAACGATAGTTGAATTCAGTAATGCTGCGATTGCCTAATAATTGACAGAAATTGAGAAAACTGCCGGGTTGTTCCGGAATAGTGACTGCTAATAAAATTTCCCGGTGTTCGCCGACCTGAGTGCGTTCGGCGACATAGCGCAGGCGATCAAAGTTGATATTAGCGCCGCTTTCAATGGCGATTAACGTTTGCCCGTCTACATTGGATTGTTCTATATATTTTTTTAATCCCGCGACCGCTAAAGCGCCCGCCGGTTCGGCAACCGAACGCGTATCGTCAAATATATCTTTGATGGCGGCGCAAATTTCATCGGTATTGACAACAATGGTTTTATCGACAAATTGTTGCGCCAGTTTGAATGTTTCCCGGCCGATTTGTTTGACCGCGACGCCGTCTGCAAACAAGCCGACTTGCGGTAGGCTGACACGGGCATCGGCCAACATGGCTTGATTAAGGCAGTCGGCGTCATTCGGTTCGACTGCGATAATTTGGGTTTCGGGTCTGACGAATTTAACGTAGGCGGCAATGCCTGCAATCAGGCCGCCGCCGCCCACCGGGACAAAGATGGCGTCGATGTGTTGATTATGTTGATGAAGGATTTCCATGCCGATTGTGCCTTGCCCGGCAATGACGTCCGGGTCATCATAAGGATGTACAAAGGTCAGGTTTTTTTCGTCGGCGATCTGTAAGGCGTGTTGATAAGCTTCGTCGTATGAATCACCGAATAAAATCGCCTCTGCGCCGCGCGCTTTAACTGAAGAAATTTTGATTTCCGGGGTGGTGAGCGGCATCACGATCAGTGATTTAAGGCCCAGTTTATGCGCGGATAAAGCAACGCCTTGCGCATGGTTGCCGGCGGAGGCGGCAATCACCCCGTGCTGGCGTTCCCGTTCATTTAATAAGGCCATTTTGTTGTAGGCGCCGCGCAGCTTAAAAGAAAATACCGGTTGTAAGTCTTCGCGTTTAAAATAAATACGGTTGTTGAAGCGTTTGGATAATGCCGGGGCGTAATCTAAGGGCGATTCAATCGCGACATCGTAAACTTTGGCTCGTAAAATTCTTTCCAGGTATTGATGAATCATATTTTTACTGCTGAAAAAATAGTCTGGTTACGGTATTATCCCATACCTTATTCCTGAAAAACGATGCTAAGGAACGTGAATTTTATAACATCCGAAACTGACT